>JAEYZR010000163.1 GCA_023427945.1 Pseudomonadota bacterium | reverse complement strand
GGCTTACACTAGCGGCCCTGTCCTATCACCCCGAATCAGGGGACTGGCGTCATGGCCCGCTACGCATTCAGAATTCTCAACGTCTTTGCGCCCTCGACATTCGAGGGCAACCCTTTGTGCGTCTTTGAAGATGCGCGCGGTCTGAGCGATCAGACGATGCTGTTGCTCACGCGACAGTTCAACTTGTCTGAAACGGCATTCGTCCTTCCCCCGACACCCGAGCAGCAAGGTGCTGGCGTGACCGCTTGCGTGCGTGTGTTCACGCCGGGGCACGAAATGGCGTTTGCCGGGCACCCGGCCCTGGGAACCGCCCAGGTGGTGCGCGCCGTCCATGGAACGGGTGCGCATCAGATTCTGCGTTTCAAGGCCGGCGACGTGGCCCTGTCGGTTCCCGATCCGGCCCAGCCCGACATCTGGAGCCTGGCACCGCCCCTGGCGCGGCCGCCCAGAAGCTGGGCGCCATCCGTCGCGCCCGAGGCCATTGCGGGCATGCTGGGGCTGAGCGGGCAGGACCTGGCCCACGATCCCGCGTGGATGGACACGGGCTCGGATCATCTGCTTGTGCCCGTGCGCAACGCCGATGCGCTGGCGCGTGCGTCCTTCGACCCGGCCCGGGCGCAGGACTGGCCTGTCAGCAGCCTGGGCCGCAAGACGGCCTATGTGTTTTCGATCAATGCGGACAACGGCAATCACCTTGACATCGGGGCGCGCTATTTTTTCATCCGCGATGGCGCGACAGTCGAGGATCCCGGCACCGGTGCGGCCTGCGCCAATCTGGGCGCGGGGCTTGCGCTGGTGCGCAAGCGATCGAGTCTGAGCGCGAACGTCACTCAAGGTGAAAAGATGAACCGACTGTGTCGGCTGGTGCTGGGTGTGGACGCCAGGGGCGGCATCCAGGTGGGTGGGCGCGTGATCGAAGTTGGCCGTGGGCAGGTGGATATCTGAGATGATCCTCGCAGCATTGATTTTTGTGGCCACGCTCGTTCTGGTCATCTGGCAGCCCCGTGGGCTGGGCATAGGCTGGAGTGCCTGCCTGGGTGCGGCCCTGGCGCTGTTGACCGGCGTGGTCAATGTCAACGACGTGGGCGTGGTCTGGGGCATCGTATGGAATGCCACGGCGACTTTCGTGGCCATCATCATCATCAGCCTCGTGCTGGACGAGGCTGGCTTTTTCGAATGGGCGGCGCTGCATGTGGCCCGGTGGGGCAAAGGGCGCGGGCGCCGGCTGTTTGCGCTGTTTGTCCTGCTGGGGGCGGTGGTGTCGGCTTTTTTTGCCAACGACGGTGCCGCGCTCATTCTCACGCCTATCGTCATGGCCATGCTCACGGCGCTGGGCTTCGGCGCCGCGGCCACGCTGGCGTTCGTCATGGCGGCGGGGTTCATCGCCGATACCGCCAGTCTTCCGCTGGTCGTCTCCAATCTGGTGAACATCGTGTCGGCCGATTTTTTCGGCATCGGCTTCAATCGCTATGCCGCCGTGATGGTGCCGGTGAACGTCGCCTCGGTGGCAGCGACCTTGCTGGTGCTGTGGCTGTTTTTCAGGCGCGACATACCGGTTTCCTTCGATGCCAGCCAGATTGCCGAACCCTCTTCCGCCGTGCGCGATCGCCGCACCTTCGTGGCAGGCTGGTGGGTGCTGGCAGCCTTGCTGGTCGGGTTTTTCTGGCTGGAACCGATGGGCGTGCCGGTCAGCGTGGTGTCTGCCGTCGCCGCCGCCATCTTGCTGGGCGTGGCCGCATCAGGTCACGTCATCGCCACGCGCAGGGTCTTGAAAGAGGCCCCGTGGCAGATCGTGGTGTTCTCCCTGGGCATGTACGTGGTCGTCTATGGCCTGCGCAATGCCGGACTGACGCAGTACCTGGCCGATATCCTCTCCGCGTCTGCCGTCCACGGCGTGTGGGCGGCCACGTTTGCCACCGGCATACTCACGGCCTTGCTGTCATCGGTCATGAACAACCTGCCCACCGTGCTGATCGGGGCCTTGTCCATCGATGCGGCCCAGGCTCACGGTGTGGTGCGCGAGGCCATGATCTATGCCAACGTGATCGGCAGCGATCTGGGGCCGAAGATCACTCCGATCGGCAGTCTGGCCACGCTGTTGTGGCTGCACGTGCTGGCACGCAAGGGCGTGCGCATCACATGGGGCTACTACTTCAAGGTGGGGGTCGTGTTGACCCTTCCCGTTCTGATGGTGACGCTGGCGGCGCTGGCCTGGCGTCTGAGCTGGGGCGTCAGTTGATGCTGTAACCACGTCCTTTGAAACACGCGCCCAGGGCACGCTGATAGGAATCCGTGTTGGCGGTGGTCGTATAGGTGGTCACGAAAGACGGGTCGAAGCCGCTCTGGTTCATGGCCCAGTTGCGACATGCTTCATGGTCGCGTGATTGCTGTGCCTTGTCCTGCCCTTTGGCGGGATAGGCGATCACCTCTTCCGCGGGGGCGTAGCGGGCTACCCGTTCGGTGTCGTATGTGGGCTGCACATACTGCGGCGCCGGCGTGCCGTAGACCACGGGAGGCGCGACGTAGGTGACCGGGGGCTGCACATAGGCAATGGGAGGCTGCACGTAGACCGGTGGCGCGGTGTAGCTGACGGCCGGGCCATAGTAGCCCCCATAACCATAAGCGGGGGCGTAACCCGACCCCATATAGACGGATGTCGAATAGGAAGGGCGCGACGCGCTCCAGCCAATCAGTGCGCCCGCACCCAGCAATGCCGCGCCGCCTATCCACAGGCTGCTGGACGAGCGATGGTGGTGCCCATAGCCGCCGCGCCAGTCGCCCCGGCCGCCCCAGGCAAGTGCCTGGCTGCTGGCGGTGACCAGAACCATTGCAAGGGCCGCATTGCGCCACGAAAAAACCTTCATTTCATACTCCAGTTCCCGAGTCAGGCGTGCCGCGCACGCCATGAGGGCAGTCTGTTCAATTTACTCCCCCTGCCATCAGAAGTCATGCCCGCCACCGCGGGAGGTCGATTCATTCGTTTCAATGCATTTCCTGCGCAACGTTTAGCCGTATGATGAGCGTTCCTGTGCGGTGCACCATTGTGGGCAAGTCCGGCGCAGTAACCGCCTTCGCATCGTCCTATGCATCCACACGTCTCCCATTCGCCTTCGCCTCCTGCGGCTCACTCGAAACTTGAGGATGCACTGGCGCTGATCGTGGGCACTGTGCTCATATCGTTTGCGCTGGCGCTTTTCAAGCAGGCGGGCATCGTCACCGGCAGCACGGCAGGCCTGGCATTCCTGATCCACTACAGCGTGGGTCTGCCTTTCAGCCTTTGCTTCTTCGTGCTGAACGTCCCCTTTTACCTGCTGGCCTATTTCCGCATGGGATGGCCGTTCACCATCAAGACGGTGCTGGCCGTTGGGCTGGTGGCCCTGATGGCCGATCTGCACGCCTTGTTCCTGCACACCGTAGGGCTGGAAGCGTTCTATGTCGGGCCTATGGGCGGTGTCATCATGGGCGTGGGCTTCCTGGTGCTGTTCAGGCACAGGTCCAGTCTGGGCGGGGTCAATATTCTGGCGCTGTACATCCAGGAGCGGTGGGGGCTGGCGGCAGGCAAATTCCAGATGGGTGTGGATCTGTGCATCATGGCCTTGTCGTTTCTGGTCATCGATGCCCGGGCGGTGGCGGCCTCGATTCTCGGGGTGATCGTGCTCAACCTGATCATCGCCATGAACCACCGGCCCGACAGGTATATCGCGCGCTGACGCCATTTGTTAATACTTTCCGGCAATGAAGGGTGTAGTGTGAGCCTCGCGGATCGTCCGCCCATTTCCAGATTGGAGGCTTGCCATGAAATCAGTTCTGTCTACCGCGCTTGCGGCGGGGTTTGGGATGCTGTTGGCCGGTGCAGTTCACGCCGCCGATGGGCCATTGATGAAGCAGGGCGGCATGATGGTGGATGCCAAAGGGATGACGGTTTATACGTTCGACAAGGACAGTGGCGGCAAAAGCATGTGCAATGACGCATGTGCCAAGGCATGGCCCCCCGTCATGGCGGCATCGGACGCCAAGCCGACGGGCGACCTGACCGTCATCACCCGCGACGATGACTCCAAGCAGTGGGCCTACAAAGGCAAACCGGTCTACACCTACGTGAAGGACACCAAGCCGGGCGAGGCCAGCGGCGACAATTTCAAGGAAGTCTGGCACGTCATCAAGCCTTGATGACCAAGGCCTGGCGGGCACCCCAGACACCACGCCATTCGAACGACGCCCCGCGGTCCTGGCTGCGGGGCGTTTTTCATGGGCAGGAATAACGCCATTTTTCTTGCCGTTCCATTTGCTTCCTGCCGCCAATCGAGGCAAAGTCGTCAAAAAAGTGGCTACGGTGGCCGCGATAATCATGACGAGGAGGCTGCATGACCAGGCAGCATGCCAGTGCGGCAACGACGACCGACGTTCCCGATAGCCGTGGATTGAACCTGCACGAGGCGGACCCTTACGGCCAGGCGATGGCCGACTACTATCTGCCGCCCGGGCTTGCCGCTCATCTGCGTGCCCACCTGCATCGTCTGGGCGCCCTGGCGGGTTCGACGCTGGACGAACTTGCCCATACGGCCGACCAGCATCCCCCGACGCTGTCGGTGCGCACCCGGGGCGGCGCGGACCGGGCGACCGTCGTCAAGCATCCCGCCTATGTCGAACTCGAGCGTTACGCCTATAGTGAATTCGGGCTGGCTGCCATGTCGCACCAGCCCGGTGTATTGGGGTGGCCTGAGCGCATGCCTGCGCTGGGCAAATACGCGCTCACCTACCTTTTTGTACAGGCCGAGTTCGGTCTGTGCTGCCCGGTCAGCATGACCGATTCGCTGGCACGCACGCTGTGCCGGTATGGTTCGCAGGATTTGATCGACGCGGTGTTGCCGCAAGTGGCCACACAGGATTTCGACGCGCTGCGCCAGGGCGCGATGTTCATGACCGAGCAGGGCGCAGGGTCGGACGTGGGCGCGACCACGACGCGGGCCACCCGGCAGGCCGACGGCACCTGGCGGCTCGATGGCGACAAATGGTTCTGCTCCAATCCGGATGCAGGTTTTGCGATGGTGCTGGCGCGCAGCGAGGACGGCCCCGGCTTGGCTGCCGTGTCGTTGTTCCTGCTGCCTCGCGATCTCGCCGATGGCAGTCGTAATGCCTACCGCATCCTGCGTCTGAAAGACAAGCTGGGCACGCGCTCCATGGCAAGCGGAGAGATCCGGCTGGAGGGCGCGACGGCATGGTTGATCGGCGAGCCGGGCCGAGGCTTTCAGCAGATGGCGGACATGATCAACAACTCGCGCCTGTCCAATGGCGTACGCGCAGCCGGGCTGATGCGGCGCGCCATGACTGAGGCGACCTTCGTGGCGCGCCAGCGTCGCGCCTTCGGGCAGCGCCTGATCGACATGCCCCTCATGCAGCGGCAACTGATGAAGCTGCTGGTGCCGACCGAACAGGCGCGCAGCATGGTCATGCAGACGGCGCGCGCGCTCGTGCAGGCCGATGCGGGCGGCGATCCCTCACTGGCGCGCATTCTGACGCCGCTCATCAAGTTCCGCGCCTGCCGCGATGCCCGCCGCGTGACGGGTGACGCGATGGAAGTGCGGGGAGGCTGCGGCTATATCGAGGAGTATGCCGATGCCCGCCTGGTTCGTGATGCCCATCTGGGTTCGATATGGGAAGGAACGAGCAACATCGTCGCGCTGGACGTGCTGCGTGCGGTGAAGAAGGCGAACGGACTGGCCGCCATCGAAGCGCACGTGCAATCGCTGCTTGCGCAAGGGGTGCCTGCTGCGCCCGAACTGGCGGACCTTCAGGCCCAGTGCCTGGCGCGCGCCTTTGCCCTGGCGCGCCGTGCCGCCGACGAGGATCTCGGCCATCTTGCGCGGCAGGCCGCCACGGCGCTATATAACGTGGTCACGATGGCGGCTTTGCGCGCGGAGGCCAGCGAACCGGCGTTGGCCACTCGCTCGCACATTGCCGATATGGTGCTGCTGCACAGACTTGCGCCGTATGATCCCTGCGGATCGGGCGTGAACGACGAACCGGCTGTGCGTGCGTTGATCGCGTTCATCGACGCGCACGAACCGGCCACACGCCTGCATTGATTTTCCCTTGTACCCGTACGTGCACGTGCGGGTTCTTCGAACTGGAGTGAAGATGAAGTCCTCTACACAGGCGCACGACGCGCCCGCAGTACACAACAGTGGCCGTGGCCGGGTCGCTTTGGTGACGGGCGCCGGCACCGGCATCGGCCGGGCGGTTGCGCTGGACCTGCTGGCGTTCGGTTTCGATGTGGTGCTGGCCGGGCGGCGCGAGGAGATGCTGCAGGCCACGCGCGACCTGGCCAGCGCCAATGGCGGCAAGGCGCTGGTGGTGCCCACGGACGTGAGCGACGAGGCTTCGGTGAACGCCCTGTTTGCCAAGACCCTGGAGACCTTCGGGCGGCTCGATGTGCTGTTCAACAATGCCGGACGGGGTGCGCAGGCAGTGCCTATCGAGGACTTGCCGGTACAGACCTGGCGCGATGTGGTCGATGTGAATCTGACCGGCATGTTTCTGTGCGCACAGGGCGCCATTCGCATCATGAAACAGCAGACGCCGCAGGGGGGGCGCATCATCAACAACGGTTCGATTTCTTCGATGACTCCGCGACCGCACTCGATTGCCTACACCTCGACCAAGCACGCGGTGCGTGGCATGACGAAATCGATATCGCTGGATTGCCGCGCCTACAACATTGCGTGCAGTCAGATCGACATTGGCAACGCCGCCACCGAAATGACGGATCGGATGGCCGCAGGCATTCTCCAGGCCAACGGCGACATGATGGTGGAGCCGCGCATGGATGTGAGCCATGTCGCCCAGACCGTGCGCACCATCGTCAGCATGCCGCTGACGGCGAACATGCAGTTCGTGACGGTCATGGCGACCAACATGCCCTTCGTCGGCCGGGGTTGATCGCCCGCCTTCACGACGGGCCCAGCTCCCTCAGTTCTTCTTCGTGTATGCGGGCCATCTCCAGGGCGAGATGATCGATGAAGGCTTCCATGCGTTCGGGCAGCAGGCGCCCGGCCATGACCTGAATCTGCACGCTGCGAAAGTGCATTTCCGGATCGATCAGTCGCAGCGCTACCAGATCGTTCTGGCCGATCACTGTCACCATGGAGATGTACCCGCCCAGCAGGATGCTCTGGCTTTCGCGCACATAGGCGTGCAGGGCGCCGGCATGATTGCTGGTGAACGAGGCTTGCACGAAGGTGCCGGCCATGCCCAGCGAATGGTCGAACATCGTGCGCGAGACGGTGCCCGCGTCGGACAGGGCCAGCGGGTACTGCATGATCTGCGCGATGCTCACCGCCTTGTGATGCGCCAGCGGATGACGTGACGCCATCACGGCCAGGACGCGCGACTGGTTGGCATGGCGCACCACGATGCCCTGGGCGGGCTGCACACTGAAGGTCATGGCGATATCGGCCTCGCCTTCGGCCACGCGCTGTGATGCGGTGCCCGACTGTCCCACCCAGAGTTCGAATCGTGTATCGGGATAACGATTGCGAAAGTGTGCCGCCGAGGCCGGTATCAGGTCGTTGGCCAGGCCCTGCGCACAGGCCACGCGTATGACGTTTCCGGGCGAGCCTTGCAGCGCCGCGATCGCATTGAGCGTGGCATCGGTTTCAAGCGATGTGCGCCGGGCGTGCGCAAGCATGACCCGGCCCGCTTCCGTCAGAATCATGCCACGTGCGGCCCGGTCGAACAGGGTGGCGCCGACCTCTTCTTCCAGCCGCGAGATCTGTCGGCTGATGGCTGAAACGGCCACATGCAGATTGGCCGATGCAGCGCTCAGACTGCCGGTTTGCGCCACTTCCAGGAAGTATTTGACGGCTTGATTCAGCATTTAGGGTTAACCCGATGTTTCGATAAATGGCAAAGGTATTGCGAAACATTCTAATTGTTTGGAAAGGAGGGCGTATCTAGAATCGCCCTTTTCCTCTTTCCAGGAACGTCCGACATGTCCGTACGCATTTCGAATTTGGCCCGGCTGGTATGCAGCCTTGGTGCCCTGGTGGCCGTCGGTGCCCAGGCGCAGACCCTGAAAATCGGTCTGGCTTCGGAGCCCACGGCGATCGACCCTCACTACCATCAGGCAACGCCCAACGATGCGCTGACCACGCACATTTTCGAACCGCTGGTGGCGATGAGCCCGGACATGAAGCTGATGCCCGCGCTGGCGGCCTCCTGGGAGGCCATCGATGACGTGACCTGGGAATTCAAGCTCAATCCCAAGGCCACATTCTCCAACGGCAAGCCTTTCACCTCGGAAGACGTGCTGTTCACGATGTGCCGCCTGCAGAACAACGAAACCTCGATCAGCGGCGGTTTCCAGAACGTCAGCAAGCGCATCGCCAAGATCGAGACGCCCGACGCCAACACCGTTCGCCTGATCACCCACACGCCGTATCCGGTGTTCCCCAATGAACTGGCGCGCGTCCCCATGATCTGGAGCGGCGTGGCCGAGCACGGCAAACTGTCGTTCGCGCCCACCGAAGGCTGCGGTGTGACCGGTGCCTGGCCTACGGTCAACGACTTCAACAGCGGACGGGCCACCATCGGCACCGGCCCGTACGTGATGAAATCCTATGTGAAAGGCAGTGGCATCGAGCTCACGCGCAACGACGCCTACTGGGGTGAGAAGCCCGAGTGGCAAGACGTGCGCATGGTGGCGGTGCCGTCGGCAGGCCCGCGCCTGACCGGTCTGTTGTCGGGCGACTTCGACCTGATCGAAAATCCGGCTGCCCGCGATCTCAAACGCATCAAGGACAGCGGCCTGGGCTATGTGACCAAGCCTTCGGTGCGCGTCATGTTCTTCCAGCTGGACACCGCCCGTAACCCCAGCCCGATGGTCAAGTCTCCGAAGGGCGAC
>JAEYZR010000159.1 GCA_023427945.1 Pseudomonadota bacterium | reverse complement strand
GCTCTGCTGGCGGCACCTGCCCCGACGATGCCAGCCTCGCCGACGCCGGCAAACGCGAGTCAGGCCACACCTCATCGCCTGGCAGAGGCGTACCGCTTCAGCGCACAGCTACCGGATTTATCCGTGGGGCTGCCCGGCGAGGTCGTACAGAGGCGTCCGGACATTCGCGCCGCACAGGCCAGACTGCACGCCGCCACCGCCGATATTGGCGTGGCCACGGCCGATCTGTTTCCCCGCATCACCCTGGGAGCCAGCTTTGGTTTCGAATCCACCGAGGGCAGCAGATTCGGTGAATGGGGCACCAGGAACTGGCAGATCGGTCCAAGCCTGAGTCTGCCTATCTTTGATCAGGGACGCAGACGCTCGGTGATTGTGCTGCGTGAGTTGCAGCAACAGGAAGCGGCGGTCGCCTTTCAGCAAACGGTATTGAATGCCTGGCAGGAGATCGACGATGCCTTGGTCCGCTATGGCGCCGAACAACGCAAGCACGCTGCCCTGGAAACCCGGCTGGCCAACGCCGATGATGCGTTCACGCTTGCCCGGGCCCAGTATGCCGGGGGCCTGGTGAATTACCTGAACCAACTGGATGCCGAGCGCAATCTGCTGCAGGTGCGACGGGAGATGGTGCAAAGCGACCATCAGCGCTTCGTGGCCCTGATCGCCATCTACAAAGCGGTGGGAGGCGGTGACCTGCTTTCCGGAACCGCCCCCCTGAAGTGACCATGCGGCCCGGCGCCGTTGCACCCGTGAATCCGATCGGACGCCTCGCCCGTCTGGGCCTGCTATCGTTGTTCGTCTGGAGCACGTCAGCCGCGTCTCACGCGGAATCGTCGACACAGCCTGCGCGACGTGCGGTTCACGTCGAGCCATCGGCCTTCTCTCCAGTCGTCGTCTACGAAACAGACACCGAACGCTGCATGACGTTCAGGCGCGTGGACAATCCCGATGCGGAAACCTGCTACCTGTTGGCCGATCCCGACCACGTGGCCTTCGACTACACACGCATGATGATTGCCGCGCTGCTCGTGCAGCCCAGGCCCGGTCGCATCCTGGTCATCGGCATGGGCGGTGGGACCTTGGGACGCGCGTTCGCGTCCCTGCTGCCCGATGCCCGTATCGACAATGTCGAAATCGATCCGGCAGTGGTCCGAGTCGCCAACGATTATTTCGGATTTCAAGCCACCGAGCGCCTGCGGGTCCACATCGCAGATGGTCGAGACTTCGTCAGGCAGGCGATCCAACGCGGCGAACGCTACGATCTGGTGATGCTGGATGCTTTCGACGACACGTATATTCCGGCACATCTCATCACACGGGAGTTTCTGCTGATGGTGCGCGAGGTGCTTGCGCCCGACGGCGTGCTGGCGGGCAATACCGCCGGCACCTCTGCCCTGAGCGAACGCGAACGGATGACCTACGCGTCGGTTTTCGGCGATCTGCTGGAGTTCCCCGCACACAACAGAATCATCATGGCCACCCGGGGCGACCTGCCCTCGGACGGCGAGCTCAAGCACAACGCCAGGCTGTGGGGCGAGCCTCTGCAAGCGCGTGGCATAGACACGGACATATTCTTTGAACGCCTGAGCCGTGTGGCCGCACGGTCCACGGTGAACGAGAGCAAGCTGCCACGCTGGCTGACGGATGCCAACGCCGCCGAGGCACTGTCGGTGATGCAGGCCCTACCTGCCTCGCGCGAATCCGTCTCAGGGAGCGCGAAGTCCAACTAGGCCTTTGCCAGGCGGGCAGCCGCGGCGGTGCGCACGCGCACGAGGGCAGGATACTGATCCGCACCTGGACAGGCTATTTTCCCGTGAAGGCCGGCGCACGCCGCGCGCTGTACGACGCGATGCCTTCCTTGAAATCTTCGGTGCGAAACTGCCAGGCCTGTTCATCGGCCTCATGCGCCAGGGCTTGTTCGATGGCGTCGGCAAAGCCTGCCCGCAACGTCGCTCGGGTGGACTGAACGGCCAGCGGCGCCGACACGGCGATTTCGCGCGCCAGCGCCAGCGACTGTTCGCGCACGCAGCCCGGTTCGGCCAATACATCGGCCAGCCCGATGCGCACGGCCTCGCTCCCGTCAAGCCGGCGTCCCGTGAACAAGAGCAACGCGGTTTGTTGCGCCCCGATCAGCCGTGGCATGGTCACGCTCAATCCGAAGCCAGGATGGAAACCCAGCCGGCTGAAGTTGGCTGAGAAACGGGCGTTTTCGTCCGTGACCCGGAAGTCGCCCACCAGCGCCAGACCCAGGCCGCCGCCAATGGCATTGCCATGCACCGCACAGACGATGGGCTTCTTGTTTCTGAACATCTGAATGGCACGTTCGTAGATGCGTCGCGAACTGGCGGTGACGTCTTCGCCCTCGCCGCTGAAGTCGGCGCCGGCACAAAACGATTTGCCATTGGCGGCCAGCACGATGCTGCGGCACTGGGCGATTTCGTCGAGCTGCTGCAAGGCATCGACCAGCCCGCTGAGCATGCCCATGTCGAAGAAGTTGTGAGGAGGACGGTTCATCTCGATGAGCGCCACATGGTCATCGAGCTGGATGTTCAGATCTTTGTAAGGGGTAAACGGCAAATTCGACATATGTGCTCCTGCGTTCGATGGGCGTACGGGTAACGCATGCTTGTTTTTCCGACACATCGACAATGGTATACCCCATGGTCGCGACGAAGGCGCACTACTATCGACGCCTGCCGACGGGCGCACGCTCATCGGTCAGTCAACACAGCAACGAGCTCCTCATGTCAGAAACGAACACAAGGCTGCCCTCCAGCCTCGTCCTGCTGCTTGCCACCAGTACCGGGGTAAGCGCGGCCTCTCTTTACTACGCGCAACCCATGCTGGCGGCGTTGAGCCAGGACTTGCAGACAGCCACCAGCACCATCGGCCTGGTTCCCACCATGAATCAGTTCGGTTACGCCCTGGGCATCATTCTGCTGGCGCCCATCGGCGATCGCATCGATCGACGCAAGATCATCCTGGCCAAGGCCGTGGCGCTGATGCTGGCGCTGCTCGCCTCGGCGCTTGCCCCGACCGTCACGATGCTGCTGGTGGCCAGCCTGGCGGTCGGTCTGGCTGCCACGCTGGCACAGGATGTCGTTCCCGCTGCGGCCACGCTGGCCCCGGCTGAACATCGCGGCAAGATCGTGGGCATCGTGATGACCGGGTTGCTGCTGGGCATCCTGCTCTCGCGGGTCATCAGTGGGTTCGTGGCCGAGCACTGGAACTGGCGGGCCATGTATGTCATTGCAGCAGCCTGTGTGGGCGTGCTTGCCCTCGCACTCTGGCGCCGCCTGCCGCATTTCAAGCCGACCACACAGCTGCCTTATGGCGCGCTACTGGGGTCGCTGTGGACCCTGCTGCGCCAGTACGAGGGCCTGCGGCGTGCAGCGATGGCCCAGGGACTGCTCTCTGTGACCTTCAGCGCATTCTGGTCCACGCTGGCCATCATGTTGACCCAGGCTCCGTTTCACATGGGCAGCAGTGTCGCCGGCATGTTCGGGCTGGCCGGCGCCCTTGGAGCGCTGGGCGCACCGTTTGCCGGACGGCTGTCCGACCGTCTTGGGCCGGAAATCGTCACGCGGGTGGGCATTGGTCTGACCATGATCTCGTTTGTCGTCATGTTCCTGGGTCCGGCGCTGAGCACGCCCGCCCACTTCGCCCTGCTGATCGGGGCAACGGTCGCGTTCGACCTGGGCATACAGACGACGCTCATCGCGCACCAGACCATCATCTACAGCCTGGACGCCCAGGCGCGCAGCCGGATCAATGCCGTATTCCTGGGCAGCATGTTCATCGGCATGGCAAGCGGCGCGGCGCTGGGCAGCCTGTTGCTGGCGTGGGCCGGCTGGCTGGCGGTCGTGGGACTGTGCAGCGCCAGTGCGCTGGCCGCCCTGCTCATCCGGCTGCGCCCGGCCGTCCGGAGCAGTCATTGAAGATCGTATCGATGCTGGCGCGGCTGCGCCCCTCGCCTTTTCACATCAGCACGTCGGAAAAAATGCGAGCCCTGGTGGGCGCAGGCATCGGTGTGCTGGTGTCGGTGTTCCTCATGCGTCTGCTGGCGGGCTTTCACGAATCGGCACGTCAGGTCTGGCTGTTCGCACCACTGGGTGCCAGTGCCCTGCTGATGTTCGTCATGCCGTCCAGCCCGGTCGCGCAGCCGTGGAGCGTGGTGGCCGGCAACACCTTGTCGGTATTGATCGGCGCGGTGTGCGGCATGCTCATCCACGATCCGGTCATGAGTGCACCAGTGGCCGTGGCGCTCGCCATCCTGGCCATGCTC
>JAEYZR010000087.1 GCA_023427945.1 Pseudomonadota bacterium | reverse complement strand
GGGGTGTCGGCCGGGCTGCTGTGGGCGTTGCTGGCGGGTTATGCCGCGCGCATGGTGCCCGAGCACCAGAAGGGCAGGGCCATCGCCATTGCGATGGTCGGCACGCCATTGCCGCTGTCGCTGGGCGTGCCGACCGGCACCTTCCTCGGCAATGGGGTGGGCTGGCGGATGTGCTTTGGCATCATGAGCGCACTGGCGCTGGTGCTCATGGTGTGGGTGCGCATCAAGTTGCCGGACTTCGCCGGGCAGGCGGCTGGCAAGCGCTTGTCGCTGGGGCAGGTGTTCACGGTGCCTGGCATCTGCCCGGTGCTGTTCGTGGTGCTGGCCTTCGTGCTGGCGCACAACATCCTCTATACCTACATCGCGCCGTTCCTGGCGGTGGCGAGCATGGCCGAACGTACGGATCTGGTACTGCTGGTGTTCGGCGTCTCGTCCTTGGTGGGCATCTGGATCGGCGGCGTGCTGCTCGAGCGCCTCGGTGTCGGCGCCTTCGCACCGGCCTTGCTGGGGCTGCTGGCGGCAACGCTGGTGGTGGTGTGGGCTGCCCGGCGGCATGGCTTTCCCGCCCCGGCACTGGCGCGCGGCGCATGAAGGGCGATCCCCGGCCGTCGTCCCGTGCCATGGCGTCTGAGTGGCCCGGGCCGGTTGACTGGTGGCGTAGGCCAGCAAGATGCGGTGCTGGAGTCAGCGCGACATGAAAAATGCCCTAGCGCGGCGTGCGCAAGGGCATTGATGGCTTCAAGCGTTGCCCGCACGCCCGTGCGGAGCAGCTTAAAATGTTTACTTGATCTTGGGCTCGACGGGCAAAGGCCGTGCCACGGTGCGCGGCATCTCGCCGCTGGCTCGGGACTGGGCCACATGCAGCACGTCCTGCACGCGATTCTTCAGAGACAGCACGGCGATGGCACGCAGCGGGCCCTTGATGAAGGCCGGCATCTTGAGCATGGACAGGCCAAAGAGCACTGCCGGAATGGCCCAGGGCTTGAGCTCAGGAGCCAGCCGGAAATCGGCTGTATTGCGCGGTGGTCCCTTCACTCGAAGTGCCACGCGGTCGGCCGCCATGCGGGCCAGCAGCAATTCCTTCTGGACGCGTGGGTGGTCTTTACTCATCGTTATCCCCTCGAATAGCAGCAAGATCTTTCTTGATTTGGTCGCTCAGCGTGGACGTGGGCGCTTCATTGGGCGTTGCGGACTTGGCAACGAAGAAGGCCACCAGCGAGAGCGCGCACCAGACGCCAAAGATCCACCATGCCGCCTGAATACGATATTCGGTATCCCAGAATGTCACCAACGCGGCCACCGAAAGAAAGGCCAGTGCGAAAATTCCACACACGGCCATGACAACGAAGGCGACGACGCTGCGCACCACGGCAGCCTTGTATAACGCCACCTCCAGCAGCGCAAGCTCGACATAATTGCCTAGTCGCACCCCTGCAAATTGCGCGACTTTCCGGTAATAACTCAGTGTTTCAAGCGGCATGACTTCTCCCCATCTGAGACCCCGTGCGGGTCTCCCCGGGGATCGCAGCAGCAATTGCGATGCCACCCATTCTAGTGCCCAGTGGCGTCGATGAAAGTATCAAATGGAACACGACGCTTTGGATTGTCTGACGGGCGGCGCTAAGATGGCGATCTTTCGCAGTCTTGCGTTGCCCGCTCGACCGGGTGCGCGACCAATCCACAGGTACTTTCAACAGGAGCGCGTTCCATGAAGATTGCAGTCGTAGGTGCAGGGGCAGTAGGCGGTCATATGGCGGCACGCCTTGCGCGTGCGGGAGCCGATGTCAGTGTCGTGGCGCGCGGTGCGAATCTGCAGGCGATCCGCAGCCAGGGCATTACCCTGGTCGGACAGGACGAACGGTTTGTCGTGCCGGTGCACGCCAGCGACCGTGCCGAAGATCTGGGTCCCCAGGACATCGTGATCACGACCCTGAAAGCCTATGGCCTGGCGCAGTCGGGTGCGTTGATCCTGCCCTTGCTGGCCCCGCATACGCCTGTCGTCTACGCGGTCAATGGTCTGCCCTGGTGGTATTTCGAGTCCAGCGGGCGCGAAGACCTGGCTCCCTTGCTCACTCGCCTGGATCCGCAGGGCGTGCTGCACCGCGATGTCGGCATGCACCGAACCCTCGGCTGTGTGATCACGTCTGCCAATACCCTGGCCGCGCCTGGTGTGATCGAAAACGCCTCGCTGGAAAACAGCTTCGTGATGGGCGAGGTCAACAATACCCTGACGCCACGGCTGCAGGAGGTCGTTCAGGCGCTCTCCACGGGTCTGCCCGGGGCACGTGCGACGGACGCCATCCGTGACGCGATCTGGAACAAGCTGCTGGTGAACATCCCTTCGTCCCTGCTGTGCTGCCTGACGTTTGCACGCGGGACCGGCCTGACCGACGATCCCGCGCTGGCCGATCTGTTCACGCGCATCGGGCAAGAGGGAGCCACTGTGGCCAAGGCGCTGGGCGTCAACGCCAATCCCGAGAGCCAGGCACGTCTGGAACGGCTGCGCAAGTCGGGCCATCTGCCCTCCATGGCGCAGGATCTGCAGGCAGGCCGCCCGATGGAAATCGATGCCCAGTTGCAGGTCGTTCAGGATATCGGGCATGCCTTGCAGGTGCCTACGCCGCTGATCGACACTCTGCTGGCCCTGCTCGTCGCCCGCGCCCGCAACTAGTCGCTGCGCAGGGCGTGAGCGATGGCGCGAGGCCAGACTGATCGGTGTGTCTCGCGTTCGAACTCGCAGAATTCGACCCGCAGCCCGGGAACCCGCGCCAGCATGTCTGCCAGTTCCCGGTTGCCCTGGACCATGCGCCGCGTGCGCCGCGTGTGCGCCAGCACATCACGCTCCACCAGTGGCAATGCCTGCTCGGCAGGGGAGAGCGCTTCATCGTATTGTGCGGCCGACAGCAGGAGCGTGATGGGTGCAATGCCGGTCGCCGGCGGCGTCGCATCCCTGTGCGGCACCTCGACAGATGCCGTGGCCGCGTCGACGAACGCCTGGGCGGCGGCAGGCAGATGGCCATCACGCCACCATACCGAGGGGCTGGACGCAATGTAGCGTTCGAATGCGCCGCGCGATGGCTGGGCGAATTGCTCGAACAGCGTTTCCAGCACGAACAGACCGCCTATGGAATGCCCCATCAGCGTCTGTTGCCCGGCGTTGACGTCGAATGTCCGCTGGATCAGCGGGCACACTTCGTCCAGCAGGAAGCGGCGAAACGCGTGCGGGCGGCCAGCTTCGGCGGGCCCGTAATCGGCCGCGCGACGGCTGGGGCCGGGGTAGGCAATGCCCACCAGCACCCGTGGCGTGACCAGGGGCTGGGGCCCGCCACCTACTTGATAGCGCATGATTTCACGGGCAATGCCGAACGTTTCGCCGTCCAGCATATAGACCACCGGCCAGCCGCCCACGGGTGCCGCTCCCGATGGCCAGGCGACATACAGCGTGTAGGCGTGCCCGGCCGAGCTGGTGAGCGCCAGGGCACGGGTGGTCTGCAGCGCGTACGCGGTGGCGGCAGAAGTATCGAGGTCGGAATCAAAAATCATGAGATACTTTAATGCTAATGATTCTTAACTGTATCGCAATCCCTCTGTCGCGTGCGACCTCGTATTTTGTCCCTCATCAAGCCTGACCCCCATGGTGCCGCAAGCGCGGGCCCCGACCTCGGCGAGGCCTCTGCCGCCACGCGCTACGCCGCCATCATGCGTCGCCGCTGGGCGCTCATCGTCTTGCTCGTCGCCATCATCCTGGCGTGCATGGTGGCTGATTTCACGATGGGGGCGGCCGGACTGGAACTGGGCGAACTGCTGCGCACGCTCACCCATCCCGATGCTGCCGACCCCACCACCCGGGTCATTGTCTGGAACATCCGGCTGCCCTATGCCCTGATGGCAATGGCCGTGGGCGTGGCGCTGGGACTGGCCGGCGCAGAAATGCAGACCATCCTGAACAACCCCCTGGCCAGTCCGTTCACACTGGGCCTGTCTTCTGCCGCGGCGTTTGGCGCCTCGCTGGTGATCGTGCTGGACATTGCCATTCCCGGCTTGCCTGTGGCCTGGACCATCGCAGGCAATGCCTTTCTTTTTGCCTTGCTCTCGGCCATGCTGCTGCACGCCGTGGCGCGCTGGGGCGGCATGAATGCCAGCGGCGTGGTGCTTTTCGGCATCGCGCTGGTCTTCTCGTTCAATGCGCTGGTCTCGCTCATCCAGTTCATGGCCAGCGCCGATGCCTTGCAGGGGCTGGTCTTCTGGACGATGGGCAGCCTGTCGCGGGCCGACTGGAACAAGGTCGGCGTGCTGCTGGCGGCCTTCGTGCTCATTCTTCCCCTGTCGTTGCGCGACTCCTGGCGGCTGACCGCCATGCGACTGGGCGAAGAGCGTGCCAGCAGCTTCGGCATCGACGTGCGGCGCCTGCGCCTGCGGGCGCTGGTGCGGGTGAGCATCCTCTCGGCGCTGGCCGTCGCCTTCGTGGGAACCATCGGCTTCATCGGGCTGGTTGCGCCACACATCGCGCGGCGCCTGTTCGGTGAAGATCACCGTTTCTATCTGCCGGGCAGTGCGCTGGTCGGCGGCGCCATATTGTCCATGGCTTCCATCGCCTCGAAGAGCATCGTGCCGGGCATCATCATTCCGGTGGGCATCGTGACCTCGCTGGTCGGCATTCCATTCTTCCTGGCCATCGTCTTCAAGCGCAAACTGCAATAGGCCCGGCGTGCTGCAACTCAAACATCTCAAGGTGGCTTACGGGTCGCGAGAAATCATCGCCGACCTGTCGGTGCCGCAACTGGTTCCAGGCAGCGTCACGGCGCTGCTCGGCCCCAATGGCAGTGGCAAGTCCACGCTGCTCAAGGCCATCGCCGGGTTGACGCGCCTGGCGCACGGCCAGGTCCTGCTGGGCGAAGAGGACCTCACCCGCGCCTCGTTCGAGATGCGGGCGCGCCAGGTGGTGTATCTGCCGCAGGCCCTGCCGGCCGCGGTACACCTGCAGGTCTTCGAGTCGGTGCTGGTGGCGGCCAATGCGTCGGCGTTTGCCGGAGGCCCGGGTGGCACGAGTGTCACACAGGTCCAGCAACTGCTGGATCGCCTGGGCATCGGTCACCTGGCTTCGCAATACCTGGACAGCCTGTCTGGCGGGCAAAAACAACTGGTGGGTCTGGCCCAGGCCATGATCCGGCGGCCCAGACTGCTGCTGCTGGACGAGCCTCTTTCGGCGCTCGATCTGAACTACCAGTTTCACGTGATGGATCTGCTGAACCAGGAAACCCGCGAGAATGGCCTGATCACCCTGATCGTGCTGCACGATCTGAACATCGCGCTGCGCCACGCCGACCACTGTCTGATGATCCGCGGTGGCCGCCTGGTGGCTGATGGTGCGCCGGGCGAGGTCATCACGCCGGCGACCCTGGCCGAGGTGTATGGTGTGGTCGCCCGGGTCGAAGCGTGTTCGCGGGGTGTTCCGCAGGTGATGATCGATGGCCTGCATACCGACATCCACTGACCGTGCGCTTGCTTGTCCCGATTGTGCTGCCCGGTTACAATGATAATAGATATCATTATTAACCCTGATTTCCTGTTCATTCCCCTTTCGCTGGCAACGTAGCCGCCTCGGTCGGTTGAGTTGTCCGCTTTTGCCCTGATTCGGGGCTGACCGGTCGCGTCTTCATGTTCTTTCTGCCTCGCTTGTTCAAACCCTTTTTGCTGCTGATCCTGGCAGTTGCTGCCGCAAGCGCGCAGGCGGCGCCCATCGTGGTGAAAGATGTGGCGGGGCGCGAGGTGACGCTTGCGCAACCTGCCCAGCGGGTCGTGCTCGCCCAGGCGCGTTACCTTCCTGTCCTGGGGCTGCTGCACCCCGATCCGGTCGGCATCCTGGCCGGCTGGTCCGACGAATTCAAGACATCGTTTGCCAGCGAATACGCTGTCTATCGCGAGAAATTCCCCGCCATAGACAAGATCCCGGTTGTGGGACGGCACACTGCCGACACGTTTTCGGTGGAAAAAACGCTGTCGCTGCGGCCAGATCTCGTCATCCTGACATCGGCTTTCGCTGGCATCGGCCCCAATACCGACCCGCGAGACTCCGCCCTGATTCGCCAGTTCGATGCCGCCGGCGTGCCAGTCGTCGTGGTCGATTTCTTCATGCGACCCCTGGAAAACACCGTGCCCAGCATCCGTCTGCTGGGGCAAGCGCTGGGTCGCGAGGCTCAGGCAGAAGACCTGATTGCTTTCTACAAGACGCACATGGCGCGGGTGGCCGAGCGCACCTCCCGGCCCGGGCGTGAGCGCCCGCTCGTGCTGGTGCATGCCCATGCCGGCAGCACGGCGTGCTGCAACTCGCCGGGTGTGGGCACGTTCAACGAAATGATCGAGCTCGCCGGTGGGCACAACATCGGGGCAGACGTGCTCAAGGGTGCCACCGGTCAGTTGAATTTCGAATACATCAACAGCCGTAACCCTGCTGTCTACGTGGCAACGGGTACAGGGGCAGCCAGGCGTGCCAGCACCGGGCTGGCCATTGGCATGGGCGCCTCGGCCGAGCAGGCCCGCGATAGCCTGCAAAACGTGATCGACACGCAGAATCTGGCGGCACTGGCGGCGGTGCGCACTGGCAACGCACATGGCATCTGGCATGGCTTTAACGACAGTCCGCTGCACGTGGTGTTCATCGAAGCGCTGGCGCGCTGGCTCGATCCCCAGACCTTTGCCGACGTATCGCCCCAGGCAACGCTCGATGAGGTGAACCGCCGCTTTGCAGCCGTTCCGTACCAGGGCACCTTCATGGTCGACTTGAAGCGCACGGCGCCATGACTCCCCAGTTTGCGTCCTGCCTCACAGGTTCGCCGGCAAGCGCTGCCGTGCGCGTCGATGAGCGCGTGATCGCCAGCGCACGCCACACGCAGGACTATCGGGTCCGTGTCCTTGCGCCGCGCCAACCGGCAGGGGCGGGTGGTTACCCCGTGTTGATCATGCTCGATGGCGATGCCTTGCTGCCCGAGTTGCTCGTGCACCTGGCCGGCGAAAAGGCCGGTCACGACCCTGTGCTGGTCGTGCTGGTGTCGCATGTCGCACAGGGCGAGGCGGCCAAGCAGGCCCGCGTCTACGACTACACCCCGGGCCTGGCCGGCAATCCTCGTCCGCCCGACCCTCGCGTATCTGCCTGGCGCAATGGGGGGGCCGACGCGTTCCTGGGCTTTCTCGAGTCGTCGATCATGCCCTGGGTCAATGGCCAGTACCCGACAGATACCACGCGGGTCACCTTCTACGGCCATTCCTATGCTGCCTTGTGCGTGCTGCACGCGCTGTGCACCCAGGCTGTGTCATGTGCGCGTTATGTGGCCGTGAGCCCGTCGGTGTGGTGGCAAGACGGCGCTGTCTTCGATGCGATTGCGCTCGCTGCGCAGCGCAATCTCAAACCCGCCGACGTGCTGATACTGGCCGGCTCGCGCGAAAGCTGGCATTCGCATGCTGTTGGTGCCGATGGCTCGCCCGCCTCGCGTGAGGGCGGCCGCCCGACGCTGCCGCAGGCACGCGAACTGGCGCGCGCGCTGGCGGGGCTGTCGGGTGTGAGCGTGGCTTTCGATGCGGTCGAGGGCGGCACGCATCACACCATGTTGGCGCAGTCGGTGGCACCGGCGCTGGCCTTTGCCCGGCGCGTCGGCCCATTGAGTCCATCCTTGTTTCAGGAGCCGTTTTCATCATGACGCATCGCCTTGTGGCCCGCCGTCGTTCAGTCTTGCTTGCAGGCGCCGGCCTGGCGGCATCCGTGGCGCTGCCCGGGCTTGCGCGTGCGGCCGGTCAGCCGATCAAGATCGCCTTGCTTACCTCCCTGTCCGGGCCGTTCTCGGCGCTGGGCGAGAGCATGCGCGCCGGTCTCATGCTGTTGCTGGCCGAATCGAACAACCAGATGGGCGGACGCCCGGTCCAGTTGCTGGTCGAAGACGATCAGGGCAAGCCCGACGAGGCGGTGCGCAAGGTGCGCAAGCTGACGGGCCAGGATCAGGTGGATGTCATCCTGGGGGTGATCAGCGCCGCCGTGGCACTGGCCATCCGCGACATCGTGACCGAGTCCAGGACGCTTACCTTCATCGCCAATGCTGCCGCCAACGGATTGGCGCGCGAGGCGGCCAGCCCCTACATCTTTCGCACCACCAAGACCAGCTGGATGCTGGCGCATCCTGCCGCACTCTGGGTGCACGAGAACATCGCCAGGCAGGGTGGCATCACCCTGGCGTCGGACTATGCTGCCGGACGCGAATATGTCGCCGACTTCAACGACACCTACCGCCAGCAGGGGGGAACGTTGGGACGCCAGTTCTGGACCCCGCTGGGCACGACCGATTTCGCGCCGCTGCTGATGAACGTCGCGGCGCTGCAACCCGAATTCATCTACGCCTTTTTCCCTGGCGCCGATGCGGTACGGTTCCTGAAGCAGATGCAGGATTTCCGCCTGCGCGACAAGATCCGCCTGATCGGTCCGGGCGCCTTGTTCGACCAGGAAGACGTGATCCCGGCGGTCGGCGACGCGGCACTGGGGGGATTCAACGCCTTCCACCAGTCGCCCGGCGCGCCCGCCAGCCAGGCCTTCGTCAAAGCCTACCTTCAGGCGCGCCAGCGCTTGCCGGGAGAGGCGAGTACGGCAGGTTACGCCACCGGACAAGTCATTCGGGCCGGCATCGAGGCCGTGAACGGCGATGTCGCGCGCAAGGACCTGTTCAAGCAGGCGCTGCTCGCTCAGCCGGTCGACACCGCTTTCGGGCCCATGCGCTTTGATCCACGCAACAACCAGGCCATCCTGGATATCTACCTGAACGAGGTCAAGCCGGGACCCGATGGCAAGCCGCTCAATACCGTGATCAAGACTTATCCCGCCGTGCAGGATCCTGGTCCTGCGGGTTCGCGGACCGGCTGACGCGATACCGTTCGTGGCCTACACCCTCGTCCAGATCCTCAATGCGTTGTCCTTCTCGGTGCTGCTTCTGCTCACCGGGCTGGGGCTTTCGCTGGTGCTCAGTCTGATGAACTTCATCAATCTGACCCACGGTTCATTCTTCCTGCTCGGCGGGTATATCGGCGTGCAGTGGATGGCCTCGGGCGCTCCGTGGTGGATGGCTTTTCCTGCGGCATTCGTGCTCAGCGGGTTGGTGGGAGCCTTGCTCGACCGTTATCCGTTCCGGCAGTTCTATCCGCGTACGCATTTGATGCAGGTCCTGCTCACCTATGGCCTGTCCGTGATCTTTGCCGATCTCATGCGCTGGGGCTTCGGCGCCGACACGCTCTCGCCTGCGCTGCCTGACGTCTTGCAGGGCGTGGTGTTCGTGATGGGCTTTCCTTTCCCCGTCTACCGGCTTTTTCTCATTGCGACCGGTGCGACGATGACGCTGCTGCTGTGGTGGCTGGTCGAGCGCACCTTGTGGGGCGCGGCCATTCGCGCCTGCGTGGTGGATCGCGGCATCGTCGAGACGCTGGGCATCGACACGCGCAGGCTGCTGACCGCCGGCATGGTGCTGGCCGCAGCGCTGGGCGGCCTGGGTGGCGCGCTGGGCGCCGGGATGTTGTCGGTCTATCCGGGGCTGGACGAAGAGGTGCTGCTGCTGGCCCTGCTCGTGGTGGTGGTAGGCGGGCTGGGCAATTTCCTGGGCACTGTGTTCAGTGCCTTGCTGATCGGTTTCGTGACGACTTTTGCGCGCATGTGGGCACCCGAGTTTGCCAATTTCCTGACACTGGGCCTGATGGTACTGGTGCTGATGATGCGCCCGCAAGGATTGCTGGGACGTGAGGCGCGGCAGCTATGAGCGATACCTCCATGCGGCTGAATGCGGGCAGTGCGCGGGCACGATGGGTCGTTGCCCTGCTGGTCCTTGCGGCGATGGGGCTGGCCGTGTTTGGCGACGCCTTCGTGCTGCGTTTTGCCGCCGAGATTCTGCTGGTGGGCACGGCCGTCATGAGCCTGAACGTGCTGGTGGGGTTTGCCGGACTGGTGTCCTTGGGGCATGCCGCATTGTTCGGCGCGGCCGCTTATGCGGCGGCCGTGGCCGCGCAACACGGTGGCCACGACCTGCTGGTGGTGATACCCCTGGGCATGGTCTGCGGTATGACGCTGGCGGCCGTGATGGCCCTGGTTGCTCGACGCAGCTCGGGGCTGTTCTTCCTGGTCCTCACCCTGATGGTGGGACAGATGACCTGGGAACTCGTGTTTCGCTGGCGTGCCGTTACGGGTGGTGCCGACGGCTTGAGGGGGTTCTCCGGGTTGACCGTCCTGGGCATGCCCGCCTCCCAGCCGCTGGCGCTCTATGGTTTGACACTGGCCGTGGCCGTCACGGCGTGGTGGGTGCTGCGCACCTTCGTGCATGCGCCCATCGGGCACGCCATTCAAGGAATGCGTGACCAGCCCTTGCGCATGCGCGCCCTGGGCTTTCATCTGGGACGCCTGCGCCTGAACACCTTCCTGGTGACCGGTGCGGTGGCGGGCGCTGCGGGTTCGATCTATCCCTTCGTCAATCAGTACATCGGCCCCAACAGTGTGCACTGGAGCATGTCGGCCACGCTGGTCATCATGTCGGTGTTGGGTGGGATCGGTACGCTTGCCGGCGGCTTCGTCGGCGCTGCCGTATATCTGGTGGCCCAGACCCAGCTCAGTTCGTTCACCGAGCGCTGGCAACTGCTGATCGGGCTGGTGTTCGTGCTGACCGTGATCTTCCTGCCGCGCGGTATCGTGCCGTCCCTGTTCTGGCGTCCTCCGTCATGAGCCATTCCCACAACGGCATGACTGCTGCTGTCACCCCTGTCGTGCAGGCTTCGGGCATCGTCAAATCGTTTGGCGCCGCGCCGGTGTTGCAGGGCATCGATCTGGCGGTGGGCGCCGGTGAGGCCGTGGGCCTGATCGGGCCCAATGGTGCGGGCAAGACGACACTGTTCAATATTCTCAGTGGCTTTGTCGCGCCGGATGCGGGCAGTGTGTGTCTGGATGGGCAGGACGTCACGCAACACGACGTTCAGGCACGTGCACGCCTGGGCATGGTGCGTACGTTTCAGAAGAGTCTGGTGTTCCCCTCGATGTCGGTGCGGCGCAATGTGGCGATGGCCGTGCGTGCGTCGGCTGACGTGGGCTATCGCTGGTGGCAAGGCGCTGCGGCCATGCGCCAGTTCGATGAGCAGGCGCAGGTGTTGATCGAACAGGCGGGGTTGCATGCACGAGCCGATACCCTGGCCGCCGATCTCTCCTATGGCGAGCAACGCATGGTCGATCTGTTGATCGCTCTGGCTCAGCGCCCGCGTGTGCTGCTGCTCGATGAGCCTACGGCAGGTCTGTCCGAAGCAGAGGCCCAACGTCTTCTGGAGGTGATCGG
The DNA here is from genome assembly GCA_023427945.1 of Pseudomonadota bacterium. GTDB lineage: Bacteria > Pseudomonadota > Gammaproteobacteria > Burkholderiales > Burkholderiaceae_B > Schauerella. Next base: position 250 of record JAEYZR010000087.1, on the reverse strand, counting down.
TACGCATCACGCAGGCGTAGCGATGCTGCTGGTCTCTCACGATCTGGATATTGTCTTTCAGGTCTGCACACGCATTGCGGTGCTCGACCTGGGGGTGTTGATCGCCACGGGCAGCAAGGATGCGATTCGTGCCGATGCACGCGTGATCTCGGCCTATCTGGGCATGCCGGCCGAAACGCTGGAAGAGGTCGGGACATGATGGCTGCCATCGACATTCGTGGCCTGCACGCAGCCTACGATGGTGCGGATG
>JAEYZR010000060.1 GCA_023427945.1 Pseudomonadota bacterium | reverse complement strand
CCGTAGCGCCGCATAGCCGCCGCAGGCTGCTGGGCGCTGCCGCGACGCTTTTGATGTTGCCGGTCATCCCCCGGTTCGCCCATGCTGCCACCATTCTTGCCGTGCGCACCTGGCCGGCCGATGAATACACCCGCGTCACCTTCGAGCTGGACCGCGAACTGAAGGCTGAACACTTCACGCTGGAAAATCCCCACCGTCTCGTGCTGGACATCGAAGGTCTTTCGATGAGCCGTGCCTTGAATGAACTGGCTGCCAAGGTTCGCCCCAACGATCCTTACATCCGGTCTTTGCGTGTGGGCCAGAACCGTCCTGGCGTGGTTCGGCTCGTGTTCGACCTGAAGCAGGCGATTGCACCCCAGGTGTTCACGCTCAAGCCGGTGGCCGACTACCAGTTCCGGCTGGTGCTCGACCTGTATCCCCGCGTGGCGCAAGACCCGCTGATGGCCCTGCTCAAGGAGCAGCCCGCAGCGCTGGATCAGGACGACCCTCTGGCGCGCATTCTGGAAAACATTGCGCGCAATCCGGCCACGCCGGCTTCGCCGCCCCCTGTCGCGGTCATCCCCAAGGTGGCGCCCGCTACTATTCCGAGCACGCCATCACGGCCCGGCCCCACCCTGCCGTCTTCCAAACGAACGCTGACCATCGCCCTGGACCCCGGTCACGGCGGCGAAGATCCGGGCGCCATCGGCCCCACAGGCCTGCGCGAAAAGGACGTGGTCTTGCGCATTGCCCGCCGCCTGAAAGCCCTGATCGACGCCCAGCCGAACATGCGCGCCTATCTGACGCGGGACGACGACTACTTCGTGCCCCTGCATGTCCGCGTCCAGAAATCGCGACGGGCTCGAGCGGACCTGTTCATCTCCATCCACGCAGATGCCTGGGTCAAGCCGTCGGCCAATGGCGCGTCGGTGTTTGCCCTGTCGCAGCGCGGTGCCACCAGCACGATGGCTCGTCTGATGGCGAACAAGGAAAACGCCGCCGACCTGGTGGGTGGCGTGAACTTCGGTGCGCAGGACGAACAGGTGGTGAAGGTGCTGCTGGATCTTTCGACCACCGCCCAGATCAACGACTCCCTGCGAGTGGGTAAAACGTTCCTGACGGAAATCGCGAAGATCAACCGGCTGCACAAACCCCAAGTCGAACAAGCGGGGTTTGCCGTGCTGAAAGCGCCGGACATTCCATCTGTTCTGGTCGAAACCGCTTTCATCAGCAATCCGCGAGAAGAAGCCTTGCTGCGTTCGCCGGCTCACCAGGACAGCATGGCCGTGGCGCTGTTCACCGGTATAAGAAACTATTTCGCGGCCTATCCCCCGCTTGCACGAGCGAGCGATACGGGCTGATCGACGACCGAAGACGGGGCGGGGCTAAAATAACGGCATTGCTGTTGCCGCCCTGACATGTTGCCCATGCCCCCTCGCCGTTCCATTGCTGCCCTCCCCGACCTCCTGATCAGCCAGATCGCCGCAGGCGAGGTGATCGAACGCCCGGCCTCGGTGCTCAAGGAACTTCTTGAGAACGCCATCGACTCCGGCGCGAACGCCATCGAGGTCCGCCTGGACGGAGGCGGTATCCGGCGCATCGCCGTGATAGACGATGGCAGCGGCATACCGGCCGACGAACTGCCCCTGGCCATGAGACGGCATGCCACCAGCAAGATCAGTTCGCTGCAGGAGCTTGAATCGGTGGCATCGATGGGGTTTCGTGGCGAGGCCCTGGCCTCGATTGCGTCGGTCGCCCAACTGACCATCACCTCGCGCACCCGCGACGGCCAGCATGCCTGGCAGATCCAGGCCGGCAGCGACCACGTCGCCCCCGCCTCCGGGCCAACGGGCACGACGGTCGACGTGCGGCAGTTGTTCGACGCGGTGCCTGCCCGCCGCAAGTTTCTGCGCTCGGAGGCCACCGAATTCGGGCATTGTGTCGATGCCCTGGAGCGTATCGGCCTGGCCTATCCCCATATTGCCTTTCGACTGTTCCACGGCGATCGCGCCCAGCGGCAATGGCTGCCGACCGACCCCGTTCAACGTATCCGTGACGTGCTGGGCGGCGAGTTCGCCGAACACGGCTTGCCGCTGAGCGCACCAGGGCCGCTCATTTCGCTCTCGGGCATGATCACCCGCCCCACCGCTGCGCGCGCCCGTGCCGATCGGCAGTACCTGTATGTCAACGGTCGTTTCGTACGCGATCGCAGTGTCAGCCACGCCTTGAAGCACGCGTACTCCGATGTGCTGCACGGTGATCGTCAGCCGGCCTACGTACTGTTTCTGGACATCGAGCCCAGTGCCGTGGATGTGAACGTGCATCCTGCAAAAAGCGAGGTGCGGTTTCGCGATGGCGGCGCCGTTCATCGTTTTGTCTCGCAAGCCGTGGCCCAGACGCTCGCCCGGATGGGCGGGCAGGTGGACGAACTGTCCGAGCACGCGACTGGCGATGCCTCGGATGCGGGTGCATTGGGAACAGGTGCTGGTGCTTTGGGTGCTGGTGCTTTGGGTGCTGGTGCCTCGGGTGCTGGTGCTTCAGGTGCTGGTGCTTCGGGTGCAGGCGCAGCCTCGCCTGCAGACGCCAGACAGGCGTCCCACGCTGACGCGGGCCTTCTGCGCGCGCCGGCGCACCAGATCCCCATCCGCCTGCACAGCGCCCCTGCGGCCCCCTCCCAGGTGGACTGGCGCTCCCTGTATCGTCCGCTGGATGCACCGGATGAATCGCCGGCCACGCCGCAATCCTCTGCAACCACCGGCCTGGCGGAACCCCGTGGGGTTTATCGCGATACCGCCGCTGAACCCACGGTGTCGAACGCGCAAGCCCGCGACACCCAGGAAGAGCATCCTCTGGGGATGGCGCTCGCCCAGGTTCACGGCATTTACATTCTGGCGCAGAATGCGCGTGGGCTGGTGATGGTGGATATGCACGCCGCCCACGAGCGCGTCGTGTATGAGCAGCTCAAGCAGGCATTCGACGCCCGCGAGCTTGCCCGCCAGACGCTGCTGGTACCCGTGGTGTTCAACGTGCAGGCGAAAGAGCTGGCCGTGCTCGAAGAACACGCACAGGCGCTGGACGAACTGGGCTTTGACATGCGGCCCACGGGACCGCATTCGATTGCGGTCCGCAGCGTGCCGGCCGTGCTGTCCCAAGGCGATGTCGAAACCCTGGCGCGCGGCATTCTGCGCGACCTGGCTGCGGTGGGCGTTTCCGGGCTATTGACCGAGGCACGCAACCAGTTGCTCTCGACGATGGCCTGCCACGGGTCGGTACGCGCCAATCGCCGCCTGAGTCTGGATGAAATGAATGCCTTGCTGCGCCAGATGGAGCGCACCGAACGGGCCGACCAATGCAACCATGGCCGTCCCACGTGGGTGCAATGGAGCGTGGCCGATCTGGACAAGCTGTTCCTGCGCGGCCAATGATCACCAGCGCCCCAAACCCGCCCATCATCTGCCTGGCCGGCCCTACTGCCGCTGGCAAAAGCGCAGCCGTGCTTGCGCTGGCCAGCCGATGGCCGGTCGAAATCATCAACGTGGACTCCGCGACCATCTACCGGGGAATGGACATCGGCACTGCCAAGCCGACGCCTGCCGAGCAGGCGCTCACCCCACAGCACCTGCTGGATATCCGCGACCCCGCGCAGTCGTACTCGGCGGCTGAATTCGTGCGTGATACGCATGCATTGATCGACCAGATCCGCCAGCGTGGGCGCATACCGGTGCTGGCCGGCGGCACCATGCTGTACTTCAAGGCATTGCGTGATGGCCTGGACGATCTGCCCGGCGCCGATCCCGTGTTGCGCGCCGAGTTGCTGGCGCGGGCGGAAGCCCTGGGATGGCCTGCCCTGCATGCTGAACTGGCAGTGCTCGATCCTGTGACGGCACAGCGATTGGCGCCTGGAGACAGTCAACGTATCCAGCGCGCACTCGAAATATGCATACTTAGCAAACAGCCCATGTCGGCGCTGCTATCGCGCCACCGAAAGGAAGAACCCATTGATGCGACGCAGGATTCAGATACTCCAGGCGGATTTGCAACGAGCGTCGCTGCGTCGAGCAGCCATCCGGCGCGCGGCGCTGCAACGCGCGTCAGTGCGCCGCGAGATGCTCAGGCTGCATCCGCAAGCGGATGGGCGAAAGCCAGTCGAGCCGGACACGCAGGCCGATCAGCGCCCAGGGGCGAAGACGGCGCCGGCGGCACAGAGTCAGTTGCCCGAGCAGAAGCAACCTCCGCTGAAAACGGCGCCGCCCCGGCAAGCGGCATTGGACTCGGTGACGACCGCCCCGACGCGTCGCAAACCTGGTTGACGATCAGCCTGGAGCCATCGGACCGACTGGCATTGCACGCCCGCATCGGCCATCGCTTCGACGCCATGATGGCGCAAGGACTGCTGGACGAGGTGGCCCGCCTGCGCACGCGTACCGACCTCAATCCCGAACTGCCGTCGATCCGCTGTGTGGGTTACAGGCAAATGTGGAGCCATCTGGCAGGCGATATCGACCTCGACACAGCGATCGAACAGGCCAAAGCCGCGACCCGCCAGCTTGCCAAGCGTCAACTGACCTGGCTGCGCAGCCAGCCCGAGCGCCATATGATCGACTGCCTGAGCGCCGATGTTACTGCGCAGGTTGTCGATGTCTGCGCCCCTGTTCTGCAGGCATCGCGGCGCTGAGCCCGCGCCAACAAAAACGGCCCGCATGAAAAACATGGGGCCGGTGTTGGGGATGAAGCGTCTGGTCTGATGGCGCGAACGCCGCGCTCAGATCACTTCACTGCGTCAGACAACGACGGTTTGCGCCGCATCGCCCACACGCGCTTCGATCACGCCGATACGGGAAACGGTTTCGCCCTGGGCGACCAGTGTTGCCGCCACGGCATCGGCGTCGGCCGCCGAGACGATGACGACCATACCGATGCCGCAATTGAAGACGCGATGCATTTCGGCATCTTCCACGCCGCCCTCCTGCTGCAGCCAGGCGAACAGCTCAGGCAGTTTCCAGGCGTCGCGGTGCAAGGTCGCGCTCAGGTTCGGTTGCAGAATGCGCGGCACGTTTTCCGTCAGTCCGCCACCCGTGATGTGGGCCATCCCCTTGATGGCCGTACCATGCGTCTTGATGGCAGCCAGCAACTGCTTGACGTAGATGCGAGTGGGCGCCATGACGGTATCGACCAGGGGCTTGCCATGGAAGTCCTGGTCCGGGCGTGCGCCTGCGCGCTCGATGATCTTGCGGATCAGCGAATAGCCGTTGGAGTGCGCTCCCGACGAGGCCAGGCCCAGAACGATATCGCCGGGCACGATGGATTTGCCATCGATGATCTGCGATTTTTCAACGGCACCCACGGCAAAGCCGGCCAGGTCGTATTCGCCATCGGGATACATGCCGGGCATCTCGGCGGTTTCGCCGCCGATCAGCGCGCAACCGGCCTGCT
>JAEYZR010000354.1 GCA_023427945.1 Pseudomonadota bacterium | reverse complement strand
CACCACAAACACCAGAACCATGGGCACAAGCGTGCGGCGGGCGCGCGGGGCAGCAGGTGTGCGAAGTTCAGACATATACGTTCCGTAAAAAAGACGTCAGGGCCGCGGGTCGCGCGATTTCCTGCGCGCTCTGCCCAGGGCTCGCCAGGCCACCACCAGCCAGGCCACGCCCGCGATGGTGGCAAACGCGAACCACTGGAACGCATACCCCTGGTTCTGGTTGTAGTCCAGCGACGGGCCGGGCCAATCATGGACCAGGCCGTCGTCATCCGGACGCATCTGCTGCAATACGACAGGCAAGAGCTGCAGGCCCGACGCACGGGCATAATCGCCAAGATCGAGGTTCTGCACCACGGGCGCAGCAGTCCCGGGCTGCACATCGATCCGCGCGGGCAACTGACTGTATTGCCCGCCGCCCAGTTCAAAAAGACGCGGCACATGCAGGCTCAACTCGCCTTCGATCACCTGCGAACCGGCAGGCACATCGGGCAAAGGCGGGTGCTGCGTCTCGGCCAGGGATCTCGGCATCCAGCCGCGCAATACCAGCACGGCGTGTTCAGGATGCGCATCCAGGCGCAGCGGCGTGGCGATCCAATACCCCGGCCGTCCAAGATAATTCCGGTTTTCCAGCATCACCGAACGCTCGGCCATCCAGGTACCTTGCGCACGAGCACTGCGCCATGCAGTAAGCTCGCGCATGGGAAGCGTCGGAGCAAGCGTAAGCGGCGGCATCTCGCGACCGGCCTGCATGGCCGCAGACAGGGCCCGACGCTCATCTGCACGCGTGAGTTGCCAGCGGCCCAGGCTGACAGTCACGCCGACCACCACGGCCAGCAATACCAGCGCGGCGGTGGTGCGAAACATAGAATGCGTTGCAGACATCAAAAATAAAACCTGTTGGTCGGAGGACTCATGCGTTACCTCGTCATTCTGGCGTTCATCGGCATACTGGGCAGCCTGGGCTCGGCCCTGGTGTACCTGATGAAAGACCAGAGTAAATCACATCGCATGGTCCGAGCGCTGACCGTGCGCATCGGCTTGTCGGTGGCCTTGTTTCTTTTTGTGCTGTTCGCCCATCACATGGGATGGATACAGAGCACGGGTCTGCGGTGACCAGGCCACCCGCAAACCCCGGCCAGCCTCTTCAGAACCAGTAAATGAAGAGATAAAGGCCCAGCCACACCACGTCCACGAAGTGCCAGTACCATGCGGCGCCTTCGAAACCAAAGTGGTTGTCCGCCGTGAAATGGCCTTTCATCAGACGCAGCAGCATCACGGTCAGCATGATGGCGCCCATCAGCACGTGGAAACCGTGAAAGCCCGTGAGCATGTAGAACAGCGAACCGAACGCACCCGAGTTGAAACGCAGGTTCAAGTCGTTGTAGGCGTGGATGTACTCGTAGGCCTGGACGCCCACGAAGGTGAAGCCCAGCACCAGGGTGAAGGCCAGCCACACCATCGTCTTGGTACGCTGGCTGGCCAGCAGGGCATGGTGAGCGATGGTGAGCGTGACGCCGGACGCCAGCAGCAAGGCGGTGTTGATGGTCGGCAACCAGAACGGGCCCACGCTCTGGAGCTGCTCGACCACGCCGGCCGGGCCGAAGTTGGGCCAGGTAGCGGCAAAATCCGGCCAAAGCATCAGGCGGTGGTCCAGGTCCCCCAGCCACGGCGTGGTGACGACCCGCACGTACCACAGCGAGCCGAAGAACCCGGCAAAGAACATGACCTCGGAGAAAATGAACCAGGCCATGCCCCAGCGATACGACACGTCGATACGTTTGCTGTAGAGACCCTGACGGGATTCGCCGATGGAGTCGGCAAACCAGTAGAACATGATGAAGGCAAACATCAGGAAGCCGACCAGCAGCGTCCACTTACCAGCGGAAATGCCGTTGATCCAGGCTGCCGCACTCAAGCCGATCACCAACAAAGCCAAGGCCATGCGCACTGGATGCCCTGAGTCGGCGGGCACGTAGTAGTACGGTGCCTCTTTCACGTGAACCGAGTGGCTTGCACTCATGGTGTTCTCCCAGATCTTGGAAAAAAGTAGATGTTTAGGTCAGACTGGATACAGCGATACGAACCAACACAACCAGCAACGTGACAAACAGCACTGCGCCCAGAATGCCGGCGATGATCAGATGCACCGGATTCAGCCGGGCAATGTCTTCCTGATAGCTGGCACCCCGGCGAACGCCAAAAAACCCCCACAGCACGGCCTTCACCGTCTGCAGAAAACTGAGTTTTCGTTGCGAAAGTTCGCGCAGGTCGTCTGTCATGGATGGATCCTCACCGGCCCGTCAGGCCGGCCACGCCGCCCAGGAAATCGGAGCCGCGGAAGATGACCCACGCAAAAATGGCAGCCACGATCGCAAACAGGATCAATCCTGCATTACGGTTGCGGCGTTTCTGTTCGGGCGTCATGGTCAAAATGTCTCGATATTCTTGTCAGACGGCAAAGGGCTCAGCGCACTTCAGGCGGCGTCTCGAAAGTATGGAAAGGCGCGGGCGAAGGCACGGTCCATTCCAGTCCTTCTGCACCTTCCCAGGGCTTGGCTGGCGCCGGTTCACCCTTGCGGGCATAGCAGCGCAGCACCGCATACAGGAAGATGAGCTGTGACAGGCCGAACCAGAATGCCCCGATCGTGGCGATCTGGTGGAACGTGGTGAACTGGGCGGCGTAGTCGGCGTAACGACGCGGCATGCCGGCCAGACCGAGAAAGTGCATGGGGAAGAAGGTCACGTTGAACGAAATCAGCGACGACCAGAAGTGCAGTTTGCCCAGCTTCTCGCTGTACATGTAGCCGGTCCACTTGGGCAACCAGTAGTAAGTGCCTGCAAACAGCGCAAACAGCGAACCGGCCACCAGCACATAGTGGAAGTGGGCCACCACGTAATACGTATCGTGGACCTGGATGTCGATGGGCGCCACCGACAGGATCAGGCCGGTGAACCCACCCATCGTGAACACGAAGATGAACCCGACCGCAAACAGCATCGGGGTCTCGAAGGTCATGGAACCCTTCCACATCGTGGCAACCCAGTTGAACACCTTCACCCCTGTGGGGATGGAGATCAGCATGGTCGCGTACATGAAGTACAGCTGGGCTGTTACCGGCATGCCGGTGGTGAACATGTGGTGCGCCCACACGATGAAGGACAGCACGGCAATGGAGGCGGTGGCATACACCATCGAGGCATAACCGAACAGCTTCTTGCGCGCGAAGGCGGGAACGATGGCCGACACGATGCCGAATGCCGGCAGAATCATGATGTAGACCTCGGGATGCCCGAAGAACCAGAACACGTGCTGATACAGCACCGGGTCACCACCCAGTGCGGCGTTGAAGAAACCCGTGCCGAAATGGCGGTCGGTGAGCAGCATCGTGATGGCTGCTGCCAGTACCGGCAGCACGGCGATCAGCAGGAAGGCCGTGATCAGCCAGGTCCAACAGAACAGCGGCATTTTCATCAGCGTCATGCCGGGTGCGCGCATGTTCAGAATGGTGACGATGATGTTGATCGCCCCCATGATGGAGGAGGCCCCCAGGATGTGCATGGTGAAAATGGCCAGGTCCATGCCTGGGCCCATCTGCAGGGACAGCGGCGCGTAGAGCGTCCAGCCTGCAGCAGTCGCCCCGCCGGGCACGAAGAACGACGCCGTCAGCATGATGCCGCCAACCGGCAGCAGCCAGAAGCTGAAGTTGTTCATGCGGGCAAACGCCATGTCGGATGCACCGATCTGCAACGGCACCATCCAGTTAGCAAAGCCCACGAATGCCGGCATGATGGCGCCGAACACCATGATCAGGCCATGCATGGTGGTGAACTGGTTGAACAGTTCAGGCCGGAAGAACTGCAGGCCGGGCTCGAACAGTTCCGTGCGCAACAGCAGTGCCAGGGCACCGCCTTCGAGCAGCATGACGAACGAGAAGATGAGATACATCGTCCCGATGTCTTTGTGATTGGTCGCAAACAACCAGCGCCGCCAGCCCGTGGGCGTGGCATGGTGATGGTGGTCGTCGTGGCCGTGATCGGCGTGCCCCGGCGCGATGTGACCTGCGGTGGCGCTGCTCATGTTTGACTCCTTCCTGCTTATGGCCGGGGGCGTCTGCACGCCACCCGCTTTTTATCTGACAGAAACGAACTTCGGCGTGACTTCGCGCATCAACGCGCGGCGGTCACTTCCGAAGGCTGAACAATCGGGTCCTCGCCCTTGCCCGCGTTGCTCCAGGCATTGCGGGTGTAGGTAATGACGGCGGCAACTTCGACGTCGTTGAGCTGGCCACCGAAAGCAGCCATGGCCGTACCGGGCTTGCCGCGCAACACGGTGTTGATCTGCTCGGCCTTGGGACCCAGCACCACCTTGTCGCCATCGAGCGGGGGGAAGGTCGGGGGCACACCCTTGCCGGTAGCCTGGTGACAGGCCACGCAATTGGCGGCATAGACCTGTTCGCCTCGGGCGATCAGTTCCTCGGACGTCCACTCCTTGGTGGGATCGTCGGCATTGGCAGCCATCAGCTCCTTCTGCTCGCTGACCCACTTGTCGTAATCTTCCTGGGACTTCACTTCGACCACGATCGGCATGAATGCGTGGTCCTTGCCACAGAGCTCTGCGCACTGGCCACGATAGGTTCCGACGACTTCCGCCCGGAACCAGGTGTCACGCAGAAAACCGGGAATGGCGTCCTGCTTGACGCCGAACTCCGGCACCATCCAGGAGTGGATGACGTCGGCAGCAGTGAGCACGACGCGCACTTTCTTGTCGACCGGCACCACCATCGGCTTGTCGACTTCCATCAGGTAGAACTGGCCCTTGGGCTCGCGGCCCTCGATCTGGGCGCGTGGCGTGGACATGGAGGACAGGAACTTCACGCCGGTCGCAGCGCCATCGAGATACTCGTAGCCCCATTTCCACTGATAGCCCGTGACTTTGACGGTCAGGTCGGCGCTGGAGGTGTCTTTCATGGCCACGACCGTGCGGGTGGCGGGCAGCGCCATTGCGATCACGATGATGAAAGGGATGACGGTCCAGGCCACTTCGACGCCCAGATGCTCATGAAAGGTCGCAGGCTTGACACCACGGGATTTGCGGTGGGCCCAGATCGAATAGAACATGACCCCGAAGACACCGACGAAGATCACCATACAGATGGAGAGCATCATCCAGTGCAACCACGCGGCGTCGCGCGCAATGGAGGTCACCCCCTCGTGCAGGTTCAACTGGTTGACTCTGGGGCCGCCTGGCATGTCCTGCACCTGAGCCAAGGCCACATTACCAACCAGCAACGTACAAGCGCCCAGTAAGCCTCTGAACTTCTTCATGCTGACCTCGAAATACGGCGTCTCATCCACTGCATGTCTCTCGCCTTCTCATATGGCGTTAGTACACAGCAAACGCACAATTATTATTGGACGGCAAACCGGACCTGGAACAACCAACCGCCAGGTCGGACCCGCACGAATCACAAAGAAACCCGCGGATTATAGCGGACGCTTACCCAATAGGCGCTTTTGCAACTCTTGAATTTACGAGTTCCGCCTCAATGCGGCTTGCGCTGCACTAAAATGCCGCGATGCAAGAACTCTCAAACGCCCCACATTCGAACGCTCGCAATGATCTGGCAAGCAGCTATGCCAGGCTCAATCTGCGTGCCTACCAACGGCCCACCGAACCAGCCCGGCGCGTGCGCATTGCCGGCATCGAATGCGGCTGGGCGACCCAGGCTGCATGCGACGCGCTGCGTGCGCTGACACAGGTCGTGCAAAGCCGCGAAACCCTGGACATCATGCCCGAAGGCCGGCCCTCGCCCGAACTGGACGCCTGCCTGGCAGAGGTCGCCCAGACACTGCGCGAAGCGGAATGCCTGCGCGGGTGGCGCAACGAACTTCTCGACGTGAATACCGAACACGGCGTGATCGGCCGAATCGAGCGTGCCGCCTGCCGCCCCCTGGGGCTGCGCACACGCGCCGTGCACCTGAACGCCTGGACGCCCACGGGCGAACTGTGGATTGCCCGTCGATCCATGTCGAAATCGACCGATCCGGGCATGTGGGACACCCTGGTCGGCGGCCTGGTGGGCGCTGCCGAGCAGCCCGAACTGGCACTGCTGCGGGAATGTGCTGAGGAAGCGGGACTCAACGAGGCCGATATCGCGCACCGATCCCCCTTGCGCACCATCCTGTGCATGCACCGCCAGTTGCCCGAGGGCTACCAGGTAGAGGATCTCATGGTGGCCGACTGCGTGCTTGCGCCGCAGGTGGCTCCCCGCAATTGCGATGGCGAAGTGTCGGAGATCAAGACCGTCACGCGAGACGAAGCGCTTGCCATGGTTCAGGCAGGCGCCTTCACCCTGGAGGCTGCCCTGGTGGTGGTCGAAGACATGATGCGCGCCGGCTAGACCGCCCCCGCATCACGCCAGACACCCACGCGGCTAACTCGCCGACGACTCCTCCGGAGCTGGACTGGAGAACTGGCGCCACACCTCGACGGCGCGCAGCCGCTGGCGTGCAACCACCTGGATACGGTCGCGCAGCTCTTCGTCGTGGGCCAGCAGGGCACTGAAGTCACGCTGCGTCAGGAACAGAAGCTTGGTGTACCCCAGCGAGGTGACGTGCGGCGTCAGATCGGCATGCCCCAAAAGCGCAAGTTCGCCGAAGAACTCGCCATTGCCCAGTTCGGCCTCGGTGCCATCAGGCAAATGCACCACCACAGCACCCGAGGCGACAAAACACATTTCGGCGGCCTGCTTGCCGCGCATCATGATGGGCTGGTCTGGCAGCGCCAGACGCGGCTTGAGCAGCTTCACGATGGCGCGCAGCTTGCCTGGCTCCAGCCCCTCGAAGAGCGGCACACGCTTGACCAGGTCGGCCTTGGAAAGCTCCATGTCCAGCGGCGGATGCTTGTCGATGTGCCTCCAGCGACTGTTCAGCTGCTGGGTCAGGTCGGCATACACCTCGCCCGAAATCAGGAACTGCTCCAGCATTTCGCGATAACGGATGCGTTCGAGCTCACGCGCGACCCGGCCGAGATAACTCTCCTGCAGCCACTGGGCATACGTCGGATATTGCAGATTCAGCGATTGCAGCGCATGGTCGATCAGATCCAGCCGCTGCTGGTGCGCGCTCACGATCCGCTGGGCGGCGACCTCCCCCAACAGCGGTTCGATCTCGTCCTTTGCAAAGACGATCAGGCGCTGGGCGACCGAGCGCTTGCACATCAGGTTGGAGAAGCGATGTGCCAGCTCACGCGCCAGCCACCCCTGAAAGCCAAACATGTAGTGGGCCTGGAGGGCCAGCCGAAAGCCTCTGGAATAGCGGACATCGGCCGCCATCGCGGACCTGAAGCCTTCCAGGCCACCGGCGCGAATGGCGTCATCGAGCCGTTCGGCACGCGCCAGCAGTGATTCCGCCATGCGCCAGTCGACAATCTGCGCCTTGAGAATGTCGTAGAACATCTCTTCTTCGCGCTGGGCCACGATGGCCATGCCGACATCGGCGCGCTGCTCATCTGACATCTGCGCCACCTGGCCATCATGCACGCTGGCCAGACTGGCGTCGAACACGCCACGAATGCGCTGTCGCGCAGCCGGCCCGATGTGCTCGGTCTCGGCAATCGCTTCGGTCTTTTCCTGCAGACCCTCCAGTGCCACCGCCAGGGCCTGGTTGCGGATGGTGCGTTCGACAGGGCTGAGCTGATTCAGGCCCAACCGGCGAATGAGCGGACGCAGGCTGATACCGTTGATGAACAAGGTGAGCAACACATAGC
>JAEYZR010000006.1 GCA_023427945.1 Pseudomonadota bacterium | reverse complement strand
GTATCGATATAGCCCGGCGCCAGCGCGTTGACGCGTATGCCGTGGCGCGCCCACTCCAGGGCCAGTGTGCGCGTCATCTGTACCACGGCGGCCTTGGAGACCGCGTAGGAAAGCACGGCGCCGCTTTGCCTGAAGCCCAGAATGGACGCGATGTTGATGATGCTGCCGCCTTCCTGGTGCGACATGCTGCGCGCCATCGCCTGGGCCATGAAGAACATGGCTTTGACGTTGGTGTCCATCACCGCATCCCAATCCGGTTCGGTGCAGGCCAGTGCCGGCCCCTGACGCACGACGCCGGCATTGTTCACCAGAATGTCCACCGGACCGGCTTGCTCGACGAGCGCCCCGCATTCGGCGACCTGCGTGACATCGAACGGCAATACCAGGGGCTGCACGCCCAGCGCTGTCACGCGCTTGGCGACCTCCAGCAATCTTTCGCGCCGCCGTGCAACCAGTATGGGCTGCGCGCCCTGACTGGCCAGGAAAACTGAAAAATGAGCGCCCAGCCCGCTGGATGCGCCGGTGATCAGGGCGCGCTTGCCAGCCAGCGGGCGCTCCGAATCTGTTTGGTGCATGTGTTTCGCCCTCCCTGCAATGGAGAGTGGGGCGCACCCTGCCCTGGCGCCCCACCGGCGTTCAGTCGCGGGGCATGGTGCCCGACGCGATGGCGGTCAGTCGCACGAGTTCGCGCACATGGGTGGACAAGGTTCTGCCCAGCGCCGACCTGACCTCGCCTGCGCCAAGGTTGGCCATCGCCTCGATCAGGCGCAGCAATTCGGCAGAGCTCAGCACCACCTGCTGTTCGGAAAATGCTCCTTCGGCCTCGGCGACCACCGCCCGGAACTCGATCTGCGGCACATTCTTGCCCTCGACCAGACTGATGGTCGGGATGTGTGGAATCTTGGATCTGGCCACCCCGATAGCAGGTGATACTTCCCTGTCCGACTTAACGATTTTCATTTTTCAGTCTCCTCGTGTGAGTGAGACGATGGTATGCCAATCACCGCCAACAGTCACGATGGGTTTGCAGGGACCCTCGCCCGGCGCGCCTCGATCCGGCGAGTGCGGCGTACCGACCAGAAGAGAACGGCCACAAAGATCAACGACATCAGCACCACGATGGTCGGTCCGGGAGCGCTGTCCAGGTACATGCTGGCCCAGATGCCGCCCACCGAAGCGGACACGGCGATGGCCGTGGCCACCCACAACATCACCCCGAAACTGCGGGTGAGCAGCAACGCGATGGCACCGGGCGCGATCAGCATGGCGATGGCCAGAATGATCCCCACGGCCTTCAAAGCGCCCACGATGGCCAGGGAAATGAGTGTGAGCAGGCCATAGTGCAGCATGCGCACAGGCAGCCCCACGGTACGTGCCTGCACGGGGTCGAAGGCATGCAGCAGAAGGTCGCGCCATTTCAGGACGATCATCAGCACCACGACCAGGGCGATGGCGCCGGTTTCGGCAATATCGCCCCATCCAACGCCCAGCATGTCGCCAAACAGGATGTGGTCCAGATGCACTTCGCTGCGTATGCCGGTGTAGAGCACCAGCCCCAGTCCGAACATGCCGGCAAACACCACGCCCATGACCGTGTCCTGCTTGATGCGGCTGTTCTCCTTCAGGTACCCCACAGCCAGCGCGCAGCTCATGCCCGCGGCAAACGCGCCAATCGCAAAAGGCAGCCCGGCCATGTAGGCGAGCACCACCCCCGGAAACACCGCATGGGAAATGGCGTCGCCCATGAGTGCCCAGCCCTTGACCACGAGGAAGCAGGACAACAGCGCCGTGGGAATGGCCACCAGAACCGAAATCATGAGCGCCTGGCGCATGAAGTCGAATTGCAGCGGCAACAACAAGGTATCCAGGATGAAGCTCATGGCGCCTGCTCCAGCGATGCCAGCCCTTGCGCGGCGCGGCGCCGTGCCGCCAGTACGCCGTGCTTGGGCGCCAGAACGAACGCAGTCAGAAAGATGAGAGTCTGCAGAACCACGATGATGCCGCCGGTCGCCCCGTCCAGGAAATAACTGGCGTAGGCGCCGACGACGCTGGTGCCCGCGCCAATGGCCACGCTCACGGCAAGCAGGCGCGGAAACCGGTCGGTGAGCAGATAGGCTGTTGCCCCTGGCGTGACCACCATCGCAATCACGAGAAATGCGCCCACCGTCTGCATGGCGGCCACGGTGCAGGCCGAGAGCAGCGTGAAGAACAGGATCTTCAGCATCGTGGTGTTCAGCCCGATCGAGCGCGCATGGCTTTCGTCGAAAAACGTCACCATCAGGTCGCGCCATTTCATCAGCAGCAGCGCCAGCGAGATGAACCCGATCAGAGCGAGTTGCAGTGTATCGGCCGGCGTGATGGCCAGCACGTTGCCCAGCACGATGGTCTGGATGTTCACCGATGTGGGCGAGAGCGACACCATGAACAGGCCCAGGCCGAAGAAGGCAGAAAACACCAACCCGATGATGGCGTCCTCTTTCAGGCGCGTGCGCTGATTCAGCAAAAGCATGGCGGCAGCGGCCAGACCGCCGGAGAAGAAGGCGCCCAACGAAAACGGCAGGCCCAGCATATAGGCACCCGCCACGCCGGGCACGATGGAGTGCGACAGCGCATCTCCGATCAGCGACCAGCCCTTGAGCATCAGGTAGCAGGACAGAAACGCACACACGGCACCGACCAGCGCCGAGACCCACATGGCGTTGACCATGTAGCCATAGCTGAACGGCTGCAGGATGAGATCCATCATTTTGCACCGTTCCAGTCATCGCGCTCGCCGCCCGGCGCAGGCTCGGCCCGGTCGCGTACGGCCGACTTTCCACCGTAGATCACCAGCGGACGCTCGTCGTCGCTGATGATGCCCACCGAACCTGAAGTGGCGTCGGCAGGGTTGTGATGCAGATCGAAATGACGTAATACGCCACCAAACGTGCGTTCGAGATTTTCCCGCGTGAACACGTCGTGGGTCTCGCCATAGGCCAGAACGGTGCGGTTGATGAGTACCGTGCGGTCGCAGAACTCGGGCACGCTGCCCAGGTTGTGCGTGGACACCAGCATGACCCGGCCTTCGGCACGCAAGCCGTCCAGCAACTGGATGATGGCGTCTTCGGTCTTCACATCGACGCCGGTGAACGGTTCGTCCAGCAGAATCACGCGACCGTCCTGCGCCAGGGCACGGGCCAGGAAAATGCGTTTTTTCTGCCCACCTGAAAGCTCGCCGATCTGACGTTTGCGAAACTCGCTCATGCCCACGCGCGCCAGCGCCTGATCCACCGCCTCATGGTCGACAGCACGTGCGCGACGCAGGAAGTTCATGTGGCCATACCGGCCCATCATCACTACGTCTTCGACCAGCACGGGAAAGTTCCAGTCCACATCTTCGCTTTGCGGCACGTAGGCAATCAGGTTGCGCTTGATTGCCGCCGGGACAGGCATGCCCAGCACGGAGATCGACCCCTGGGCCAGGCGGACAAAACCCATGATGGCCTTGAACAGGGTGGACTTGCCGCTGCCATTGACGCCCACCAGAGCGGTGATCGTGCCGGTCGGGATATGGAAGGTCGCATCGGCGAGACCGGTGTGCCCGTTGCGATAGGTGACTGTTGCCTGCGTGACCGACAGGCCGGCCTGATGAGCGGATGAAGAGGCGTTCATTGGGGGTTCAGGCCCTCGGCGATGGTTTCGGAGGTGACGCGCAGCAGGTCGATGTAAGTGGGCACCGGCCCATCCTCTGCGCTCAGGGAATCGACATACAGCACACCACCATATCGGCTGCCCGTTTCGCGAGCGACCTGCTGGGCGGGAGAAGCCGACACCGTGCTTTCACTGAACACCGCAGGAATCTTGTTGGCACGCACCACGTCGATCACCCGGCGCACCTGCTGGGGCGTACCTTGCTGATCGGCGTTGATGGGCCACAGGTAGAGTTCTTTCAGCCCGAAGTCACGTGCCAGATAACTGAAAGCCCCTTCGCTGCTCACCAACCAGCGCCGTTCTTCGGGGATGGCAGCAAGGCGCTGGCGAATAGGCGCAATGGCCGCGTCCAGCTTCTGCTTGTAGGCCTGGGCGTTGTCGCGATAGTGCTGCGCATTGGCGGGATCGTGCTTGACCAGTGCATCGCGAATGTTGTCGATGTAGATGATCGCGGCCGCAGGCGACATCCACGCGTGGGGATTGGGCTTGCCGGTATAGGGCCCCTCTGCGATGCCCATGGGCTGGACGCCTTCGGAAACCACCACGCTGGGAACATTGCTCATGCGGCGGAAGAACCGTTCGAACCACAATTCCAGACCCAACCCGTTCCACAGGATGAGTTGTGCGTCGCGCGCCTTCAGAATATCGCCGGGCGTGGGCTGGTACTCGTGAATCTCGGCGCCGGGCTTGGTGATGGACACCACCTCGGCGGCGTCGCCCGCTACCTGGGTGGCCATGTCGGCAATCACGGTGAAGGTGGTGACCACCTTGAATTTTTCGGCGCTCCAGGCAGGCACGCAGGCAAGCCCCAGGACCCATGCGGTTGCCGCAGCTGCCAGCAACGTACGTCGACGTTCATTTCCCGCCAGTTTTTTCGACACCATAGCCCACGCCCAATCAGAAACGATTCACAAAGAAATGATTGATGAATATAGCATTGGCTATACTGTAGTGCATCAACTATAAATTTGCGCGGGCAATCTAGTAACATAAGGCCCTGAGGGCGAAATACCGATTGCATCGGCGCCAATTGGAGTTGAGATGGCAAAAAGCATGCCCTGTAGCGCACGTAAGTCTGATTTGATGGAAGCCTCGGTACAAGGCGAGAACTTTCGCCAGGTGCGCAATGCGCGCCGCCAGGAGCGCGTAGAGGATTACGTGGAACTGATTTCCGATCTGCTGCGCGATGGCGGAGAAGCGCGCCAGGTGGATCTGGCCGCCCGGATCGGCGTCACCCAGCCGACGGTGGCCAAGATGCTCAGCCGCCTGGTCGAGGCAGGCTATGTCGTGCAACGCCCCTATCGGGGTGTGTTCCTGACCGAGGCGGGAGAAGCGCTTGCCGAGGCAAGCCGCCGGCGCCATCAGATCGTGGAGCGTTTCCTGATTGCCGTGGGCGTGCCCGAGTGTTCGGCGCAACGCGATGCAGAAGGCATCGAACACTATGTAGGCGAAGACACCCTGGCCGCCTTCGCGGACTTTCTGGCGCGCCATGCGCCAGAGAACTGAAACACCGCCGCTTTCATACACGGAGCCATCATGACGCCCTCCCCCTTGCCGCCAGACACAGAACCCACGCGTGACGCCATTGACGCAACCCGCGGGCTGATGGTGCTGGAGTTCGGCGCCGGCTGGTGTCCCATCTGTCAGGCCGCGCAACCCCTGATATCCGAGGCACTGGACTCGCGCAAGGACATCGCTCATCTGAAAATCGAGGATGGCAAGGGTCGCAGGCTGGGCCGCAGCTTCGGCGTGAAGCTCTGGCCCACGCTGGTTTTCCTGCGTGACGGCCAGGAAGTGCACAGGCTGGTACGACCGCAGTCGCGCCTTGACATGCAGGCTGCGCTGCGCATGCTGGACCCACAAGACAGCTGAGCGGCGTGCCTGCGGTTCGGCGCCGATGCACCCGATGGTGCTCTGGCACTTGAACCGCCGATGACGCCCGGGCACTCACTCGCCCGGGTTGCGATGGCTTGTGCTCAGTAGCGCTCCAGCCAGTGGGCATAGGGTGCAGGCAAAGTCCATGACGCGCGTTCCACGCCCAGTTCGCGCGCTGCCGCGTAGGGCCAGTGCGGGTTGGCCAGATGCCCCTTGCCCACCAGCACGATGTCGAGCTGCTGTTCCTTGATCACGCGCTCGGCGATCTCGGGCGTGCCAAACCCCCAGGCCGAAGATACCGGGATATCCACCTCGCGGCGCACGCGCTGGGCCACGGGCCCCATGAATGCCGGGCCCCAGGGGATGGCGGCTGTCGGCGTGGAAAAGCCCAGACTGACGCTTATCAGGTCCATGCCCGCGCTTTTGAAATCGCGCACCAGGCCAATGGATTCGACCAGTGTTTCCTCGTCGCGGCCGTCGTATTCGAGCACACCGAATCGAATGGTCAGCGGCAGGTTTTCCGGCCAGACCTCACGCACAGCCCTGAGCGTCTCCAGCAGGAAGCGTCCGCGATTTTCGGCACTGCCACCGTACATGTCAGTGCGTTGATTCGAATGAACCGAGAAGAAACTCTGCGCCAGGTAGCCGTGGGCAAAGTGCAGTTCCAGCCACTGGAAATCCGCGTCGCGGGCACGTATGGCCGCCTGCACGAAATTCTCCCGAACGCGGTCGATGTCATCGCCGCTCATGGCCGAAGGGACTTTGGACAGGCCGCCGCCAAACGCTACCGCCGACGGCGCGATGGTCTGCCATCCCCGCGCATCGCCTTGCTCGATATGATCGTCCCCTTCCCAGGGGCGGTTGGCACTGGCCTTGCGACCCGCGTGCCCGATCTGGATGCCGGGCACAGCGCCAGCAGCCTTGATGGCCTGCACGACGGGCACGAACGCCTGGGCAAGATCGTCGTTCCAGATTCCAGTACACCCTGGGGTGATGCGGCCTTCGGGGGCGACCGCCGTGGCCTCCACCACCACCAGCCCTGCGCCGCCGCGCGCCAGTCCGGCGTAGTGCGAAAGATGCCAGTCGTTGACCCGGCCCTCGTCGGCCATGTATTGGCACATCGGAGGCACCGCGATCCGGTTGCGCAGCGTGATCTCTTTGAGTTTGAAAGGTTGGAACAATGCAGACATGATGAGGCACACCTATTCGTTAGTTCGAAAGTTATCGAACAATAGAATGATTATAGACCTGCGGGTATGATCATGCCTATGCGCCCCTTCAAACATCCTTCCGCAGACGAGATTTCACTCGAACGTGTGCTGTATGCGCTCAGCGATTCCATCCGCCTGGAAATCGTGCGCCACCTGGCCCGCGTGGAGGCCGCGTCCTGCGGCGAACTGGACGGCGGTCGCCCGAAATCCACGGTCTCCCATCATTTCAAGGTGCTGCGCGACGCGGGCCTGGTCTTTACCGAGAACAGTGGGACGGCTCATATGAACCGCCTGCGGCGCGACGATGTGGACGCCCGCTTTCCAGGACTTCTGAAGGCCATTCTGTCCCAGCCTGCGCGATGAAGCGCACGAGACTGTGTGCAACAGAAGGACAACGCCACCTCACCGGAGATTTTTTTGTCGATCACGATCCGAGCCGCCACGCATGACGATGTCACGCAAATCCTGACCTTCATTACCGAACTCGCCATCTACGAACGCGCCGAACACGAGGTGCGTGCCACCGAAGAAAGTCTGCGGCGTACCCTCCTTGCGCCAGACGCGATTGCGCACGCGCTGATCTGCGAAGTCGACGGGCAGCCTGCCGGCTTTGCGGTGTATTTTTTCAGTTACTCCACCTGGCTCGCCCAGAACGGCATCTATCTGGAAGACCTGTACGTCTCGCCTGCGTCGCGCAACCGGGGCGCGGGACTGGCGCTATTGCGCCATCTGGCGCGGCTTGCGGTCGATACAGGATGCGGGCGCTTCGAGTGGAGCGTGCTGGACTGGAACACACCGGCCATCGACTTCTATCGTGCTGCGGGCGCCCGTGCACAGGACGAATGGATCCGCTATCGCATGGCCGGCCCTGCGCTGGCGCAGTTTGCCGACGGTGAGATCGACGCGCTGCCGGCAGCCTGAGAGGCCCGCCGCCAGCGTGCCGACGCCACTTACTTGGCCGGAGCTGCCGACTTTGCAGCGCCACCTTCCTTGGCGCCACCACCATCGCTCCTGGCCGCGCCACTTTCCTTGGCGGACCCTGCGCTGCTGGCCGATCCGGCCAGCTTGCTGAAATCGGCGTCCAGGCGTGCCAGCGCATCATCGATGTGGGCGCGGCGTGCCTTGATCCATGCGTCCTGATCGGCAATGCGTTTCTTGGCATCGGCGAGCATGCGCGTCATTTCGGCAGGCTGAGGACCACCCGATGTGGCGCGGTTCTTGATGATGGCTGCTGGGTCCAGGGCAGCACGAAAGGCTTGCTCGGTCATGGGCAACTCACCGGTATAGGGCGAGTTCTTGACGGCCTCGGCATAGATGCGGCGCGCCTGATCATAAGGAAAGTCCAGCGGCTTGATGTCGTTTGCCTTTGCGTAATCCACCACCTGCGAAGCGAAGTGATGCCCCACCCGGAAAGGCAGCTTATGTTCGCGCATGAGCGTATCGGCCAGCTCCTGCGACGCAGTCCAGTCGCTGTTCAGCTCTTCGAGTGCCCGCTCGGGATTGAGCACCAGCGCGTTCATGACCGTGTCCCAGTTCTTCAGTGTGGTCATCGCACTTTGCATCATGGCCTTGTTGGCCTTCACATCCTTGGGGTCCATCATGCCCGGCGTGATGTTGTGCGCCTGGATGACAACGCCATGCGCCAGGCTGACCGCCGTCGATGCCTGACTGCGTGTACGAATCAGCAATCCAGGGTTGCGCTTTTGCGGCATGGCACTGGAGACGTAGGTGTTGCTGCCGCCTTCTTGCAGCAGAATCCAGGGGCGCGACTGCGCGTATTGCGTCATCACGTCCTGGACGAAGCTGCCCGCATGCAGTGCAATGCTGGTGACAATGGCGCTCACCTCGACAGGTGCGTCCACGGAGGAAATCTGCGAGGCGTCGTAGGCGTTGTCGACAACAGTCGAAAAACCCAGGTAATCAGCCATACGCTGACGGTTCAAAGGCCAGCTCGTGCCGTTCAGGACCGTCGTCCCCATTGAAGAGCGATCCAGGCGGGCATAGGCTTCGCGCAGGCGCTGGGCGTCACGATCCAGGCCCGCGGCATGGCCCAGCAGATAGTGACCGTAGGTGTTGGGTTGGGCTGCGACACCGTTGGTGTAATTGGGCACCAGGGTGGCCGAGTATTGCTCGGCCAGCTTCACCATCGTGGCAGAGGTGCGATTGAGTTGCGCAGCCAGTTCGAGCACGTCGTCGCGCAGGATGGCCGAGCGGTACGTGGCGTGCATGTCCTGGCTGGAACGCCCGGCGTGCAGCAGGGTCACGTCCTCGCCCGCCGCCTTGATCATCAGGGGTTCGAAGGTAATGACCGACGAGGGACGCTTGGCACCTTGTGCGTTGCCCTGCTCCACCACGGTGGCCACGCCAGCGGCAACGGCAGGGGCGAGCTTCTTGTCCAGCAGGCCTTCCTCGGTATTGATGACGGCGGTGGCCTTGTTCATCTCGCCCAGCCAGAAAAACTCGTCTCGAACGACATCGGGCGCAGCCAGTGCCCCCGTCATGTACACGCCTGACATCAGCACACTTGCAAGGATTGTCTTTTTCATCAATGTCTCCTGGGAAAGAGTCCCTGGCGCCATTGTAGGGACTGTGCGGAATCGAGGGAATCCTGGGCGCGCCGTGCATCGATGCAGGGGTGGTGCCAGCGGTTTAGAATGCACCAATCAGCCAGACCGCTTCGAGCTGGGGCAAACAGGCTTTACGTATCGGGAAGAATTGAAATGCTGCAAGGAATCGAACCGGGTGAACTGGGCAAATGGTTACGCGTGGTCATGGCCAACAGCGTGCCGGGCGCCCATCAACAAGGCATCCCCGGAAATTTCGCCGAACATCTGGTGAACCTGCGCGTGGCCAGGATCGACACCGATGGGCGACTGGTGATTACCGACAAGGGCCGCCTCGCCGTACGCATGGAAGCGCCCGATGCGCTTCATAAACAGATCGACCCCGATGAGCCGCCTGCCGATGCGCCTGAAGAAAACGAAATTGGCGGCACCACGACCAAAAAAGGCGCCAGCTCCGCACATCCGGAACTGACGCCTTACGATGGCGAAGACGACGATCATGACGACTGCGGGCCCGGCTGCAATCACGATCATCGGCGCTGAATATTCCCTGGCGCGTCAGCGCCGCTGAATTGCTTCAGCGTTCTGTCTTCACCGCACAATCACTTCAACTGCCGACCCTACCGCCGTCGTTCTTCCAGATCACCACTGTGCCCGCACGCGGGCGGCCACCCGAGGCTTCGGGCCACTGCGAGAATGCCAGGGGCGAGACCTCGGGGTCGGGCAAGCCTGCCGCACGCGGATGGCTGCCATATTCGCCCGGATGCTGCACGTTGATGAACATGTACTTGTGATCAGGCGTGAAGGTGATGCCGGTGATTTCGCAACCCGATGGCCCCACCAGAAAGCGACGGATTTCACCCTGGCCGGCACCGGCCTGCGGATCGGCCACGAGCATCTGGTTGTTGCCCATGCCGGCATACGGACCCGCGTTGGAGTAGTTGCCGTCAGTCTGGATCCACAGGCGGCCATGGGCGTCGAACGCCAGGCCGTCGGGACTGTTGAACAGATTGTCGGCATTGATGTTCGCCGACCCGGCAACCAGCCCCTCGCCGGCCGCGGGATTACCGGCCAGCACGAACAGATCCCATTCGAACGTCATGGCGGCGGCATCGTTGTCGTCCTCGCGCCAGCGCACGATCTGGCCATAGATGTTGCGTTCGCGGGGATTGGCTTCATCGGCGGCAGTGCGACCCGAGTTGTTGGTCAAGGTGCAATACACCTCGCCGGTCGTCGGGTGCACCGTCACCCACTCCGGGCGATCCATCGGGGTGGCGCCCACGGCATCACCCGCCAGGCGGGCGTTGATAAGGATATCGGCCATGCTGGCGAACTTCGTACCCAGCGTCTGGCCATCGGTCGTGGCGGTTTCCGGCTTCAGTGCGATCCAGCGGCCGTTGCCCATCATGTCGCCCTGGACATCTCCGGCTTCGAACCGGGCCACATACAAGGTGCCGTTCTCCAGCAGGTTGCGGTTGAGCATGGGCAATGCCGCATCGAACTTGCCGTCTGAGACGAACTTGTAGATGTAGTCGCCGGCCTGGTCGTCACCCATGTAGACCACCACGCGCTTGTCGGCCGCCAGAGTCTGGGCTGCGTTCTCGTGCTTGAAGCGACCCAGTGCAGTGCGCTTTTTGGGAGTGGACGAAGGATCAAACGGATCGATCTCGACAATCCAGCCAAAGCGGTTGGACTCGTTGGGCTCGGCTACGTAGTCGAAACGTTTGTCGAACGCTTCCCAGCTGTAGCCGCTGCGCGTGGCGCTCAGGCCATAACGACGTTGGCTGGGGTCGCGTTGATCGGAACCGGAGGTACCGAAATAGCCGTTGAAGTTTTCCTCGCAGGTGATGTAGGTGCCCCACATCGTGTAGCCGTTGCCACAGTTGTTGACCGTGCCCAGTGAAACCGTGCCAGTCTGATCTGCGCTGGTGCGCATCGACGCATGGCCCGCAGCGGGACCGGTGATCAACATCGGCGTGTTGACATGGATGCGGCGGTTGTAGGCCGAAGGCACGACGACTTCCCACTGACCGTTCACCAGACGCACATGCGCTACCGATACGCCGTGGGCGTGCTGGCTTTTGCGTACCCACTCAAGCGACCAGTTGGCGCCGCCCGTCACGACGTCGGCAGGAAAA
Organism: Pseudomonadota bacterium; assembly: GCA_023427945.1. Lineage (GTDB taxonomy): Bacteria > Pseudomonadota > Gammaproteobacteria > Burkholderiales > Burkholderiaceae_B > Schauerella. The sequence continues at coordinate 6,684 of JAEYZR010000006.1, read as the reverse complement.
AAGAATTCGGGATTGATGTATTCGTGGTTCAGGACCAGCAGTCCTTCCGTACTGTTCTCGTCCGAAAGCGGGAAATAATGCATGCCGTCGTGGTTGTCGCCGAACTGCAGACGCTGTGCCTCACCGGTGTCCGTGGCATCGCCTTTCCAGGCGGGGCTGTTCGCAAACAGCGGATCGCCCCAGCGAGTCAGCACGGCAGAGCTGTATCCTTCGGGCACGATGATGGCATCGCCTGTATCGGCAGCCACTGCCTTGAACCCCAGTGCAGGTGTGGGCTCCGGGGTCGGTTCAGGATCAGGGGTTTCACCAGGATTTCCGGGAGCGGGATCCTTGTGATCGTCATCATCGCTACCACAGGCGACCAGGCCTGCGCTCAAAAAGCCGACCGCGCCAAGTCCAAGGCCGGACTTGAGAAAACCGCGGCGCGAGCGCGCACGTTCGACGATGTCGCTGAAAGGCGTGTTGCCGGACCGGTTGGTCGGGACATCTTCCAGGTCGACTGGATTCATGGTGTTCTTCCTTTTTGCGTTGAGGCAGGGGTGTCGCAAGCACAAACGCTCGTCGATCACGTGTCTGGCGGCGCCATCGTAGGAAGTGCAAATGAAATCCATGTGACAGCATCCTGTGTTTCCAACAGGACGAAGAAAGACAGCTTTCTGACATCATGCTGAAAGATTGACGAAAGAAAATCGGACACCCTGCATCCCAATCTTCCGGTTCTTATGACTACAATTTTCGGTGGCCGCCCTGCCTGGCATCTCAAACCCCTGGTCGCGGCATGCGCGATGGCGCTGTCGCTGGCGGCATGCGGCGGTGACGACGACGACAAGCCGGCACCTCCCGCGGCGGAACAGCCGGAACCGCAACAACCAGGCGGCGAACAACCTGGAGGCGAGCAGCCTGGCACTGAACCCCAACCTGAACCGGCCCCAACCCCCGAAACCGTGCGGCTCTCATTGGCGGGTCGTTTCAGTTCGGGTGTGTACGGCAAAAGCGCAGCAGAGATTCCTGCGTTCGATGCCGCGAGCAAACGAGGCTTCATCGTCAACGCGCAGAAAGGCACCGTCGACGTGCTGGACATGAACCAGCCGTCCAGCCCGACCTACATCGGCGAGATCAATGCAAACAGCATTGCCCCGGGTGCATTGGTCAACAGCGTTGCCGTGCGCGATGGCATCGTGGCACTCGCCATCGAGGCCGCCGTCAAGACCGATCCCGGTTTCATCGGCTTCTATCGGGCCGACACGCTGGCTGAGCTCAGCCACGTCGGTGTAGGCGCCCTGCCCGACATGCTGACCTTCACACCGGACGGCAAGTATGTGCTGGCTGCCATCGAAGCCGAACCCAGCGACGACTACCAGATCGATCCGGAGGGCTCGGTAAGCATCATCGACGTCAGCAACATCGGCACGCCGACCGTGCGCGTTGCCGGATTTTCCGCCTGGAATGGCAAGGAGGCCGAGCTGCGCGCCAAAGGCGTGCGCATTTTCGGACCGGGCGCCAATGTCGCGCGCGACTTCGAGCCAGAATACATTGCCGTATCCTCCGACAGCACCACGGCATGGGCTGCCGTACAGGAAAACAACGCCCTGGTACGTATCGACATTGCCACGGCCACAGTGACCGACATCCTGCCGCTGGGCTACAAGGATCATGGTCTGCCCGGCAACGGCATGGATGCCAGCGATGAGGACGGCGTGATCAACATCGGGCCGCGTCCCGGCGTGCTGGGCATGTACCAGCCTGATGCGATTGCCGCCTACACGGTGGACGGCAAGACCTATCTGCTGACGGCCAATGAAGGCGATGCACGCGCCTGGGGCGAAGACGATCCGGCCTATTGGGCAGGCGATGCCAGCCGTGGGTTTGTTGAAGAATTCCGCGTCAAGCACCTGGTGCACAGCAGCGGCTTTGCGCGCCGTGCGGGCGACGATCTTCCGCCGCAACTGGCCGCGCTGGCCCAGGGTGCATTGCTCAACCCGGACACTTTCGCATGGTGCGGGGCGACCGCCGGCGACCCGGGCGACTGCCGCAGCGACGAGCAGCTCGGGCGCCTGAACGTCACCTGGACGATGGGCTACAGGACCGATAACGATGGCAAACCTGTCATGTTCAATCGCAGCGGCGTGCAGGATCCAAGCGGCGACCGCCTGATGTACGACAATCTTTATTCATTCGGCGCACGCTCATTCTCGGTGCGCGATGCCGATGGCAGGCTGGTATGGGACTCCGGCGACCAGTTCGAAAAATACCTGGCCAGTGACGAATGCCGTGTGGGCACACAGCGCGACATCGCCTGCAAGACATTCTTCAATTCGGGCCACAACGAAGGCAGCGCCTTCGATAGCCGCAGCGACGCCAAGGGCCCCGAACCCGAAGGCATAGAAATCGGCGTGCTGGGCGAGAAGATCTTTGCGTTCATCGGGCTGGAGCGCATGGGCGGCATCATGGTCTATGACGTCACCTCGCCCCAGGCACCCGTGTTCGTGGATTACTTCAACACCCGCGACGACTGGACGACGAAAGACCCAGGCAGCGTGCTCGCCAGCGTCGGCGATCTTGGCCCCGAAGGCCTGAAGTTCATTGCCGCAGACAAGTCGCCCAGCGGTCAGCCCCTGTTGATGGTCGGCAATGAAGTCAGTGGCACCACCGCGATCTATACCATCGAGCAGCAGTTCGCAAAATAGCCCGTCTCACACGCACGAGGCCAAGGTGGCCTCAGTGTGCAGGGCCGCGTGCGGGCCGGTCGATGACCTCGGCGATCTTCTCGATACTGCCGATCGCCACGGTCACGGCCTGCACCTGGGCCACAGGCCGGGTTGCACGCCATGCGAAGCGCCATTCAGCCTGGGCGGCGTCGGCCAAGGGGCGCGAAAACACCGCGCCCAGTTCGCTGCGGGCGCCATAGCTCACCGGCGCATCGATCCCGGCCCACTGAGGCAGCTTGCGCTCGACGACCGACTGCAGGCGCTCGCCAAACGCCTCGACATCGTGAATCACCAGGCATGCATCGGCGTGCGGATAATCGTCGAACATGGCGACATCGAACCGGTCGGTAAAAGACACCACCAGGAAATCGGGACCCGGCGTGCGCAACACACGCAGGCTGGCATCCTGGGCACGCGCCTGGCCGCTGGCCTGCGAGGCATACACCGACAAAGGCTGCAGACGGAACTCACCCAGGCGCAGGCTGCGCTGAAGCCATTTTTTTTCGGAAAAGCGATAAAGTCGCTCGGGGCGGGCGAGACTGGCAGACATGGACATCCTTGTAAGCGCCTGGCGCAGGACATGGCTGCCAGAACGAAGGTGTCTATTTTACAGAGGATGGTGCCATGCCCGCGGCACCGCCGGCAGGCACACGCACAAACCCTGTCGAACCCAGCGCCGAGGGTTCAGTCGCAGCCACCCGCAATTCGGCACTGCCCGTATCGAGCACCACCGCGTTGCGCTCCACGCGGACAAGCGTCACACCCTGGCCGATCTGCTGGCCGACACGATAGGCCACTGGTGGCGCCCCTTCCACGCGCAACAGTGCAGCACCGCGATCACCCGAGGCGATCAAGCCCACGACGGCCACGCGCAGGGGCGCGACCGAGGCACCGAACCACTGCGCAAGCGGCGCGGTGTCACCACGCACCGATGCCGCTGCAGTCAGTCCAGGCGGCGGCGTGCCTGGCGTGGGCGCGAGCAACAATGCCCCCCAGACGCCTACGCCTGCGGCCAGTGCAAACATCGCCATGACGCGCACGCATGCCGTCGCACGAATAGAAATAGCGGGAAGCGCGTACATGATCATCCAAGGAAAACCGCGTGTTCATGACATATCCCTGTCATCAAACGTGTTGATCATAGCGGCTTCATATGACAGTCAGGCGAATGTGTTGTGACAAGTGCAATTTCATCTGAACAAGGCCGTACACGACCACGTATGGCGACCGGCAGGCGCGCCTCACAGCGCGGCTTTTCCTTGATCGAGATCATGGTGGTGGTGGTCATCATGGGCATTCTGGCCATGCTGGTCGTACCCAATCTGCTGGAGCGTCCCGACCAGGCCCGCGTGGTGGCGGCACGCCAGGATATCTCCAGCCTCATGCAGGCCATGAAGCTTTACCGCCTGGACAATGGTCGCTACCCCACGGCCGAGCAGGGATTGCGTGCGCTGGTGGAACGACCCGCCAACGCCACGCTGCCCAACTGGCGCAAGTACCTCGAACGCCTGCCCAACGACCCCTGGGGCAAGCCCTATCAGTATCTGGTGCCAGGTGTGCACGGAGAGATCGACATCTTCTCGTTCGGCAGCGATGGCGAGCCAGGCGGAGAAGGCACCCATGCCGACATTGGCTCCTGGACGCTCTGAGGCCGCGCGCGCGCTGGCGGCCGGCTCTCGCCAGTCCGGCTTTTCACTGATCGAGGTGATGGTGGTCATCGCCATCATCGGCATTGCCACGACCGCCGTCGGACTGGGCGCATTCGAGCGACCTTCGCAAGCCATGAACAACGATGCCCGTCGCCTGATCCAGCTGTTTGAAGTGGCGCAAAGCGAAGCGCGTGCGGCAGGCCGACCGGTTGTCTGGGAAACCGACGCGCAAGGTTATCGCTTTCGCGTCAGATCGTCGTGGACGGCAAACAGCGCTCATGCAGCGATCCGTGAAGGCCGTGACGAAGGCTTTGCTGCCGATCAGGCACTGCGCCCAAGAAAGTGGGAGGCCGCGCCCGTGAACGTAAAGATAGTGCCGGCCGGCGTGCTCACCTTCACTACCGAATGGATTGCCCCGCCCATACGAATCGAGTTGAGCAGCGCCGCACGAACACTGATCCTCTCGCGTGATGCCGCGGGCCAATACAGCGTACAGCAATGAACAGACGATTGCGGCGCCACGCACAAGGCGCATCCGAGGAAGGCTTCACATTGCTTGAAGTGCTGGTCGCGCTGGCCATCGTTGCGGTGGCGCTGGCCGCATGCGTGCGCGCCGCCGGACAGATGGCGACCCAGAATGCGGCATTGCGCGACCGGTCGCTGGCATTGATCTCGGCGCAGAACATGCTGGCCGAGATTCGTGTGCAGCGCATCTTTCCTCCTGTTGGCCAGATGCGCAGCGCCTGTCCTCAAGGCACGCAGAACATGACATGCGAGCGCATCGTCACGGCCACGGCCAATCGCGGGTTTCGCCAGGTGACCGTGCGCGTGCTGGCGCAAACCGATGGCGCGCCATTGACCTCGCTGCGCGGGCTGGCAACGGCATGGCCATGACACGGGCACAGCAAGGTTTCACTTTGATCGAAGTACTGGTCGCCCTGGTGCTGATGGCCGTCGTCAGCCTGGTCTCCTGGCGCGGGCTGGACAGCGTCGTTCGCCTGGGCGAACACGTCGAACGCGATGCCCAGCGCGATGCCGCCATCCTGCGCGTGATGGGGCAACTGGAGCGCGACGTTCAGATGCGTGCGCCCGATTTCGTGCTGCCGGGCGCCAGCGCCGCTGCCCGGCCCACACTGCTGCCCACGGCAATCGACATCCAGACCTCGCCCCAGACCGGGGTACTGCTGGACATCGTGCGCGCCGCAAGCACTCAGGCAGGAGGCTGGCAACGTATCCGCTGGTGGCTCGAAGCCGGCACGCTGCGCCGCGCCATCGCCGATGCCGGCGACCGCTTTCCATTGCCTCAACCAGGACCGGGCGCCACGGTACTGTCCAACGTCGCCGGCTTCGGCATACGCGCCTACGTTCCTGGCCAGGGCTGGACAACGATTGTCCGCGACAGCGGCACAGGCGCGGCAAGCGGGCTGGAGTTCGTCGTCGATCTGGCAGCGGGTTCGGGCGCAGCGCCCCGCTACCGTCGCGTGGTGGCCTTGCCATGATTCGCCAGCGCCGCCTGACCGTCGCCCATTGCGCATCGAACAGCCCGCACACGTCGCGCGGCATGGCGGTGATCAGCGCCTTGCTGGTCGTGGCTGCGGCTGCGGTAATCGCTGCCGGCATGCTGGAACGGCAAACCACACAGATCCGCACGCTGGAGAGCGAAACCGCCCGCGTGCAGGCGCGTTCGCTGTTGCAGGGGGGAATCGACTGGGCCCGCATCATCCTGCGTGCCGATGCCAGGCGGCATGCCACCACCCGCGGCAACCAGATCTGGGCAACGCCTATAACCGACATGCTCGTCAGCCAGGAAGGCGACGACCAGCAAGCCGTGTTCTCCGGTCGCGTCGAAGACGAGTTGTCCAAGTTCAACCTGCAAAATCTGGCCCGTAACGGGCAGCCTGACCCCCAGGGCATTGCGGCACTGACGCGGCTGCTGCAGTCGCTCAGACTGGACACCCAGATGGTCGCCCCGATTGCGCAACGCATGGCAATGGCCCAGCCGCGCAAGGCCGAGCCATCTTCCGAAGCAGGATCGGCGGGCAGCGCAGGCTCGGGCGAGGTCATCGCCGCACAGGCGCCGGGCCTGCACAGCGTGACGGGGCTGCGCGCGTTCGGGCTGGACGATCCCACCATCGAATCGTTGCGCCCCTATCTCACCGTGCTGCCCGTGCGTACGCCCCTGAACGTCAACACAGCCAGCGCCGAAGTGATTGCCGCCTCACTGGCAGAGGTGTCGCTGGCGCAGGTCATTGCGCTGGTCGACCAGCGCGACCGCGGCCAGTATTTCAACAACCCGGCCGATTTTCGCAATCGCCTGAACACACCCG
>JAEYZR010000413.1 GCA_023427945.1 Pseudomonadota bacterium | reverse complement strand
TCTCAGAGTTGTGTCTGGGCTGCATGCCCTATGGCATTCCTGATCGCGGCGCACACAGCTGGACGCTGGACGAAGAAAAGAGTCGCCCCCTCTTGCGTCAGGCGATCGAAGCGGGCATCAACTTCCTGGATACGGCAAACAGCTATTCCGATGGCACCTCGGAAGAAATCGTCGGTCGCGCCATCCGCGACTTCGCCCGCCGCGATGAAATCGTGCTGGCCACCAAGGTCTTCAATCGCACACGTCCCGGCCCCAATGGCTCGGGGCTGTCACGCAAAGCCATCTTTGCCGAAATCGACGCCAGCCTGAAACGCCTTGGCACCGACTACGTCGACCTCTATCAAATCCATCGCTGGGATTACAAAACCCCCATTGAAGAGACCCTGGAAGCGCTGCACGATGTCGTCAAGGCGGGCAAGGCGCGCTACATCGGCGCCTCGTCCATGCACGGGTGGCAGTTTGCGAAGGCCCTGTACACGTCGCGCCTGAATGGCTGGACAGAATTCATCAGCATGCAGAACCACCTGAACCTGCTCTACCGCGAAGAAGAGCGCGAAATGCTGCCGTTCTGCGTCGACCAGGACATCGCCGTCATCCCCTGGAGCCCATTGGCACGCGGCCGTCTGACGCGTGAGGCCAATGTTGCCACGCCTCGCACGGAAACCGACGAGGTCGGCACCCGCCTGTACGCGCACGTGGCAGATTCGGATGCATTGGTGATCGAGCAGGTCGGTAAAGTCGCCCAGGCCCGTGGCGTACCGCGTGCACAAGTCGCGTTGGCGTGGGTGCGGCAAAAGCGTGGTGTCGTGTCCCCCATCATTGGCGCATCCAAGGCTGAACACCTCACCGATGCCTTGGCGGCGTTGTCATTGACGCTGACTGACGAGGAAATAAAGTCACTCGAAGAGGTGTATGTGCCTCACGCCGTGGCGGGTGTGCTGTAAGCGCTACCCGCCCTAACCCAACTTGCCAGCTCCGGGTGCGAAGCTGGCATCCAGCGTACGCATCCGCGAATTGTGGATGTGTTCGCGCATGACATCGCGGGCTTCATCAGGATGTTGCTCGCGAATCGCCTCGAAAATGCGCTCGTGTTCGGACTGCACCTGCCTACCGCGACTCACCGCGCTGGCCAATGCCAGACTGCGCATCACACGCATGTAGTCGAAAATCTGCTGCGATAGCGACTGCAGCATCGTGACGAACAAATCATTGCCGCACGCATTCGCAATTGCCTGGTGGAACCGGAAATCCGCCTCGTTGCCCACCTGCCGCGCCTCGAATGCCAGCCGCATGTCCTCCAGCGCAGTGGCCATTGCCTGCAAGTCGTCATCGTTGCGACGCATCGCTGCCATGCACGCGGCATCACCTTCAAGCGCACTGCGCAGCTCCATGCAGCGCACCAGTTCGGCCAGCCCGCCTATCGGCGCCAATCGCACCAGCTCGGCGCTGGGCCGCCGGCGAACGTAGGACCCGGCTCCCCGTTGGGAAATGATGACACCGTCGGCCTGAAGCCTGAACAGTGCTTCACGCACCACCGGTCTGGACACACCAAAGGCCGCACATAGATCCATCTCCGATGGCAATCGGCTTTCCTCTGGGTATTTGCCGTAAGTGATCTGCTGCAGCAAGCGATCGTAGAGTTGATCGGCCAGACGGGGCGGGCGCTGTACGGGCGAATCCCTGAGTGCAAAAGATTCGTCTTCCGTCGAGAGGGTGTGAATGTCGGTTTTAGGTCTGGACATAAAAATTCCGGGAATCGAATGACGGTGTGATGCCATCGATGGGCGATGCCCTGACTGAGGCCAGTATAGCTGCGACACCCAGCAGACTCAGCCAGACATCGCACAAACTAGTTGCCTTACAACTTAACAATGATGTAATTTACATCAAATGATGAATTGCAGCCGAGACTGCCACCGGAGACAGAACGAGATGGATCTACGCATTGCAGGCAAGTGGGCGTTGGTATGTGGTGCCAGCAAAGGATTGGCGCGGGGGTGTGCACAGGCCCTTGCATCCGAGGGGGTGAACCTCGTCATCAATGCCCGCAACCAGGAGACGCTGGAGAAAACCGCGCAGGAATTGCGTGACGTGGCACCAGGTGTCGAAATCCGCATTGCCGCTGGCGACATCGCCGACGAGTCGGTACGTGAGACCGCCCTGTCGCGGGCGCCCGCCATCGATATCCTGATCAACAACGCAGGCGGCCCGCCTGCTGGCGATCTGCAGGACTGGACACGAGACGACTGGATCCGTGCGCTGGATGCCAACATGCTGGCGCCAATCGCGCTGATCAAGGCCACGGTCGACGGTATGGCAGAGCGTGGCTACGGACGTGTGATCAACATCACGTCATCGGCGGTCAAGGCACCGATCGCAGCGCTAGGTCTGTCCAACGGCGCGCGCTCCGGCCTGACCGGTTTTGTCGCCGGACTGGCGCGCAATCCGAAGCTGGCCGGTCACAATGTCACGCTGAACAACCTGTTGCCGGGCACCTTCGACACGGATCGTCTGCGCTCCAACCTGAACGCAATGGCCCAACGTGCCAACGCACCCATCCACGTCTACACAGACCAGCGGCGTAACGCAATTCCTGCACAGCGATTTGGCTCGCCTGCCGAGTTCGGTGCTGTCTGCGCATTCATGTGCGGCCTGGACGCAGGCTACCTGACCGGACAGAACATCCTGCTCGATGGCGGAGCCTATCCCGGAGCGTTCTGATTTTTCTAGGCAGCCGTCACAGCCGACGGGAAGGGAGTTGCCTTCCGACCTCGCCCGCAGGCCGCTCGATTTCAGCTGCAAATCAAGCAATCTCTTCCGTTTCTCGCACTGCATCTCGCAATGAAACGCAATAGGTAGTCCCAGGCTTGACTGCGCCATTGTCTGCAATGAATGGCGGCGTCCGGCAAACGTTGAAAGTAAACAGTCAGAACAAAACATTCGGAGACAAGCAATGTTCAAAACGCTGTTACGTGCGACCTGCGTCGCATTCGGACTGTCGGTCGCTCCCCTACCCCTGATGGCACAAAGCGCTCAGCCCTTGCAAGTGGTCGTACCATACAACCCCGGCGGCGGATCGGACCTGTTCGCACGCATGGTCTCGCCAGCGCTGGGCAAGGCGCTGAATCAGAATGCGATTGTCGAAAACCGTGCAGGCGCGGGCGGCATCATCGGAACGGAGGTCGTGGTCAGGTCCACGCCGCCAAGCAGGATGTTGCTGGTGTCAGACTCTGCCATCTACACCATCATTCCGTCGCTCTACAAGCCCCTGTCGTATGGTCAGAAAGACCTGATTCCGGTCGCCAACCTGGCTACGTTCGGCAACGTTCTGGTGGTGCCCACGAATTCGCGCTTCAAGACCTTTCAGGACGTGCTGGATGCAGCACGCAAGTCGCCCGGCACCTTGACGATCGGGTCCTCTGGCGCAGGCGGCATCACGCACCTGGCAGCTGAAAGGCTGATGGAGCAGGCAAAGATCAAATTGGTTCATGTCCCGTACAAAGGCAGCGGCCCGGCCATCACAGACACCGTGGGCGGTCACATCGACATGGTGTTCACCGGGCTGCCTTCCATACTGGAATTGATGCGCTCCGGAAAGCTTCGCGCATTGGCCATCGCCACCGAGCAGCGCTCGCCCTATGCACCGGAGGTACCCACGATCAGCGAATCGGGCGTCCCCGGGTTTTCGGCACTCATATCCCAGGGCCTTTTCGCCCCTGCCAACACACTGCCGGAAACCGTGAAAAAACTCAACCGGGCCGTTCAGGATTTCATGAAGCAGCCGGACACCATGGAAAGCCTGCGCAAGATGATGGTCGAACCCGTCTATCAGTCCGCCGACGACTACAAAACCTGGCTGAATAAAGAAAGCAGCGAATGGGCGGCGCTGATCAAGCGTGCAGACATAAAAGTCCAATGACCGCAATCGACCGCAGGCATTGGCCGGCGGTCTGTCACTCAACAGATAGAGGACCACTTCGATGATAGATTTATATGCATGGCGCACCACCAATGGCTTGCGCGCCACCATTGCACTGGCCGAATGCGAGTTGCCGCATCGTGTCATTCCGGTCGACGTGAGCGCTGGTGCGCAGAAGTCGCCCGACTATCTGAAGATCAACCCGGCCAGCCAGATCCCCGCCATGGTCGATCCCGACGGGCCGGGTGGCGCGCCGCTGATGCTGGCCCAATCGGGCGCCATCGTGCTGTACGCCTGCCAGAAGGCCGGACGCTACATACCCGACAACGAAGTCGATCAGGCGCTTGCCATGCAGTGGGCCTGGCAGGCGGGCACCGACATAGGCGGCACCAGCGCTGCGATGAACCAGATCGAGGTCGTCTCGCCTGTCAAGGTCCCTGAACACATCGACCTGTTTCGCAAACGCTTCGCCCGCTACTTCAACATCGTCGAGGCGCATCTGGCCAAGCGCGACTACCTCGCCAACACCCTGAGCTATGCCGACTTCATCCTCTACCCCAACTATGCGTTGCGCCGAAACCTGCTGGACGCGGCGCAATTCCCTGCGCTGTCCGCCTGGGCCGAACGCATGAGTCAGCGGCCTGGCGTGATCGAAGGCATGCGCCTGCATGCTGAGGCAGGCAAGTAGCCATGACGCAGATGAATGGCGCACAGGCGCTGGTACAGACCCTGGTCGACGCGGGCGTGACTACCTGCTTCGCAAATCCGGGAACCTCGGAAATGCATTTCGTGTCGGCGCTGGATCGTGTCGCTGGCATGCGCTGCGTACTCGGACTGGCCGAGACTGTCGTGACAGGCTGCGCCGACGGCTATGGCCGCATGATGGGACGGCCTGCGGCCACCCTGCTGCATTGCGGTCCCGGCCTGGGCAACGGTCTGGCCAACCTTCACAACGCAAAGCGCGCCTATACGCCTGTCGTGAACATCGTGGGCGATCATGCCACCTATCACGTCGGCTACGACACGCCGTTGACCTCGGATGTGGAAAGCCTGGCCCGACCCGTATCCAACTGGGTACGGTTGTCCCAGCATGCACACCAGGTGGCCGATGACGCGGCCTTGGCAGTCCATGCCGCCAGAACGTCGCCTGGCGGGGTGGCCACCCTGATCCTGCCAGCAGACACAGCATGGACGCAATCCGATGGACCACGCCCGCCACACGCCGTACCGCCCCGCCCCAAAGCCAGTAGTGATCGGATCGACAGCGTTGCCCGCGCGCTGCGCACTGCCGGCCCCGCCATGATTCTGCTGGGCACCAGCGCGCTGACCGAAGCGGGGCAAGTCGCAGCCTGGCGAATTGCTTGCGCAACCGGCGCCACCCTGCGCACGACGACATTCGTGGCACGCATGCCGCGCGGGCGAAGCCGTCCCCCTATCGACAGATTGCCTTACGCCGTCAATCAGGCGCTGGAGACGCTGGCGCCCATGCGCACAGTCGTCCTGGCAGGGGCACCCGCGCCCGTCGCGTTTTTTGCCTACCCCAACAAGCCCAGTGAACTGTGTGCACCCGGCACTGCCGTGCTCGACCTGACCTTTGTCGAAGAAGATGCCGAAGCGGCTCTGATCGGGCTGGCTGAAGCGTTGCATGCCCCGAAAAACCTCGACTTCAGCCTGCCCGAACCGCCCACGGGCATGCCCATCGGCGCGTTCACGCCAGCGGCCTTTGGTCAATTGCTGTCGCGCATGTTGCCGCAAGATTGCATCGTCATGGAAGACGCAGTCACCTCGGGACGCGGGCTGTTCACACCCACCTTCCATGCCGCACCACACGATTGGCTGCAAAACACCGGCGGCGCGATTGGCGGAGGCATTCCCACCGCCACCGGCGCGGCCATCGCATGCCCGGACCGCCCCGTGATCTGTCTGCAGGCCGATGGCGCAGGCATGTATTCGCTGCAAGGGTTGTGGACGCAGGCACGCGAACGATTGAACGTCGTGACCATCGTGTTCGCCAACCGGGCATATGCCATCTTGCAAGGCGAGTTGTGCGCCGTCGGTGCGATGCCCGGCCCAGCGTCGGACATGCTGTTCACCTTGAACGACCCACCTCTGGACTGGGTACACCTGGCACGGGGCATGGGTGTCCCAGCCGAACGCACCGATACGATGGAGGGCTTGGCCGACGCACTGTCGCGAGCCCTGCACGCCCAGGGACCCTACCTGATCGAACTGCTGTGTTGAACCGGGCGGCCATGCGCTGCCATGAATTGGAGCTCTCATGAAAATCGACAACGTCAGCCTCAAGCTTTTTGCCTGGGACGACATTCCGCCAACCAGTTATGCCGCACACACTGGGAAGTTCGCCGGCTCCAGCAAACTGGGCCTACTTTCCATCCAGACCGACGAAGGCGTCACCGGCCACGCCTTCCTGGGCTCGGCCTACTACCCCGCCGACCTGGACGGACCAAACCTCATCAAGTATCTGAAACCCATACTGATGGGCCAGGATCCCCTGGAACGCGAACGCCTTTTCCAGGCCATGTGGCGGCGCTCCCGCACCACGACGGTACGCACCATAGGCGCTTGCGACGTCGCATTGTGGGACATCGCAGGCAAGGTCGCAGGCCTGCCCATTCACCGGTTGATCGGCGGCTATCGCAACAAGATCAAGGCTTACGCCAGCTCCATGATCCTGGACTCGGTCGAAGAATACGCCGATGAAGCGCGCCATTATCAATCGTTGAACTGGGCCGCCTACAAGATTCACCCACCCCATCCCTGGCAGGAAGACATTCGCGTGTGCGAAGGGGTGCGCAAGGCCGTGGGCGACGACTACCTGCTGATGCTGGACGCCGCCTGGGCCTACCAGTATCCCGAAGCCGTCCGGGTGGGACGCGCCATCCAGGATCTGGGCTACTACTGGTACGAAGATCCCTTGCAGGATTCCGATCTGTACAACTATGTAAAACTGAAGCAGCAGTTGCACATTCCCATCATGGCCACCGAGGCGCCCGCCGCTGTCCTGGATGCCTATGTTCCCTGGATCCAGCAAAGCGCCACCGACTTCCTGCGCGGTGACGTGCCGTTGAAAGGCGGCATCACCAACATGCTGAAAACGGCTCATCTCGCTGAAGCGTTCCGCATGAATTACGAGATCCATCACGGCGGCAACTCGCTGAACAACGTCGCGCAACTGCACGTGGCGATGGCGTTGAAGAACACGGAGTTCTTCGAGGTGTTGTTGCCAGGAGGCGCGCAGAAATATGGTTTGATCGAGGATATCGAACCCGATACAGACGGCTATGTGCACGCGCCGACGGCGCCGGGGCTGGGGGCAAACATTGACTTCGAGCTGATTGCGCGCAAGGGCGTTGCGACCTTGTAGCGCCACGCGAACAAGAAGTGGCCCATGCTGGCCCCGCAATTGAAAAGGCCGTTAGTGAAAACATCACTAACGGCCTTGTCTTTATTGGTCGGGACGGTGGGATTCTAACTCACGACCCTCTGCTCCCAAAGCAGATGCGCTACCAGGCTGCGCTACGTCCCGAAATCCTCTTGAGCCGGACGATCACTAAAATCGCGTCGCTTCAGAAGGAGGAGAAGAATACCACATGAAACTAGATTGGGGCGGCTACCGGTGCGAAAGTACCCACAGAAACCGCCATGTCGTTGCGATCAACGCGAGGATGCGGCGCAACGCCCTGCCCTGCTGCTCCCGCATACATACCCGCTGACGCCCAGGCGTGTTGTGCAAAGCGCACCAGGATCTCGTGCGCATGGGGCGTCGCCTGAATGTTGCCAAGCATGGCGTCCGTGTCGACGCCCTGGCTGGCCAGTTCGCCGGCACGGCGGCTGATGCAGGCATGCATGAGGGCAGGCGAGAACTCGGGATGGAACTGAACGGACAAGGCGTGAGCGCCATAACGCAGGATCTGATGGGGATCGTGTGCCGAGCGCGCCAGCACGCGGGCACAATCTGGCGCGGTCAGCACAGTTTGTTCGTGCGACAACAAGGCGTTGAAATCCGCGGGAAGATGACTCAACCAGGGATCGTCTGACACGTCGGCGAGGGTTTGCAGTGCATAACACCCCAGTTCGCGACCTTGAGGGTGGAAATCCACCACCCCACCCAGCGCGTGCGCCATCAACTGGTGCCCATAACAAATCCCCAGCATGGGAACATGGGCGGCGTGTGCCTGGCGAATCCAGCCGGCGGTCCGTTCGCTCCAGTCCTCCAGATCGGTCACCATGTTCCAGGAGCCGGTGATGACGGCACCGGCCACGGTGTCCAGCGCAGGTAACGCCTCACCGAACGAAGGACGCACCACGTTCAAAGGAAAGGCGTCCGCCTGCCAAGGTTGGGCAGCAGCCCCATCGATACGCCCCAGCGCATCCTGCATCCATCGCCCCTGTTCACCAAAGCGCGCCGAAATGTCCTGGGGCGGAACGCCCATTTGAATGATCAGAAGCGGTTTGCATGGCATGGCGATGCGCCCTCGTTTACGACGATGTGTTGGTGGCCTTCAATCTTGCCAGTTCAGCGCTCAGTTGAGCAAGCAGCGATTCGGCGCGGGCCAGTGCATCGCGGGCATCCCCGGACACGGCGCCTGGACCGGCTGACAGACTATCTGCTACTGGCGCCGCGAGCGGGTCGGACGCGACCTGCGAACGCGAGGCCGCCCCCTGAGTCTCGTGCGGATTGGCCAGACGCCGACTGACTTTTTCGTCGTCATCGGTCACGTCCACGTCAAAGACCAGATGTTCACCGCGATGCCAGGTGAAGAAGTATTCCATCGGACCGTCGTGCTGATCACGGCCCAGCCCTTCCAGCAGCAGCAGGGGGCTGCCCTGCGCCACGTCGAGTTGCGTGGCCTGCACCGGTGTGGCGGCCACGGCCTTGATGTGATTGCGCCCCTTGCCCGGACGCAGTCCAGCGTGGGTCTGCAAGGTTCCGTGCAACGAGGCGTCAGTGAGATCGACCTTGGCCAGGATGGGTGCAAAGTGGGCAGGCAACCACGTATGCACCAGCGCCAGCGGCGCATCGTCCACGAAACGCAGGCGCTCCAGCAGCAAAAGCTGGTTGCTGCCAAAAAATGCAGCCACTGCGGCAGGCGGCGGCCGGACATCCAATGCCAGGACTCGGGTACGCAGCCGCACGCCAGACTTTGCGAACTGATCGAACATGCCGGTGGATCGCTGTACCAGCCGGTGGTGTTCACGGGTGGGCGCCACGATGGGCGCACGCCCCGTCTGACGCACGATGACGCCCTCGGTGACCAGGCTGGCCAACGCCTGGCGTACGACGCTGCGCGCAACGCCGAAGCGTTCGCCCAGTTGCGCTTCGCTGGGCAGCGCGCTCCCGGCCTGAAGGCCGCGATCACGGATATCGTCGCGCAGCCGCTGCGCAACCTGCGCATGCAGCGGCGTGTCACTGTTGCGATCAATAGCCAGACGCGTCAATCCTCAATCTCCGGTAGTGGCTTTCGCCGTCTCCCAGACGTGGTTCCATCCAGGCGCCAGGCTGGCAGCGGTTTCTGCGGCCAGCACCAGACTGTCTTCGCGTGCGATACCCTGCCCTGCGATATCGAATGCGGTGCCATGATCCACCGAGACACGCACAACAGGCAAGCCAATTGTGATGTTGACGCCATCATCGCCATAGACCGACTTGAACGGTGCATGGCCCTGATCGTGATAGCAGGCAATGACAAACTTCCACTTGCCCTTGAACGCCTGCGGAAACAGCGCGTCGGCCGGAATCGGCCCCACGGCATGGATACCCGCGGCCTGGGCCTGGGCAATGGCAGGCACCAGCACGTCGAGATCCTCGCGGCCAAAAATGCCGTTTTCACCCGCGTGCGGATTCAGCCCGGCCACGGCAATCGGATCACTCTTGCCCAAGGCCTTGGCAAAGGCTCCGGCCAGGCGCAGCACCGCGCGCATACGCTCGGGCGACACGTCGGTGATCGCCTGACGCAGCGACACGTGGGTGGTAGCGTGAAAGACATACAGATCACCCGCGGACAACACCAGCGAATAGGTCTTGACGCCGAACTCGTGCGCCAGCAGTTCGGTATGGCCGGGCCACTTGTGGCCGGCCAGGTGCATGGCTTCCTTGTTCAACGGCGGGGTGACGATCGCATCGACCTTGCCCGCGCGCGCCAGGGCACATGCGGCCACCACATAACGATAGGAACCATCGCCGGCGTCGGCGTGCACCTTGCCCAGCGGCACGTGCGCAAGCGAGGGGCCCGTCTGAAGCACTTCGATCAAACCACAGGCATTGGTCACCTGCGAGGGATCGTCCACGGTCACCACGCACGCGGGGTCCTTGCCCAGGCGCTGCACGGCCTGAGCCAGCACCGCCGCGTCGCCCACCACGACAAGGCGAGCCTTCTTGCGCAGGTCGTCGCGCCCCATCAACATCTTGGCAGTGATTTCAGGGCCGATACCGGCCACGTCACCCAGCGTGACGGCCAATAGCGGCAATCTGGCATCCAGGGTTTGGGTCATGCTTGGAATCTCCTTTCACGGATCGCCTGCGCGGCCCGCAACAAAACATTTTCGGCACCAAAGCCACCGGCCTTGGTCACCACGGGCAGGCCGGCGGCCTCCCCACCGGTCAGGCGGCCCAAAGGCACGCCGCCAGTCACTTCGTCCACCAGCGCAATACCGTTGGCAGACAATGCCTGCAAGGTGTGGCTGGCGCCATCGCCGCCCGTGGCGACGATGCCGGCGACATCGTATCGCCGCACCAGTTCGCCGGCCAGGTCACCCAGTCGAGTGGCGACCTTTTCGGAATCCAGGCCTTCGGCACGACCCGACGGCGCCAGCAGCAAGACGACAGGCGCGGCCGTCATGTCCAGGCGGCCCACCTCGACGACCACGTCTTCGGCCCAGGCCGCCCAGGCCGCGTCATCGGCCAGAATCGTCAGGGAAGGCATCCAGGTGTGCGCACCTGCCGCCGTCAGCGCACTGGCTTGACCGCGAGAGGCGCTGTGCTGCGAGGTCACCACCACGACCACCGGACCGACCGTCTGCTCACCGGCCCACAGCCGGGCCAGCGGGATGGCCAGGCCGCCCGCACCCACCGGTACGGCGCGATCGCCAAGCGAGGTGATCGCACGGGCGAGCTTCTCGATGTCTTCCGTCGTTTCGGCATCGACCACGACGACATTGCCCGCTGCGGCAATCCGTTGGCCCAGGGCCTGCGCAGACTCTGATGCCTGCTGCGCCACATGGGCGCAGCCCAGCAGTGTGGGAATGTGGCCTTCGGTCACCGGAGTGACCGGGTCGGTGGCGGCGGACGTCTCTGTCACCGGCACCCCGTCAACGAAAACCGTGCCACCGCGCACGGTGCGACCGGTCGCGGGAAAAGCCGGGCAGACGACGACAATGGCATCTTCGCCCCATGCCTTCTGGGTGGCTTCGATTTCGGCGCGGAACGCCCCGCGCAGCGTCGAATCGACTTTCTTGTACAGACGGCGCACACCGGCCTGGCGCAGCAAGCGTATCTCCTCGGCCACGACGGCACCCGCTTCGTCGCCGGGCATGGGGCGACTGTGGGTGGTGACCGCGAGCACTTCCGCATCCGACTGCCCGGCGCCATGCAGGGCTTCGTTCGTACCGCCTATGGACAACTGCGTCACCCATCCGGCGCGCACGAATTGCACGGCGGTATCGCCTGAGCCGGTCAAGTCATCGGCCACGATTGCGATGATGGGTTTCAAAGCGCACCCCCCTTGGCGACGCCGGGGGCCGCGGGCTGCAGTTCGTGTTCCGTGACAGGCTTGAGCTCACCGGAACGCTTCAGGAAATAGGAGGCCAGCATCGGCGCGAGGATGGCGCTGATCAGCACGCATGCGGCGACTTGTGCGGTGGCCGTGCCCACGTACTGCTGGAACGACGGATCAGCCGCGGCAACCACTGCGGGCGTGGCAATGGCGTTGCCGGCGGTCGTGCCGGCTGCAAAGCCGATGCCGCTCTTGCCGCCACGACGCAGGATGTAGCGATATCCCAGGTACACCAGGCCACCGGTGATGGGGCTGATGAGCAGACCCAGGATCAGGCCGGAAATCCCGCCGGTGACCACTGCAGTCAGGTTGATGCCGGTACCCAGTGCGAAAGCAAAAAACGGAATCACGATGTTGGGCACGGGTTTGAGCACATTGCGCCATTCGATGTCCAGGTTACCCACCAGCACGCCCAGCAGGAACGGAATCAGCGCCGCCACCAGTGCGATCAGGGGAATGTCGGCCATGCCCGAGGCGCCCAGGAACAACAGGCTGAAGAACGGGCCGTCGTTGATCGCGCTGGCCACATAGGCGCCACGATCGCGGCTGTCGCCGTACTGGCCGGTATAGGCCAGCCAGAGTCCGCCGTTGCTGTTGTCGAAGGCAGCCAGCATGGCCAGGATCGAAATGCCCCAGATGCCGTCCAGGCCGACGAAGTGGCCCAGGATGATGATCAGGGTTGCCGGAACAATTGTCTTCATCAGCAGGATCGTGCCGGCAGTGGCCACGATGGGGCCGCCGGTGCGCATGTTGACCTGCGTACCCGTGGCAAAAATCAGCAGCGCGATCAGCGGCAGCGCGCTGTTCTTGAACAAGGCGGTGGTGAAACTGCCGATCGCCAGGGCGTCGGGAGCCAGCGTTCCGATCAGCGATCCCAGAACCAGGGGAATGAGCATCAGCCCCCCGGGAATACGCATCATGGTGGCAAATAATGGCAATCGGGACTTCTCGGCAATCATGTCTGTCTCCTGAACAGGTCGGGGCGCATACAGAGCACTTCCATATGCTTCGTTTTTACAATCCGACTTATTCTACACCTGTACGTACATCATGTACGTACAGGATGCTCAGAGATGCTTTTTTAGTTGTCTGGCTGCATCAGGTGCCAACGGCTTATATCCATTGATGACATAAACAAAACCTTCGCGCGTGTCGGCCCAGCGCTCGATCTGGTCGGCCCAGCGCGTGATGGCTGCCGGTGCATAGCCGTGTTTGTAGCGTTCCTGCGCCGCCTGGAGCCGCACGTAGAAGAAGTGCCTGGCCGTCAGCGCATGAAAATGCGGCACCTGCGGCTTGTCCGAAATGACGACCGCCACACCGTAGGCGCTGGCCAGATCGAAAAACGCCGGCGTGTCGAAACTGACGTGACGCACTTCGACAGCATGACGCAACGAAATGCCATCCTGCGCTTCTGGCAGGCATTTCAGGAAGGCCTCGAAATCGACAGGGTCGAAGGCTTTCGTGGGCGCAAACTGCCAGTTCAACGGCCCCAGCTTCTCGCCCAGGTTCATGACACCGCTGCTCAGGAACCTGTCGATCGAAGAGGACGCTTCCGCCAGCGATTTGCGGTGCGTGGCGTAACGAGGCCCCTTGACGGCGAAGACAAAATCCTCGGGCACACTGTCATGCCACTTCTGAAACGTCGCGGGCGTTTGCGACCGATAGAAGGTGCCGTTGATTTCAATCGAGTTGAACTGGCGGCTGGCCCAGTGAAGCTCATCCTTCTGCGGCAAGTCCTGCGGAAAAAAAGTATCGCGCCAGGGCGCATAGGTCCAACCGCCAATTCCCACACGCACGCGTACAGACTTGCTCATGACACCCCCGGCGATCCAGGCTCGATCCAGCGTGATGGCAGACAGGCAATCACCTCATCGGCCCTCGACACGTCAGCATACCCCTTGCCCGCGCGGAAAATAGCATCGTGCAGTGACGCACCGATGACAGTTTGCATGTCGTAGAAATACTTCTTCGAACGCACTCATTTTCATGAGTGTGTCACGCATCCTGCACACCCTTGCCGCTCTTCAAC
>JAEYZR010000381.1 GCA_023427945.1 Pseudomonadota bacterium | reverse complement strand
TGGGTTACATCGAAGAGACCGGGGCTGCACAGTTTTATCGGGACGCCCGCATTTTGCCGATCTATGAAGGTACGACGGCTATCCAGGCCAACGACCTGGTCGGCCGCAAGACCTTGCGCGATGGCGGCGCAACCGCACGCAGCTTCGTGCACGATATGCGCGCCACGGTTCAGGCGCTCGATGAGGCGGCGCCTGACGACGCGTCGGGCACCCTGTCAGCGCTGTGCGAGTCTTTCTCCCGCGCGGTGGATGCCTACGAGAACAGCATTGCGCATGTCCTGGAATTCGGCACAAGCAATATCAGGGCGGCCTATGGTGCAGGCGTGCCGTATCTGATGTTGTGTGGCGTGGTGCATGGTGGCTGGCAGCTCGCCCGCAGCGCGCTCGCGGCCTCCCGTCCGGAGGGGCGCAAGTTGGCATCGCTGCCTGCCGCATTCCATGCCGACAAGCTTGCCACCGCTGCGTTCTATGGCGCGCATGTCCTGCCTCGTGCGACGGCCTATGCGCAAGCCATCGCGACGGCAGATGTCGCAGATCGAGCCGGCGCCTCGCTGATCGTGGCCTGATGTTTTATAACTTATGGAAATATAGATTATTCAAAAATCGCCTTTCAGAAATTATGAAGAGCCGATACCATCGTGGTTTGAACGGCTATAGGAGGATTGCGTCATGACTACACTGCGTTTGGGCGATACCGCCCCCGATTTCGAACAACAGTCGTCTGTTGGACTGATCAGGTTTCACGAATACCTTGGCGACAAGTGGGGCGTGCTGTTTTCGCATCCTGCCGATTTCACCCCGGTCTGCACCACCGAGCTTGGCTACACGGCAAAACTCGCCGACGAGTTCGCCCGCCGCAACGTGAAAGTGCTTGCGCTGTCTGTCGATAGCGTGGACTCGCACGAAAAGTGGGTACCCGACATCAACGAGACGCAGGGTACGACGGTCAATTTCCCGATTCTGGCCGACGAGGATCGCAAGGTCTCCGAGCTCTACGACATGATCCATCCCAATGCGAACGCGACATTGACGGTTCGGTCTGTGTTCATCATCGATCCGGCAAAGAAGGTTCGCCTGACGCTTACCTATCCTGCCAGCACGGGGCGCAATTTCAACGAGATCCTGCGCGTGATCGATTCGCTGCAACTGACCGACAGCCACAGTGTGGCCACGCCCGTCAATTGGGAAGATGGCGGCGATGTCATCATCGTGCCTTCGCTCAAGGACGAAGCGGTCATCCAGCAGAAGTTTCCCAAGGGTTACAAGGCTGTGCGTCCTTACCTGCGCGTGACGCCACAACCCAACAAGTAAGCACCACGACGTCACCTGTGCATCGATAGGCGGGTTCGAAGCATCACGACCTCACCAGTGCATCGATGAGCGGGTTCGACACGCCACGTCGTCACCTGTTCCTTGAAGAGCCACTTCGGCGACGAAGTGGCTTTTTTTGTGTCCGATTCAAGCTTGGAAAAGTGCCATCGGTTTTACGCGCTCCCTGGCATATAGCCGCAAGCCATGAGCAATCAAGGAATCATTCGTTCCGTTTCGCAAGGTGAATCGTCACACTGTATCAACCGAAAAAAATGCGGAGTGAAACGATGGTGTTGAAGAATCTTGCAGCGCTGGCGCTGGTGGCGACGACCGTCGTTTTTGGCAGTGTGTCGAGCGTGCATGCGCAGGAGAAGCAGACGCTGCTGAACGTATCGTACGACCCGACACGTGAGCTGTATCGGGCGATCGATGCCGCATTCATCAAACACTACAAGGCTGAAGCCGGAGTCGATCTGACGATACGCCAGTCGCATGGTGGTTCCGGGCGTCAGGCGCGCAGTGTGATCGACGGACTGGATGCCGACGTGGTCACGCTGGCGCTGGCCTACGACATCGATGCCATCGCTGAGCGTGGCCTGCTGGACACGGGTTGGCAAAAGCGCCTGGCGAAGAACAGTTCGCCTTATACCTCCACCATCGTGTTTCTGGTGCGCAAGGGCAATCCCAAGCAGATCAAGGATTGGGATGATCTGATCAAACCAGGTGTTGCCGTCATCACCCCGAACCCGAAGACGTCTGGCGGGGCACGCTGGAACTATCTGGCTGCCTGGGCTTACGCGCTGGAGAAAAACAACAATGATCCCGAAGCGGCGAAGACGTTCGTTGGCGCGCTGCTGAAGAACGTGCCGGTTCTCGACACCGGTGCGCGGGGGGCGACCACGACTTTTGTCGAACGCGGGCAAGGGGACGTTCTGCTGGCGTGGGAGAACGAAGCGTTCCTGTCGGTCAAGGAACTGGGCCCTGACAAGTTCGACATTGTCGTGCCATCGCTGTCCATTCTTGCTGAACCGCCTGTCGCGGTCGTGGACAAGGTCGTTGATCGAAAAGGAACACGCAAGGCGGCGCAAGCCTATCTGGAATGGTTGTATACCCCGCAAGCACAGGAAATCATTGCGGCAAATTACTATCGCCCGACAGATGACACCGTTGCTGCCAAGTACGCGGCAACCTTTCCAAAAGTGAAGCTCATTACCGTTGACGACGTGTTCGGCGGCTGGGCAAAGGCGCAGAACGATCACTTTTCAGACGGTGGCACGTTTGATCAGGTCTATCAGCCCAAATAAGGCGCAAGCGCTCACGACCTCATGACCACGATCAACACTGCCACTGCCGCTGTTTCAGATGCTCCCGCCGGCAGGCGACGGGCCAGGGCCGGGGTGCTGCCCGGGTTCGGGCTGTCAATGGGCTATGCCGTTCTTTATCTGAGCCTTCTCATCCTCATTCCGCTGGTCACGCTTCCCATCAAGAGCGCCGAGCTGGGCTGGTCTGGATTCTGGACGACGGTGACTGCACCGCGTGTGTTGGCTTCCTACCAACTCACCTTCGGCGCTTCGTTCATTGCAGCAAGTGTCAATGCGATATTCGGATTGATCGTCGCCTGGACCCTCGTGCGTTATCGGTTTCCGGGAAAGAGGATCGTCGATGCTCTGGTGGACCTGCCATTTGCCTTGCCCACGGCGGTCGCCGGGATCGCGTTGACGGCCCTTTATGCCAACAACGGCTGGGTGGGGGCCTGGCTGGATGAGACATTCGGGCTGAAAGTGGCGTACACGCCCGTGGGCATCACTATCGCCCTGATCTTCATCGGCCTGCCCTTTGTCGTGCGTACGGTGCAGCCGGTGCTGGAGGACCTGGAGCGCGAGTTGGAAGAGGCGGCAACCAGTCTGGGTGCGACGCGGTTGCAAGTATTTTTCCGCGTCATCTTTCCTGCCATTCTTCCTGCTCTGGCGACCGGCTTTGCTCTGGCTTTTGCACGTGCCATCGGCGAGTACGGCTCGGTCGTATTCATCGCCGGCAACATGCCCATGGTCACCGAAATCACACCGTTGCTGATCATCGCCAAGCTCGAGCAGTTCGACTACGCGGGAGCTGCGGCCATTGCCACGGTCATGCTGATCATCTCTTTCGCGCTGCTGTTGGTCATCAATCTGCTGCAATCGTGGCAGGCACGTTCTACGGGTCGGTTGACATGAGCGCAGTCGATTCCCGCCCGGCACATCTGGATGAGTCGTCCTTGACGCGCCGCATCCTGATCACTGTCGCGTTGCTGTTCCTGGCTATTTTTCTGCTCATGCCGGTCGTGCTGGTGTTCACCGAAGCGTTGCGCAAGGGCTGGGCGCTCTACCTCGCGGCGATTGTCGAACCCGATGCGTTGTCGGCCATCAAACTGACGCTTTTCGTTGCGTTGATCGTGTTGCCCTTCAATCTGCTGTTTGGTATCGCCGCAGCCTGGGCCATCACGAAATTTCAGTTTCGTGGCAAACAGTTTTTGATCACCTTGATCGATCTTCCTTTCTCAGTGTCGCCCGTGGTGGCGGGCCTGGTCTTTGTGCTGCTGTTCGGGTCGCAAGGTTGGTTTGGTCCGTGGCTGCAGGCGCATGATCTGAAGATCGTCTATGCGGTGCCGGGTGTGATCATTGCGACCTTGTTCGTGACATTCCCGTTCGTTGCCCGCGAGCTGATTCCGTTGATGCAGGCGCAAGGTACCGAGGAAGAGCAGGCAGCACTGACGCTGGGTGCCAGTGGCTGGAAGATTTTCAGGTATGTGACCCTGCCAAGTATAAAATGGGGTTTGTTGTACGGTGCAATCCTTGCCAATGCGCGAGCGATGGGCGAGTTTGGTGCGGTGGTGGTGGTCTCTGGCGGTGTGCGTGGCCTCACCAACACCATGACCCTGCACACCGAGATTCTGTATAACGAATATATGTTCTCGGCCTCGTTTGCCGTTGCCTCGCTGCTGGCACTTCTTGCATTGTTGACGCTGGCTGCCAAGAGCCTTGTCCAATGGCGCCATGCGCGAGGGCTGAACGAAGCCATCCCCCAATCTGATCACGCTGCGCCGCTGATGCCTGCGGCCGCATAACGGAATTCATCATGAGCATTGAAGTCAAGAATCTTTCGAAGCAGTTTGGCAACTTTCGCGCGTTGAAGGACGTATCGCTGCATATTGAAACGGGTGAACTGGTTGCATTGCTCGGGCCGTCGGGTTGTGGCAAGACCTCGCTGTTGCGCATCATCGCCGGGCTCGAAACGCCGGACCATGGCAGTGTCTGGTTCAGCGGCGCAGAGGCGACCGATGTAGACGTGCGCAAGCGTCAGGTCGGTTTCGTGTTTCAGCACTACGCGCTTTTCAAGCACATGACAGTGTTCGAGAACGTCGCTTTTGGCTTGCGCGTGAAACACCGCTCCGAGCGGCCTTCCGAGGACAAGATCAAGAGCAAGGTGCTTGAGTTGCTGGGATTGGTGCAGTTGGACTGGTTGGCTGATCGATATCCTTCACAGCTCTCTGGTGGGCAACGCCAGCGAATTGCCTTGGCTCGGGCATTGGCCGTCGAACCTCGGGTGTTGTTGCTGGACGAACCGTTTGGTGCATTGGACGCAAAGGTGCGCAAGGAATTGCGCCGCTGGTTGCGCCGTTTGCACGACGACCTGAATGTGGCCAGTGTCTTCGTGACGCACGATCAGGAGGAAGCACTTGAGGTGGCCGACCGCGTCGTGCTCATGAACGCGGGTCGAATCGAGCAGGTGGGCACACCGCGTGAAGTTTGGGAGAACCCTGCCACGCCGTTCGTCTACGGCTTTCTGGGTGACGTCAACAAATTCGAAGGGCAGGCGGGCAATGGGCTGTGGCAGAGCCACGGTCTGTCGCTGCCGGCGCCGGAGTTTGCAGGCAACGAGGTACGCGCTGCGTCGGCTTATGTTCGTCCACACGAGTTTGAAATCGAGAAATATTCCCCGTCCGCGACCGGATTGCCGGTTCGCCTGAACCACGCTTACCTGGCGGGGCCCAGCGCTTTCCTTGAACTCACCTTGCAGGATTCCGACAAGCTGATCGAGGTCGAGCTCCCCGAACACGTGTATCGCACGCTCGATCCTTCGGCAGGCGACACCTTGGTAGTGCGGCCGCGCCACGCGCGCATCTTCGCTGCGCCCTAGGCGTCGCGATGACGGTGTAGACAGGAACAGGCCCATGTCCTCTTCGACGCTTGCGCGCATGACACCTTCGACCACGGCGCTCTGGAATGCGCTGACGTCGCGTCTGGTGGTGATCGCGCGGCAGTATCCGGATGCTGCATTTGCGACGTCGCTGGGTGCCGAGGACATGGTGCTCACGCACGCCATCTTTTCAGCGAATCTGCCGATCACGGTGTTCACGCTGGATACCGGGCGCCTGCACACGCAGACGCTGGCCATGCTGGAGACGATCGAGCAGCGCTATGGTCGGGCGATCCAGGTTTTTCAGCCGGATCAGCAGGCTGTGGCCGAGCATGTGGCCACGCACGGTGCCCATGCCTTTTACGAGAGCGTTGCCTTGCGCAAGGCCTGTTGTGGTATTCGCAAGGTCGAGCCGCTACGTCGGGCACTGCGCGGGCGGGGCGCCTGGTTGACGGGTCAACGCCGCGATCAGGCGGCGACACGCGGCATGTTGCCCGAGCATGAGCACGACGCCGTGTTCGGGCTCTACAAATTCAATCCGCTCGCCCAGTGGTCCAACGAGGACGTGTGGGCAGTCATAGACACATTGCACATTCCCTACAACCGCCTTCACGACGAGGGCTATCCGTCCATCGGCTGCGAGCCCTGTACGCGTGCCGTGCGCGAGGGTGAAGACGTACGCGCCGGGCGTTGGTGGTGGGAGTCGGCCGACGCCAAGGAGTGTGGTCTGCACGCCGGCAATGTGCGATGGGTTCCCGTTCGTCAGATCGGTCGCTGAGCGGGCCGCTGTGCGTTTCTGATTCTCTCACTGAAGGACATCATGAGTACTGTGTTGACCCGCAGCCATCTGGACTGGCTGGAAGCCGAGGCTATTCACATCCTGCGCGAGGTTGCCGCCGAATGTGCCCGGCCTGTGCTTCTCTTCTCCGGAGGCAAGGATTCCTGCGTGCTGTTGCGTCTGGCCGAGAAGGCGTTCCGGCCAGCACGCTTTCCCTTCCCGCTTCTGCATATCGATACGGGTCACAACTTCGACGAAGTGATTGCTTTCCGGGATCTTCGTGCTGCCGAACTCGGGGAGCGATTGATCGTGCGCACCCTGGACGACTCCATCGCACGCGGCAGTGTCGTGTTGCGCACGCAGGATGAATCGCGCAATGCCGCCCAGGCGGTCACTTTGCTGGAGGCGATCGAGGAGTTCGGATTCGACGCGTGTATCGGTGGTGCACGACGTGACGAAGAAAAGGCGCGTGCCAAAGAGCGCATCTTTTCGTTTCGTGACGAGTTCGGGCAATGGGATCCCAAAGCGCAGCGCCCGGAGCTTTGGCAGCTGTTCAACACGCAGGTCCACCCAGGCCAGAACATGCGCGTCTTCCCCATTTCGAACTGGACGGAAATGGATGTGTGGCAGTACATCCAGCGCGAGCAGATCGCTCTGCCGTCGATCTATTACGCCCATCAGCGTTCTGTCGTGCGACGGCGGGGGCTGCTGGTGCCCGTCACGCCGCTGACGCCCGCGCAGTCCGAGGATCAGGTGGAGAGCCTGACCGTGCGGTTCCGTACTGTGGGCGATATTTCATGTACCTGCCCTGTCGAATCCGGCGCTACGGATGCGCTGGCCATCATTGCCGAGACGGCGGTCAGCACCATCACGGAGCGCGGCGCGACCCGCATGGACGATCAGACCTCAGAGGCGTCCATGGAGAAGCGCAAGCGCGAAGGCTATTTCTGATATTGACGGGCTCACATATGAACGCACTGAACGATTCCTTTCTATCCGGCGCACATTCTGACGTGTTGCGTCTTATCACCGCAGGCTCGGTCGATGATGGCAAGTCCACCCTCATCGGGCGATTGCTCTATGACAGCAAGGGCGTTTTTGCTGACCAGCTCGATGCGATCTCGCGCGCCAAGTACAAACGCGTGGCTGAGGGCGGAATCGACTTCGCCCTGCTGACCGACGGCCTGGAGGCCGAGCGCGAGCAGGGCATCACGATCGATGTGGCGTATCGCTATTTCGCTACCCCGGCACGGAAGTTCATCATTGCCGATGCGCCGGGGCATGAGCAGTACACGCGCAACATGGTGACGGGTGCCTCGACCGCCGAGGTGGCCGTCATTCTGATCGATGCGAGCCGGGTGCACGATGGCGTGCTGCTGCCTCAGACGCGGCGTCACAGCACCATTGCCAAGTTGTTGGGCATCCGGCACATCGTCGTTGCCGTCAACAAGATGGATCTGGTTGGATGGGACCAGGCTTTGTTCGAGCAGATCAGCCAGGCCTATCGTCGGCTGGCCGACCATCTCGGCATCCCCGTTTTTCACATCCTGCCACTGTCGGCGCTCAAGGGAGACAATGTCGTCACCGCGTCGGCGCAGGCGCCCTGGTACGAGGGGCCGCCGTTGCTGCCTTTGCTGGAGAGCCTGGATG
>JAEYZR010000374.1 GCA_023427945.1 Pseudomonadota bacterium | reverse complement strand
CTTTGGAAGCGATGTGAGGCAGCGTGGTCGTGGTCTGATCGCACAGCAGATCGACCTGACTGCCCAACAGCGCATTCAACGCCGGCGCGGTGCCCTGATAGGGAATGGCATTCAGTTTGCTGTTGGTCGCCTGTTCAAAGAGCACCCCGCACAGTTGCGACACAGCGCCCGGCCCCGCGTTGGCCAGGTTGATCTTGTCAGCATTCTTTTTGACATACTCGATCAGCTCCTTGCCATCGTTAGGCTCAAACGACTTGGAACCCAACAGTGTCATCGGCACGTCGGCCACCTGGCCGATGTACTCGAAATCGGCGACCGGCTTGTACGGCAGGTTGGGATACAGGGCGGGTGCGGTGGCCATGCCATTGTGGTGAATCAGCAAGGTGTAGCCATCTGCCGTAGCCTTGGCGACGGCTCCTGCGGCAATGGTGCCGCCCGCCCCCAGCCGGTTCTCGATCACGATGGACTGGCCCAGTTCCTTGCTCATGGAGGCGCCCAGTGAACGGGCCACGATATCAGTGGGGCCACCGGCGGCAAACGGTACGACCAGCGTGATCGGGCGAGTCGGAAAATCGGCGGCCAGGACTTGTCCACCCACTGCCAGCGAGAGGCCTGTCGCACCTGCAAGCAGTCCGGCACGGCGCAAAAGATTGTTCTTCGTCATGGTTCGGTCTCCCAAGTGCTTGATGCACCTTTGTTGTGGCAAAGACATCTTTTTAGCAGCTTGATCGGGCGCAGACGCCCACGCCCATGCAAATCGGCATTCCAAATTCACAAAAGGCGGGTTTCCGAAATCAAGAGTCGAAGATGACGACACAGATGGGTGGCCGTGTGTCATGAGACACTGACGCTCTCCGACAGTACTGAGCGCCGTGTCCATGTTGAAGTTATTGCAGATCCTGGCCTTGCTGGCCGTCCTGTATGTGGTGTTGCGCCCGCTCTTTCCCGGGAAGTCGCGCGCGCCTGCCCGATGGTGGGGCAGCGGTCAGATGTGGATGGTGGTGATGATCGTGATTGCCATCATCGGTACGGCCCACTGGTTGTGGGTGCGACTGGCCGGCCAGTGAGTCAGTCCAGCGTCAAGCCAACCATCTTTGTCAGTTCACGCAGGCGGCCATAGTCGCCAAACAGTCGGTTGGTCATGCTGGCGCCCTGGATGGCCGCAAACAGGATGCGCCCCATGACGACAGGATCGCCCGGCACATTCAGTGTTCCCTGCTCCTGACCGTCTTTCAGCACATCGGCCAGCCAGCGTTCGTTGTCGGCGAAGAACCGTGCAATGACTTGCTGGACCGAGCACGGTACACATCCGAAATCGGCGGCCAGGGCTCCCCCCAGACAGAGCAGGCTCTTTTGAGGCGACTCGCATCGCACCGAATCGATATAGGCCTTGAGCCGCTGATCTGCGGGCAGCGTCGGGTCGATCCGAGCCCGTTCCTGGGCACTGACGATCGCGTACGACGATATCGCCTCCATCACCAGATCGTCCTTGGACGGAAAGTAATAATGGATGCTCGAGGTCTTGACCCCGACGATATCGGCCAGGTCGCGGTAGCTGAAGCCTTTGCTGCCTCGCTGAAGGATCAGCCGCTGGGCTTCTAGGACCAGTTGGTCGCGGGTGTTGGTTGCAGCAGTGTTCATGACGTAATGTTACCTATTAATAGATCAGCATTCATGACATTTGCGTGACTCACTCGGGTATCCCCTAGTGCGCCGCAACCTGCTAGGTTCACAATCCAAAAAGTTGGATCAATTCACGCACGCGACTGTAGTCACCAAACAACCGACTGGTCAGCGTGGAGCCCTGCATGGCTGCAAACAGAACGCGTCCCATGACGACAGGGTCGCCCGGCACATTCACCGTGCCCGTTTCCTGCCCCTCTCTCAACACATCGGCCAGCCAGCGCTCATTGTCGGCAAAGAACTGCGCAATGGCCTTCTGCACCGGACCGGGCACGCATTCAAAGTCGGCAGCCAGCGCACCGCCCAGACACAACAGGCTGTTCTCGCGAACTTTGGTCTCCAGTGAATCGACGAACAGCCTCAGCTTCTGATCCGCGGGCAAGGTCGGATCGATAGCCGCGCGGCGCTCGGCACTGCTGGCGGCATACGCCAATATCGCTTCCAGGACCAGGTCGTCCTTGGTCGGAAAGTAATAGTGGATGCTTGAGGTCTTGACCCCCACGATACTGGCCAGGTCGCGGTAGCTGAAACCGTTGCTGCCGCGCAGACGAATCAGACGCTGTGCTTCCTGAACCAGTTGTTCGCGGGTCGTGCTTGCGAAAGTATCCATGATGCAATATTCCCTGTTGATAGATCAGCATTCATGACACGGCATGACGCACTCGATCAACCCGTCGCTCGTAGCAAATCGAATCCGTTCAGCGCGGGGTGATGTCGTAGCCATTTATGGACGTCTTGAAACGTCCTCCTGCCTGAGGTGAAGACGGGCGCGCACGGTTCACGGATGCCGCGTTGGAGTCCTCGTTCTCGCCGTTGAACAGCTGGCCCGTGGCGCGTGCAGCAGCCAGCTCTTGCTGGACCTGCGCACGCGTCAGGCCTGAGGACGCCGACTGTAAGGGCTCGGTCTCTTCCTGAGCAAAAACAGCGGTGCTCATGAAAGAAGCGGAAATGAGTGCGGCGGTGATAAGCGTTTTCATGATGAATCCTGGATGGTTGGTAACGGATATCCGCCGCGTGATGCAAGGCAGACTACGTAGGTCATGCACAAACGGCCGGCGATCAGGAGTTCGATGCACTCGAGTTGCTCAGAACGATCTGGCCACGGTTGGCAGGTCCTTCATTGGCAGCGAAGACTGGCACGTTGTTCGACTCGCCCGTCGTGACTTGTCCCGCAGCCTTGGCGGCATGCAGCTCGGCGACGACTTCGGCACGGCTCAGGCGGCTATCGGCATCACGAGCGGCCAGGGTGTCATCCAGTTCGCCATTGGGGATCAGGCCCTGGCTGGCGGCGGCTTGCTGTTCGGCAACCACTTCGGCGCGCGTCAGGCTGCTTTGCACATTGATGACGGGATAAGCCTGTTC
>JAEYZR010000290.1 GCA_023427945.1 Pseudomonadota bacterium | reverse complement strand
GCATGTGGACAAGATCAAGACCCCGCTCTTCATCGCCCAGGGCGCACGCGATCCTCGGGTGAACAAGGATGAAAGCGACCAGGTGGTCAAGGCTTTGCGTGAGCGCGGTGTCGAGGTGCAATACATGGTCAAGGACAACGAAGGTCACGGTTTCCACAACGACGAGAACAAATTCGAGTTCTACACCGCGATGGAAGCCTTTATGACCGAGCACCTCAAACCCTGATAATTAATATTTTGTTACGGAAACCCGGGACCCTGATCCCGGGTCTATCCTATTTCGCCCTACACTTGCGTTCGATGAACTCCCGCCACACGCCCCAATCCCACAGTTCCTTCTCTGCCTCCGACCCAGGACGCCGACCACCCTCGGCACCTGCTCCCGGCGGCAAGGGAGGCGGGGGGCGCCGCAGCTGGATGGGCCTACTGAAAAAAGCCCTCTTCGTGTGTGTCGGCCTGGGCCTGTGCGGCCTCCTGATGGCAAGCCTCGCCGTCGGACTGACCTGGCCCAACTTGCCAAACCTGCACGCCATGACCGATTACCGGCCCAGCGTGCCCCTGCGCATCTACACCGCAGACAAGGTCCTGATCGGCGAATTTGGCGAAGAACATCGCAACGTCATGCGCTTCGAGGAATTCCCCGACTCCCTGAAGCAGGCGATCATGTCTGCCGAGGACAACAACTTCTATTCCCACGGGGGGGTCGACTGGATGGGCGTGGCGCGTGCCGCCATCACCAACACCTTGCGTGGCGCGAGAAACCAGGGGGCGAGCACCATCACCATGCAGGTGGCTCGTAACTTCTATCTGTCTTCGGACAAGACCTTCCTGCGCAAATTCTACGAGCTGCTGCTCACGTTCAAGATCGAACACGAGCTCACCAAGGACCAGATATTCGAGCTCTACATGAACCAGATCTATCTGGGTCATCGCTCCTACGGTTTCGCAGCGGCGGCACGCACGTATCTTGGCAAGAACGTCTCCGAACTCACCATTGCGGAATCGGCATTGCTGGCAGGCATTCCCAAGGCGCCGTCACGCGCCAACCCGATCACCAACTTCCAGCGTGCCCAAATCCGGCAACACTACATCCTGGGCCGCATGCAGTTCCTGGATTACATCGACGAGCCGACGTACAAAGAAGCAATGAGCGAAGAGATGCACATCGGACGCGCGCGTCCCGACGATGCGCCCACGCTTGCCGTGCACGGGGAATATCCTGCGGAAATTGCGCGCCAGTCGGCGCTCGCCCTTTATGGCGAAGAAGCCTACACCCGTGGCATCGACGTCTACACCACCATAGACTCCAAAGGGCAGGCCGCTGCTTACCGCGCCGTGCGCGAACGCGTGCTGGAATACACCCGCCGAGCCCCCTACCCTGGGCCCGAGGCACGCATCGAATTGCCCGACGGTGTCGAGAACGAAGCCAACAAGCTGGATGAACTGCTCGACGCCGCTTACGAAAAAACGGCGGACAGCGACAATCTGCTGACTGCCGTGGTGTTGTCGGCCAGCCCGGACAAGATCGTCGTGGCGCGCAGCGCACGCGAAATCATCACCATCACTGACAAGAAAGCCCTTGCAATCGTCGCTCGTGCGCTGGCCCCCAACGCAGCGAACGACCTCAAGCTCACGCGCGGTTCGGTCGTTCACATCAACAAGAACGGCGATAACTGGGAAGTCGTCAACATGCCAGCCGTCCAGGCGGCACTGGTTTCCATCGCCCCGCAGGACGGCGCCATCAAGGCAATGATCGGCGGCTTCGACTTCTGGCGTGGGCACTTCAACCGCTCCACGCAGGCTTTCCGCCAGCCAGGCTCAGCCATCAAACCTTTTGTATATGCCGCAGGGCTCGAACGCGGGCTGACCCCGGCCACGCAAATTTCCGATCAGCCTTTCATGCTGACCGCCGAACAAACCGGTTCACGCGCCTGGGCGCCCAAAAACGACAACAATCGCTATGAGCCGTTCCTGACCATGCGCCAGGCGTTGTACCGTTCCAAGAACATGGTGACCATCCGGATCGCACAAGCGGTCACACCGCAGTACGCACAGGAGTACCTCGCCCGCTTTGGCTTCGATCCGCAACGCTGGCCCGCGGTACTGCCCCTGGCACTTGGCGCAGGCGGAGCCACACCGCTGCAGATGAGCAGCGCCTATTCCATCTTCGCCAACGGCGGCTATCGCATCGACCCCTATCTCGTCACGCACATCACCGACCGCGCCGGCAATGAACTCCTGCGTGCCCAGCCAGTCGTGGCCGGCGAAGACGCTCCCCGCGCCATTGACCCCCGCACAGCCTGGATCATGGACGACATGCTGCGCGGCGTAGCGCGTTCCGGCACGGGAGCCCGTGCCAGTGCCACCCTCAAGCGCTCGGATATCGGCGGCAAGACCGGCACCACCAACAATTCCGTGGATGTCTGGTTCGCTGGGTACACCCCTGCTGCTGCCACCAGTGTCTGGTTCGGCTTTGACCAGCCCAGGTCATTGGGCTCCCAGGTATTCGGCAGCGGCCTGGCGCTGAGCACGTGGATCGACTACATGCAGGAGGCGCTCAAAGGCGTGCCGGTGGCCAAGCCTCGCCCCCAGCCCGATGGCCTGATCGTCGACAACGGGGAATACTATTTCGAAGAGTTCCCGCCCGGACAAGCGGTCGCTTCGCTGGATCTGCCAACCTCGGAAAGCTCGCTCGATGACTTCCTGAACAATGCACAGCCCAGTGACGGCAGCCTTGGTGGCTTTGGCGGCGCGCTCAGACCCAGCAGTTCACGGAATGGCGGAGACGGCAGTCGGCCCTTGCCCCCACTTCCTCAGGGCAACAACACACCCGCCGCCAATCCGGTACGCGACATTCCACCCATTCCCGTACCTGGTCTCTGAACGCAGGCAGAACGGGCGAGCCGAACAATGATCAAGGGCGCGCTCGTCTGAGCGCGCGTTCCGAATCGAAGTAAACGGGCTTGCAAATATGGAACAGCGCATCACGCGATGCGCTATCCTCTCCCACGAAAAGCTGCTGCTCGATATCGAACCGATAGCGCAATTGATAAGGCGTGCAGCCCCGATCGTCCCAGCCACACTGCAAGTATTCAGCGTTCAGATAATCGTCGGCACGATAGAAACTTATTCCGCCTGCGAAATGGCCGGTAGTCGTGGTGTCGAACAGCGTCTGTGCATGAAAACCCGATTCATTGCGCCAGGAAAGCTCGATCGTAGTGCGAACGATGCCCAGACCCATGTCTATCTGACCCATCGCATATCGCACATTGGGAATGCTTCCATACTCCAAGAAACGGCCTTCGATGATGTCCACCGCAGGCGATTGCCAATCCATGCACGAAGTGGGCGTCTCGTCGGCAGCCAGAGCATCCGACTCGGTGCCCCCCCCATGGAGGGCGGCTGGAAGACCAGCATTGCCTGCATCGGTCCTGGCAGCAGGCGCACCGATATCCTGTTCATTGGCGCGGACCTCCACGATCCAGAGTGACCCGGTCAGCGCAGCACCAGACAGACCCAGGCAAATGCGCCCGACACGACCAGCGACAGATGCTCGCAACGACAGCACCGGGCGGATGGTCCGCACCCGAGGCGCCAAATGTCCGTCTATCGTAATTCTGTACATCGTGTGGTCAGGCAACGCCCAAAAAAGGTGGAAAGCGAAGCGAGGGCACCACATGCAAGGACTGCGCCACTCGACATTGAAGACAGTGGTCGGATCAACAACTGCTTTGCTTCATTGCACCATAGCGTGACACCTATTGAGGCAAGACGAAAAAAGGTGGGTCCAACGACCCACCCTTCTGTTGCATCAACACGACAAAACCGATATCAACTCTCAGTAGGCGAGGTTGGCTGACGCCCCGCCTGGGTCGCCTCAGTGTCCTGGGTCGCGGCGGGAATCAGCAGCGTCTCGCGTGGATTGGCCAAACGAATCCCGGTTTCGCGGAAGCGCAGCAGCACGCGGCGATTGAACTCACGCTGCACCGCCCACCTGCCGCGATCAATCGTACGGATCTGACCGGCCACGATGACGGAGGCGCCGTCGATCTGGTCGACCCCCCAAATATCCAGATCAGCCAGGATGAGGTTCTGGTAGGCGGCCTCGCTGCGCATTTCCTTGCCGATAGCACGCAACACGTCGTACACCTTGGTCAAGTCGGCATCAGCCGTAACCGTCACGCGCACCGACGCATTGCCCAACCCACGATTGGTGTTGTTGACCGTCGTGACTGAACTGAATGGGACCGTGTGCAATGAACCATCGCCGGCACGCAACCGCACAGTACGCACCGAAAGGTGTTCCACCGTGCCTGATACGCCCGCAACGGTCACCCCATCGCCCACCTGCATCGTATTTTCCATCAAGAGAAAAATGCCGGTCACGAAATCCTTCACAAGGTTCTGCGAACCGAATGCCAGGGCGGCACTGAGCAACCCGGCACTGGCCAGCAATGGCGCCGTGTTCACACCAAGCTCGCTGAGCGCCGTGAACAGCACGACCAGGCCGATGACGACGAACAGAGCACTTCGCATGATTGGCATGAGCGTACGCAATCGGGCCACACGCGCGGTGTCCCCCATCGCAATCCATCGATTGACCCGGCGTTGCAAGGCGTATCCTGCAGCCTCCCAGGCCAGCACCGCCAACAGGACGGCAATGGCAATGGTCCAACACGCCGATGCGAACCGGCGTCCCACCGTGCCCGTGGCGAACCAGGCCGAAAGGGGCGCGCCCCAGACATAGAGCAAAGCCAGCACTGTTGCGATGGCAAGCAAAGCCTTCAGGAAAAACCGCAGGACACTCAGATAGTGCCCGCCCGAGGCGGCTGGCCGATCGGCCAGCAAGGGATCGATACGGGCAAAGGCGGTATCCAGTGCACCAAACACAAGAATGGCAACCACGCGAGAGGCTATCAACACCCCAGCCGTGACTGCGACGAAATTGATGACACGATGAAACCCGTTTTCCACGCTCAGGGCCCAGACGACCCACAATGCCGCGATGAAGACGATGGCGAGAAAAACCCAGACTTCAGCGACGAAACCACGGAACACCGACAGCCCCGACCGTACCGAACCGGGCTCGACCACCGGCCCGCGCAGCACAGTCGCGACCCGTTCACGCGAGCGCACCACCAGCACGATGAGCATGATGTGCACCAGCAGGGAAGTCAGCTTCATCACGAGCGTCTGAAAATGCACGCCTGCTCCAAAAGCCACCAGGGACTCTCCCAACGCAATGCCCGTCCCGGCGGTAATCGCAATGAGGCGGGCCCACCCATAGGCTTGCACGGCCGCCTCGTCGCTGACGGCAAACAAGCGCAGGCGCGCATCGACCGGGTTGACCAGCAGTCGGGCCAGCACCAAGGTCACGCGCACGCCAGCATAGGCATTTGCCAGCGCCAGCACGACAAAGTAGGCCCGATCGCCCGTGAGAAATGCGTTCGACATCACGCCTGTCGTTGCCAGGAACGCCAGAAGCGGAATCCAGTAAAGCGCTGCATGGGTGATCGCGTAGGGCATCCTGCGCAGCAGGCTGGCCGACTCGCGGCGCTGCGCATGCTCCCGGACCAGTTGGCGGGGACGGCGCAACAGGCGATGAACCACCCATTCAAGGCACCATGCCAGCGCAACAATGCCCACGACCCACATGGCGCCAACAAAAATGGCTTCGCGCGCGCCCGGTGTGCTGGAGACATTGGTCCACCACTGCCCCAATTCGCGCGCCTGCACCAGCGCGCGCCCCGCCTGGCGAACCTGCTCCAGCAGACCGTCGAACCACGCGCCAATACGGGCAAATACCTGCGAGAGAAGACCGTCCTGCACAAGAGCCGTATCGGCGGGTGGCGCGGCATCACCACCGGACTCAGCCGTCTGGGCGTAGACCAAGCCCTGGCCCATGATCCAGACTAACAAGGCATGGAAAACAAAACGCGACTGTGCGCACGCACTGCGAGCGACGCTCGATATCTGACGGAATAGCCGGACGGCAATTGAATAAGGCAAGACCAGCCTCGCACCTGGAAAAAGACGCCTCACTGTAACCGAATCGCCCGCACTACCGGCACAACGGGACGCGATCTTTGTTGAAGAATATCGGTGAGCAAAAATAAAAAAGCCCCCGTTCAGAACGAGGGCTTTTTTTAGAAATCCTGTAGGTTCTTAGAGAACCGTGATGTTCTGAGCCTGGGGGCCTTTGGGACCCTGTTCGGAGCTGAAGCTCACACGTTGGCCTTCTTCGAGGGACTTGTAGCCCGAACCTTGAATTGCGGAAAAATGCGCGAACAGGTCCTTACCACCCGATTCAGGGGTGATGAAACCAAAACCTTTTTCTGCATTGAACCACTTAACGACACCGGTTTCCATCTGTCTATCCTAGTAAATGACTTAATTGCTGGCGGCGAAAAAAACATCGAATACAACGCCGCCGTCCGCGATAATACCCGCTCATCTTTGCTTTGTACCAAAGTTATTCACTTTCGTATAAGCAATCGTAAGCGCCTTACAACCGCGCTCATGTCGATGACTTGCACTACTGTACATGTTGATTCGCCACGATGCGAGCGATTTTTTAAGCTATTCGTAAAAAATGCCTTTTATTTCGTAAAAGAGCTCCTTCGCCCCCCGGAAACCTGTCTCTAAAACAGCGCAAACGCCCTAAATATGCGGGTTTACGCTAGGTCGACGTCCCTTGCGAATCGTTACTGCCGGCTCATCCAGGCATCGCCTTGGCGGACAAAACATGTCGAATCAGACAAGCCGCGCGCCACCCGGCTTCTCCCGAACAGCCTGCATTTCCGCATTGCCGAATTGCCGGGCCCGCTTTTTGCTATCTCGCTCACAACATTAACAGTAGGGAGTGCCCGCAACATCATGTTGCAGGCTTTAGGGAGAATCGCATGACACTCGGAACCATTTTGCTGATCGTACTCATTCTGTTGCTGGTAGGCGCCCTGCCCAGCTGGCCACACAGTCGCAACTGGGGTTACGGCCCCACGGGAGGCCTTGGCCTGGTTCTGGTCATCGTGATCATCTTGCTGCTCATGGGCAGGATCTGACGCGCGGGGCGGCGCGCATGGCCTGCTCCTTTGAAGGGTCAGGCGAAGTATCAGTAACGCGGCCCGCATGCGGGCCGTCTTTTTACCGGGAGACGAATATGCTTACTCAACATGAAATCGAAGTTTTGCGTCACATTCGCGAAGGCCGTGATCCTGAGCATGCTGATCATGCCTCGACAGTCATTGAAAAAGGTTTTGCCACCCGCACCGACGGCAGGCTGATGCTGACGGAAGCGGGCGAGAGCGAATTGCGCCTGTTGCCCGGCTATGGCGAAGCGCTGGTCGATATCCTGATTCCCGGCGCAGGATCGGAACAGGCTGTCGAAGCCGCCTCACACGCCGAAGCACAGCGTGCGCCGGAAGAAGACGAACGGGATCGCTAGTCGCGAGCCCCTGAAAGCCCGGCGCACGTGGTCATGATTGCGTCCGGGTCCCTCACATTGACGCACCCCTGACTTGGAAACACCCGTTATTTCGCATTAGAGCTCATCCAAATGCACTACCTGCGGGTACCCATATATAGCGTTCACACGCCCTAAGGACACGCACTGCGCTATAGCCAGGTAAGTTGCTTTTTCGGATGTTGCCTTTGAAAACGATACCCCCCTCCCCCTCACTGGAATTACTTCGACTTGTCAAACAGGATGTCGCCACACTACGGACATCCAGGCAATCCGCCTACAGACGGCGCAAACAGAATTGCACCCCTCCCCTGACGCGGCTGGACGACGCCAGAGAGGAGGGTCTGGAAGAAGGATTGCTCATAGCGCTTCAGCTCATTACCGGACGACTGCATCGGGAGTCGGGTGTCTATCAGACCGGCATGTCCACCTCCTTGATCGATGCCCGCC
>JAEYZR010000265.1 GCA_023427945.1 Pseudomonadota bacterium | reverse complement strand
GGCCTACGTCTATGCGGACATCACACTGCCGGCCCATGCAGACGCCGACAGCATGCGACGCACCAGCCTGACGACACTGTTCCAAGGTTTCTCTTCACCCGTGTTCCCGCTCCTGGAGCAGGCGGCGGACAGCGCCCTCATCCACACCGGGCGCATCGGCCAGGTCGTGACGGACCAGTGGGCGTATGGCCGTGTCCTGCTGATCGGCGATGCGGCGCATGCGTCACCGCCCAGCATGGCCGAAGGCGCGGGCATGGCGATGGAGGATGCGCTGGTGCTGGCGCAGGTAGTGCAGGCCGAGTCGAGCGTGGATGCCGCGCTTGCCTTGTATACGCAAAGACGTCTGCCGCGCGTGCGGTGGGTTCAGCAGCAATGCGCCAAGCGCGACAAGATGCGTGCTTTGCCTGGCCTGGCCCGTAATGGGGTGCTCAGGCTGTTCGGCAAGAAGCTGTACCGAAGCAGCTACGAGCCGCTGCTTGCGCCGGTCTGACGCGCGCCC
Organism: Pseudomonadota bacterium; assembly: GCA_023427945.1. Taxonomy (GTDB): domain Bacteria; phylum Pseudomonadota; class Gammaproteobacteria; order Burkholderiales; family Burkholderiaceae_B; genus Schauerella. Next base: position 17,291 of record JAEYZR010000265.1, on the reverse strand, counting down.
GTGCCGTGGGCCTTCCTGGCCGGCTTTCTCTGTGTCGGTGGCGGCGTGGCTTCGCTGACGCGCTGGGCCATCTCGGCGACCATCATGCCGACCCGCCCGACTGAGTCCATGTGATAGGAGGCGAAGTACTCGTAGGCAGGAAGGCGCTCTGCACATTCGATCACCTGGAGCGCACGCAGGTCGGTTTCGCCCAGCAGGCACGCGTCGGAGACAGCGCCTACCGCAAGGCCTGCCTTGACGATCTGCATCAAGGCTTCGACCGAGTCGCTGGAGGCCAGGTTGATGGGCCAGTAGCCTCGATTGCGAAACAGCTCTTCTATGGAACCGTAGGTCGCGGAGTTTCGTGCGTGGGTGATCAGGCGATGAAGGGCCAGTTCGCCCAGTGTCATGCGCTTGGGCAGACCAAGCTTGCGGCTGGCCACGAAGTGCGTCCCGTAGGTCGACAGTGGCAGGTTGCGTACGCCGGCCAGGTGAGTGGGGCCCATCATGAGTGCCAGGTCGAGTTCTCCCGCAACGAGCTTCGCACGCAATTCCGGCGACCCCTGCACGATGATGTCGGCCGTCAGGTGAGGAAGCGACTGCGACATGTCGACAAAAAGCTTGGGGAACCAGGCGTTGACGATCATGCCGGTCACGCCAATCCGGATACGCTGGTGCGTGGTGGGTTCCCCCGCAGAAAGGGTCCGCAGGCTCCCCACGGTATCCAGCAGATGTTCGGCGATGTGCAGTAACTGCATGCCTTTGGCCGTCAGCCGGATCTTGCCGCCTTCGCGATTCAGAAGTTTCGACCCAAGTTCTTCTTCAAGGGCGGCAACCCTGAGCGACACGGCGGGCTGGGTGATATGCAATCGACCCGCCGCCGCATGAAAGCTTCGTAGCGTGGCCACGGAAACGAACGCTTCGATCTGGCGGATCTCCATGAGCTGGCCTTTTAGTGATCGATCATTTTTATAGGTCCAAAAAGTATAAGGAGATTTCGCCGACGCATCTGGGCCACGGACAACACGACATGAATGCCAAGGCGGATTTGCCTGTAAAAGTCGCTTGTCGGGCTGTTTTTCGCTGGTTCAAACCTCGGCAGATGCCGGGCCATGCTGTTGCACGGCGGCCTGCAGCATTTGATCGGCGGCGCTGAATTGCCGCCTTTTTTCGTTCATCCACGCCTCGGCCTTGGCCAGGCGCTTCCCGGCCTGGCGCGACAGCCGTTCGATTTCCCCGACACTGATGCCGCCGTGCGAATCCCGCGTGCGAGCGAACTCCCCGACATCCAGCACACGCCGAATCTCGGCGGTGTCTATGGCGACCCCTTCCACACCGATCTCGCTTGCTGCCTGGGCCAGCATCGCGGAGTCGACCGCATCTTCACTCAGGCCTTGCGCCAGCGCGTTGCGTACCAGGCGTGCCACTGCACTGTGCGCCTGGCGGAAAGATACGTCACACGCCTGTACCATCAGGTCGGCCAGGCTGGTGGCTGTAGACCAGTTTCCGCGCACCGCTGCGCCCATGCGGCCCGCGCGCACCTGCATGGTCTGCACGATGGCATCCAGCAGCCGCAGACTGCCTCGGGTGGCAACAAAGGCCTCGTCCAGCAGAGGGGCTTCGCGCATGACCACGTCACCGGTACCTTCGGCGCGAAATGTGGCAAGCAGCGTGGCAAGCCAGGTGACGGCGCCACCGGCTGCGAAGCGGACAGCCTCCAGCCCGCTGGGATTTTTCTTTTGCGGGAAGATGCTGCTCGTGCCGCAAAACTCATCGCCTGTTTCGATGAATCCGAATTCGTGGGTCGACCATATGTGCAGGTCTGTGGCCAGGTCGTTCAACGTCGCCATGACGAATGACAGGCCTGCTGCGATCTCTGCAGCATAGAAGGCTTCGCGTGCCAGCTTGGCGTTGTCCACCAGCCCATCGAAGCCCAGCAGTTGGGCGGTACGTTGCCGATTGATTGGCCAGGAGGTTCCCGACAGGCCGGCCGCACCCAGCGGGCTGATGTTCAGCCTTGTCATCGCTGAAGACAGCCGGTCGAAGTCATCGGCCAGCTTGGTGGCAAAGCTCAGCAGATAATGACCGAACACCCCGGGGTGGGCGTGCTGCATGCAGGTGTAGCCCGGCATGAGCGTGCTCTCGTGCTGGCGGGACAAGTCGATGAGCGTGGCCTGCATGGCGAGCAGGCCGTGCATGACTTCCACCAGCTGGCGTCGCTTGTAGAGGCGGCGTACGGTCGGCCCCTGATCCAGACGGCTGCGCCCGGTGTGCATACGGCCACCGACGTTCTCGCCGATCCTGCTGAAAAGATAGTCTTCGATCTGCAGCAGAAAGCTGCCCTTGCGTGCGTCGAAAGGAAAACCGGCAACGCCCAGGCCCTGCACTTCGCGCAATGCGTTCAGGATCAGGCTGGCCTGTGTCGCGTCCAGAATGTGCTGTTCCGCCAGCATGACGGTATGAGCCATATCGACCTTCAGGTACTCGTCGAACTGGCGCTTTTCGCGCTCCAGGTGGGGCGCTTCCTGGAAAGCGATGAGCTCGTCGGACACCGCTTCGGAAAAGCGTGCATCGGTCAGTGTCCGCGCGGCATCGTGCGGGGGCGCCGATGCCGTGACCGGTGCCGCAGGAAGCGAGTCGGGGAATGAGGCGGTCGTACTCATGGGAAATCAACTCCAGGCTTCGCAGGCATACTGCTCGACAGAATCGTCATTGAACGTCAGGCCGAATCCCGGCGCCGATGGTGCGGTGATGAAACCGTCCTTGGGCTCGGGGCGGTCCACGTACAGGTTTGCCCATAATGGGTCGCGCCTGGCGTCCGGATAACATTCGACATAGGTCGGATTGGCGATGCCCGCCATCATGTGCATGCTGATGTGCGGTTCGCCCACCTGTCCCATGCGCACATCCACGAACGCTGCGGCGGAGGCCAGCTTCGTCCAGCCCGTGATGCCGCCCCCACGGTTGTAGGTGACGTTCAGCACGTCCACCGACTCTGACGCCAGCAGCGTATAGGCATCGAACACCGACTCCTCCGATTGGCCGGCGCCGATGCGCATGCCCGAACGCATGCGCACCTGCCGCAGGCCGCGGGCCACGTTGGAGGCATGCACGGGTTCCTCCAGCCACGCGGGGTGATAGGGCGCGATACGCCGGGCAAAGTCTTCTGCTGCATCCGGCGTCCAGGCCATGTTGGAGTCGACCACGATGGCGAAGTCATCGCCCGCCGCATCGCGGGCAATGCGCACACGTTCGGCGTCTTCTTCCAGAGACATCGCACCGACCTTGAACTTGATGCCGCCGATGCCTTGCGCCCGATAGCGGGCGATTTCGTCGCGGATTCCGGCCTCGTCGGTGCTGGTTTCGTAGTAACCACCGATGCCGATCATGGGCATGCGTGGATTCATGCCGCCGATCAGTTGCCACACCGGCTGGCCGGCGATCTTCCCACGCAGATCCCACAACGCGGCATCGACCGCAGCGATGGCACCCATGAGCGAGGGGCGGTCGACATAAGCCTTGTCATAGGTCAGCATGTTGCGCCAGTGGCGCTCGGCCAACAGGGGGTCCTGACCGACCAGCATCGCCTGGAAAGGGCCTCGCACCAGACCCTTGAGGTAATCGTTGTAGTCGAATTCGTTGCCCACGCAGACACAGCCAGCGGGCCCCGAGTCGGTCGTGATCCGGCACAGCAACGCAGTCCGTTCGGCCACGTTGTACGAACTTCCGCTGAACCCGCCACCTTCCAGGCTCGCACGCAATTGCCGGAGTTGCACCCCAGTTATTTTCATCATGACTTCCGTTTTTCAGTGATAGGACTGGCTCAGCCCTTCAACAGCCATTCGTTGAAGCGCGTATCGGACTCAGCCTTGTGTTTGCCCCAGAACGCATCGTTCAACCGTGCGCTGACTTGCAGGTTCTCCGGGAACGTGGGCAGACGCCGCGCGTTTTCGGGTGTGATGAATTTGTAGGCGTTGGGGTTGGACGGTCCATTGGGCAGCTTTGTCGTGTAGGCGGCCTGACGGTCGGGCCGGGCCACGAACTTGACGAACTGGCGCGCAAGGTCCGCCTTGGGATTGCCTTTGGGTATGCACCATCCTGAGAGGCTGTAGAAGCCGCCATTCCAGTTGATGACCACCGGTGCGCCATTGTCGGCGGCGCTCTGGGCTCGCGCATTGAAAGTGGGGCACGCGTCCACTTCCGAGGTCTGCAGCAATTGCGTGCTCTGGGGAGAGGAGTCCCACCACACTTTGACGTGGGGGCGGATTTCATCGAGCTTTTTGAAGGCACGATCCCAGCCCCCAGGTTCAGCCAGCACTTTGTAGATATCCGGCCCGCCCTGCACACCATCGGCGCGCAGGGCTATCTCGATCATGTCGCGCCCCAGCCTGCGCAAGGCACGGCGCCCGGGAAATTTCTGCACGTCCCAAAGGTCGGCGAAGGATTGCAGGCCGCTCTTGAATACATCGCTGCGATAGGCCAGCACGAACGTGACCACCGAGTCCGCGACGTAGTGGGGGGTCTTCATCTCATCGGGGATGGCGGCAAAATCGTCGCCGCTGGTATCCAGCGGATCGAGCAGGTTCATGCTGTAGAGCAGGTCCGCCACGTCGGAGGTCACACCGCCACTTACGTCCCAGTTGTACTTGCCCGTTTCCACCTGCGCCTTGAATTCGGCGGATGGATTGGACCGTCTGGCGACGGGCACGATGCGTACGCCGGTCTCTTCGGTGAACGGCCGGTAGTAGGCCTCTGTGTAGGCGGTGGTGTAGATGCCGCCAGGGTCACCCACGATGAGCGTCTTGTCTGCCGCCGCTGCGCGCCTCCAGATCATGGGCATCGCCAGCGTGGCCGTGCCCAGGCCTATCGTTTTGAGCGCGCTGCGCCGGGTAAATCCTTCGCTTTTCCTGTTCATGTGAATAACCCCGATTTCTTATGTTGCTGGGACCCTGGTAGGGCGAGAAAAGTAATGACGGACGATCACTTGCGTGCGCCGCGCCGGCCTAACCACTCTCCGAAGAAAATGACGACAGTGACAAAAACCAGAATGACAGTGGATACCGCAGCCAGTGTCGGATCGACGTTGAGCATGGCGTTGGACCACATCTGCCTGGGCAGGGTGGTCGATATGCCGCCGCTGATGAACAGGGCGACGGTGAGTTCATCGAACGATTTGACGAACGCAAACAGGAACGCCGTCACCACACCCGTCTTGATCAATGGCAGGGTGACCAGCCTGAATGTCTTGAGTTTGCTTGCGCCCAGCGTATAGGCGGCGTGATCCAGGCGGGTGTCGTAGTTGCGCAGCACGGCCATGACCGTGACGATCACATACGGGAGCGCGAAGATCGAATGCCCAAGGATCAGGCCGAAGGATGTCCCCACCAGGCCAACCTTCGAGAAGGCATAGAACAGGCCGAGTGCCACGATGATGTTGGGCATGACCATAGGCATCAGGACGAAGGCCATGATGGCCGTCTTCATGCGCAGCGTGTGGCGCGAGAGAACGAATGCGGCAGGCACACCGATCAGCACCGACAGCACGGCAGTGGCCACGCCGACCCACAGCGACCGTATGGTTGCCTCCTGCCACAGGGGCGATTCGATATAGGCCTGATACCACTGCAGCGAGAAACCTCGTGGCGGCCATTCGAACAGCGCGTTTTCCGAGAACGAAATCGGAATCAGGAAAAACGCGGGTGCGGCAAGGAAGACGAGTGCTGCGCAGCCGACGATCCAGATGCCCCAGCGCGATCCGCCGGTGCGACGTCTTGGGTTCGTGGCCTTGAGCTTGTCCAGCGCCTGGCCTATGGCAGAGAACAGCCATCCCATGCTGGCCACGAAGTATCGTCCGGCAACGGCGCCCAGTCGGCCGAGCAGGCCGGCCCGTCTGGCTTGGCCGGCTTCCCTGGCTTCGCCGGTGAGTGCCGACATGCCCAGCACCCGATCAAACACATAGAACACGGCGATCGATGCGCTCAGCAACAGCATCGCGACGGCGCCAGCGAATCCCCAGTTGAGCATCTCGTCGATCTGCACCACGATGATCTGGGCGATCATCGTTTCCTGAGGGCTGCCCAGCAGCATGGGGGCAATGAAGAACCCCAGCGCCGTAATGAAGATGAGCAGGCCGGCGGCGGCCACGCCAGGCAGGGACAGCGGGAAGTAGATGCGCCAGAACACCTGTGCCCCGCGAGCCCCCAATGTGCCCGCCGCCCTGGGAAGATTCATGTCGATGTTCTGCATGACCGCCAGCATGGTCATGATGGCCAGAGGCATCAGGGCGTGCGACATGCCCACGATGACGGCGCCAAAGTTGTACATCAGGTCGATCGGCATGTCGGTGATGCCCGCCGCCTGCAGCGCTTTGTTCAGAAAGCCCTGCCGGCCCAGCAGCACCATCCAGGCGAAGCTGCGTACCAGCACACTGGTCCAGAAGGGCATCAGCACCCAGATCAACAGCCTGTTGCGTGAGTTCGTGCCCACCGTCGCCAGCAGATAGGCGACTGGATAGCCGACCAGCAGGCATACCGCTGTCGTCCAGATGGCGATCCGAAACGTGCTGCCCAGCACACGCACGTAAACCGAACTTTCGAACAGGCGGGCGTAGTGCTGCAGGCTGAAATCACCCGAGGCGTCCACCACGCTCAGGCCCAGCAACTGTACGACAGGGATCAGAAATACCACGACCAGCAACAGCAGCGCTGGCCATAGTCCCCAATGACGCCAGATGCGCCCCGGTCCCGGTTGATGTGCCAGCATCATTGGCCTCCCGCCGGAGCGTCCGCCAGGACGACCGTGCGATCCGCAGGCCAGCCCAGGCGTACTGTGTCGCCCGGCTTGTGCGTCTGGATCGGGCCGGTCGTCAATGCGGTGACGCCTATGGGTTCGCCACTGGCCAGCCTGACGTAATGGCGCGTGACGGCGCCCACCATGATGGTCTGTTCGAGTGTGGCTTGCAGCACATTGTCCGCATGTTCGCCGGGACCCAGTATGCGCAGGTGCTCGGGGCGAACCATGAAATGCACGGCATCGCCTGTTTGGATCGTGGCACGGTCGTCCGATGCCTCGATGGTGCTGGCCAGCGGTCCGTTCAGGATGCATCGATCGGCGTCGCGCGCCCTGACCACTGCGCCGATGATGTTGGAGCCGCCCAGGAAGTCGGCCACGAATGAGGTGCGGGGTTTGAAATACAGCTGTGCAGGCGTGCCGAGTTGTTCTATGCGGCCATCGTTCATCAGACAGATGCGGTCGGACATGGCCATCGCTTCTTCCTGGTCGTGGGTCACGTACAGGATGGTGACACCCAGCTCGACATGCAGGCGCTTGATCTCAAGCTGCATCTGGTCGCGCAGTTTCTTGTCCAGCGCGCCCAATGGCTCGTCCATGAGAATGATGGACGGTTCATATACCGCGCAGCGCGCCAGCGCGATGCGCTGCTGCTGCCCGCCCGACAATTCGCGCGGCAGCCGCTGTGCAGTCTGAGGCAGTCGCACGATCTCCAGGATGCGTGTCACTTTCGCCGTGATGTCGCGCTCGGAAAGCCGGCGCATCCGCAGAGGAAACGCGATGTTCTCGAACACGGTCAGATGTGGAAACAGGGCATAATTCTGGAAGACCATGCCGATGTCGCGTGCGTGTACCGGTGCGAACGTGGCGTCTTTGCCGTCTATCCATATACGGCCGCCGTCGGGCAGGCCCAGCCCCGCCAGAATCATCAGCAGTGTGGTCTTGCCCGATCCCGAAGGCCCGAGCAGCGTCAGAAACTCGCCCGCAGGCACATCCAGAGATGTCTCACGCAAGGCATGCACCGCACCATAGCTTTTGTGCACTTGCTCGATTTTCAACTTCATGTCGCTCAATTCCTGCCCCTTTGTTTTTGGCTGCGCACCCGCCTCGCACACGGCCTGCTTGTGTCTGGAATGATCTTCCGGGAGGCGGCTATTTGTCTAATTAATTTAATTCGCGAAACTGGATAAATAGTTCTTATCGGTGTCCCCAGGTGTGTCGCTTCTTGCTGATGCGCTTCTGTAGAATCCTTGCGCATGGATCTCTCCCACCTTCGCGCTCTCCTGGCAGTCATACAGACCGGCACCTTGAGCAAGGCGGCTGATACCCTGGGTTTGACCCAACCTGCCGTGAGTCGTCAGATCAGGTTGCTGGAGCAGGAGGTGGGCGAGAAGCTGTTTTTTCGACACGGGCGGGGTATGACGCCCACCGATACTGCGCGGCGCATCGCGTTTCGTGCTGCCGCCGGCCTGCGTGAGCTGGACGCCATCAGCAGAGAGGTTTCGGAGCATCGCGAATCGCCCGGTGGCCTCGTGCTGCTGGGCCTGACACCGACCATGGCGGAAATGGCCATCGTCCCGATCATGGGCATCATCCGTCAGCGCTATCCAGCCATACGCCTGCGGTTCTCCACCGCGTTCAGTGGTTACCTGCTGGACTGGCTGCATCGTGGCGAGGTGGACATGTGTGTGCTCTACGATCCGACCCGCCACCATAGTGTGAGTGTGCAGCCCCTGATGCGCGAGGAACTTGTGCTGGTGGCAGGGGCACATCGAAAAATATCCTTCACGCGCAGCGTGGATTTCCGCAGCATCGCAAAAGAGCCGTTGCTGTTGCCCAGCCCCCGGCACGGCATACGCACGACTGTCGAACGTCGCGCAGAGGCGTTGGGAATCGAGCTGGACGTCGTGGCCGAGGCCGACTCGTTCCAGGTGCTGCGCGACCTGGTGGTCGCCGGACACGGCGCCACGATTCTGCCGCTGAACAGTGTGCTGGGGGATATCGCTGCCGGACGCGTGTCGGCCGCATCGATCAGTCCCGTGCTGACGCGGCAACTGGTTCTGGCACGCGCAAGCGATGGGCAACTGTCCACGGCGGCGCGTGTCGTGGGTACCGTCCTGGCCCAGTTCGTGGCCGATCAGATCAACAGCGGCAAGTTGTCCGCCGAGCTGCTGCTCAACATACAGACGTTTCGCAGCAGGCTCTGAGTCGCCGTTGCAAGAATCACGGGCTTGCGCGTGATCGGCGTCCTCGTGGTATGTCGATCGGTTATGGCTTTGCGGGCCTGTGATATGTCAGTCCGTTATAGGTGTTATAGCCCCCGCTGAGGGCACGCGCGGCTGCCCGATCCTAAGATTCCCTGGCAATGCGATGAGCGCGATGCAAAAGGGGACAGGCATGGAACTCGAGATCGGTGGACGCAGGGCACTTGTTTGCGGCGCAAGCAAAGGTTTGGGTCGCGCCTGCGCGCAGGCGCTGGCAGGCGAAGGGGTGGCGGTCACCATCGTGGCGCGAACGTCGGACAGCCTGCGTCAGACGGCCAGCGAAATCGAACAGGCCACAGGTCAGCGGGTCTCCTACGAAGCCTGCGATCTGACGCGGCCTGAGGGGCTGGCTGCAGCGCTTGCGGCATGTCCCGATCCCGATATTCTCGTGACCAATGGCGGTGGACCGCCGCCGGGTGATTTTCGTGAATGGGACCGCGCGATATGGCTGGCGGCGCTCACTGCCAACATGCTCGTGCCCATCGACCTGATCAAGGCGACGGTGGACGGCATGATCGCGCGCGGATTCGGACGCATCGTGAACATTACATCCGCTGCGGTCAAAAGCCCGGTCGATTCCCTGGGTCTTTCCAATGGCGCACGCGCCGGGCTGACGGGTTTCGTCGCAGGCCTGTCGCGCCAGACTGTGCGGCACAACGTCACGATCAACAACCTGCTGCCCGGCGCTTTCATGACCGATCGGCTGGCCTCGAATTTCGCCAGTGCAGCGCAACGCCGTGGCGTCGCGCAAGAGGAGATTGCGCAGGAACGATTGTTGTCCAACCCCGCCTCGCGCTTTGGCGACCCGGCTGAGTTCGGCGCCATGTGTGCGTTCCTGTGCAGCGCCCATGCGGGGTACATGACCGGCCAGAACATTTTGATGGATGGGGGGAGTTATCCAGGGACGCTGTGAGCCCTGAACGTGGATTTCAGTTCAATCGAGGTGAGGAGACAATCAATGAAAAAAATACGATTTACCAGTGCACTCTTGATTCTGATCGGCGCAACATTTTCTGCTTCGGCACAGACCTATCCTGAGCGGGCCATCCGGCTGATCGTGCCATTCGGGGCCGGTGGCGTCACCGACACCGTTTCACGCCTGCTCGGAAAAGGCCTGAGCGCAGAGCTCGGGCAGTCGGTCGTCGTGGAGAATCGTCCAGGGGCGAGTGGCATCATCGGGGCTGATGTGGTGGCCCAGGCCGCGCCTGACGGCTATACGCTGTTGATGGGCAACATCTCCACGCTGGCCGTGAACGCCGTTGCGTTCGCCAGACTGCCCTACGATCCGGCCCGCAGTTTTGCGCCGATCTCGATGATTTCCCAGCAGCCTGTGGTCGTGGCGACCTCAGCCGGCCGACCGCTGGCCACCGTGGCCGACCTGGTTGCCGCATCCAGGGCCAAGCCTGGCGGTTTGAACTTTGCATCCGGTGGTGCCTCGTTCGAATTGATGAACGAGGCTTTCAAGCAGGCATCGGGCGCGGTGATGACCAACGTTCGCTACAAAGGCGATACCGATGCGCTGGCCAGTCTCATGGCGGGCGATACCGATGTGACGTTCACCTCGTTTTCGAGTGTGCAGCCGCTGGTGCAGGCAGGAAAGATCCGGGCCGTGGCGCTGACATCGGCCGAGCGCTCGCCGCTGGCCCCCGACTGGCCGACGCTGACCGAGTTGGGCGCGCCGGTGGTGGCCTCGTCATGGCAGGCGCTGATGGCGCCGGCCAATACCCCCGATGCGGTCATCACCCGCCTGAATGCCGCAGTCAAGCGAGTGCTGGCGTCTGCCGAGGTGCAGAAGCAGTTCAGCCAGCAGGGCGTGACCGCCGCATCGTCCACTCCCGATGAACTGCGTACGTATGCGGCCGGCGAACTCAAGCGCTGGCGAGAGGTGGGAGCCAGCGTGGGATACACCCCTCAGTGACTGCGATCATGGACGAGGAAATGACCTTGGACGACACCACTCAACGCGCGCAGCACGCGCAAGTTTCAAGAGGCTCTTAGCGTATGAATCCCATCAAGAACGAAGAAGCGTCAGCCAGCGTCGGTCAGGCCCGTTCGACAGGGGGGCGGGCGCTGGCCCAGGCCCTCGCGCATCGCGGCGTCGATCGCATGTTCTGCGTGCCGGGCGAGAGCTACCTGGATGTGCTGGATGCCTTGTACGACTATCCTGAAATCGAAGTGGTCGTTGCCAAGCACGAGGGTGGCGCTGCGGATATGGCGCAGGCGGATGGCAAGATGACGGGGCGGCCCGGGATCTGCTTTGTGACGCGCGGACCGGGCGCCTCGCATGGTTGCATCGGCCTGCATATCGCGCAGCAGGATTCGACGCCCATGATCATGTTCATCGGCCAGGTCCCGTTCGGTGAGCGCGGTCGCGATGGCTTCCAGGAAATCGATTACGAAAAGATGTTCGGATCGGTGGCCAAGTGGGTCTGCGAACTGAACGACGCCCAGCGTATCGATGAGGTGGTCCAGCGCGCCTTCCATGTCGCCACGACGGGCCGGCCCGGTCCCGTGGTGATCTCGCTGCCTGAAGATGTGTTGGCGCAGACGTGTTCGCCCAATGGCATGGCGCGTCTACCGCAGGTGCGAAACGCCCCGGATGAACGTGATGTGGCGGACATCGTGCAACGCCTGGGCCAGGCCAGGCAGCCCGTGGTCCTGCTGGGTGGGACGGGTTGGGATGCAGAGGGCCTTGCGGCGTTCAGGATCTTTGTCGAGAAATGGAACCTGCCGGTTGCAGCGACCTTCCGCCACCAGGACATGTTCGATAACCGTCATCCAAACTATGTCGGTCATCTGGGGTTGGGTGTGGATGCCAGTCTGGTCGATCTGGTGAAGTCGGCCGACCTGGTGCTGGCCGTGGGCACCAGGCTGGGCGACATCGGCACAGGCAGCTACACCTATCTGACAGTACCGCATCCGACGCAGTTCCTCGTGCACGTGTACCCCGAGAATGCCGACCTGGGGCGGGTGTACGCGCCCGAGCTGGCTATTGCGACGACACCTGCTGCCTGGTCGTGCGCGATGGCAAGGTGCGACTCGAGTGCTAGCCTGCCCTGGAGCGCCACGACCGCAGCGGCACGCCAGTCCTATATGCAGTTCATGGCGCCGATTCCTGAAGACCCTGCCATGAACGGCGTGAACTTCACGACGGTGGTGAAGCATCTTTCGGAAACGCTGAGCGATGACGCGATCGTCGCCAACGGAGCTGGCAACTATGCGGCATGGGTACACCGGTTTTTCACATACAAGCAGGCTGGCACTTGCCTGGCGCCCACCAACGGCTCGATGGGCTATGGCCTGCCGGCGGCCATTGCCGCCAAGCTTCGCCATCCCGGTCGCGAAGTCGTCTGTTTTGCCGGTGACGGATGCTTTCTGATGTACGCACAGGAGCTGGCGACGGCCGCGCAGTACGGCGCCCGGTTCATCGTGATCATCGTCAACAACGGTATGTACGGCACCATACGCATGTACCAGGAGAACCGGTTTCCGGGGAGGCAGGTTGCCACCAGGCTGGAGGGGCCTGATTTCGTCAAGCTGGCCGAGTCGTTCGGCGCCCATGCCGAGCGTGTCGATCGCACGGAAGATTTCGACGCCGCATTTGCACGTGCGCGTGCGAGCAAACGGCTGGCCGTGATCGAGTTGCGTACCGACCCCGATCAAATCACCCCTGCTGCGCGTCTGGCCCCCGCCGCTGTTGCGGCCATCAAGCACTGAACAAGGAGCAAGCCATGAAAGAACATCTCAACTTCATCGCAGGCCAGTACCGGGATGCCTCCGAGTTCTACTCGACCCACAACCCGTCCGACACGAATGAAGTGGTGGGCACGTACGCTCTGGGCGGGACAGAGGATGCCGAACAGGCGATAGCGGCCGCACGCGCCGCTGCGGACACCTGGGGATTCTCCACCCCGCAGCAGCGCTTCGATGTGCTGGACGGCACGGCCAATGCACTGCTCGCGCAGAAGGAGACCATCGGCAAGCTGCTGGCGCGTGAAGAAGGCAAGACACTGCCCGAAGCGATAGGCGAGGTGGGACGCGCTGCATTCGTCTTCAAGTATTTTGCCGGCGAAGCGCTACGTCCGGGAGGTGAGGTCATCCCTTCGGTACGGCCCGGCATGATGGTGGAAATCTCGCGCGAACCAGTCGGTGTGGTCGGGCTGATCACGCCCTGGAATTTCCCCATCGCCATTCCTGCATGGAAGATTGCTGCGGCGCTGGCCTTCGGCAATACGATCGTGCTGAAGCCCTCCGATGTGGCGCCAGGTTGCGCGGTGGCGCTGGTGCGGGTCCTGCACGAGGCTGGACTTCCGCCCGGTGTGCTGAACCTCGTGATGGGCCCTGGGCGCATCGTGGGGCAGGTGCTGGTCAGTTCGCCTGACGTCGATGCGGTCAGTTTCACCGGATCGGTGGCAACAGGGCAGAGCATCGGAGCAGACTGCGCACGCCTGGGCAAGCGCGTCCAGCTGGAGATGGGCGGCAAGAATCCCATGCTGGTCCTGGACGATGCCGATCTCGGTGTTGCCGTGGAAGCCGCCTTCAACGGGTCGTTCTATCAGACGGGTCAGCGCTGCACGGCGTCGTCCCGGCTCATCGTGACCGAAGGCATCTACGACGCATTTGTCAAAGCCATGAAGGCACGCATCGACACGGTGCAGGTCGGTCACGCGCTGGACGCAGGCACGCAGATCGGCCCCGTGGTCAACGAACGTCAGCTCGACCAGAACCAGGACTACCTTCGCATTGCCGCAGAAGAGCGCGGCGATGTCTATGGTGGGGCGCTTCTGAAGCGTCCCACGCCGGGCTATTTCATGGCGCCGGCGTTGGTCACACAGACCACGTCCGACATGCGCATCAATCGCGAGGAAGTGTTTGGCCCGGTGGCCTCCGTCATGCAGGTACGTGACTACGAGCACGGCCTGGCGGTCGCAAACGACACGGAGTTCGGCCTGTCGGCAGGTTTGTGCACGACCTCGTTGAAGTACGCGCAGCACTTCAAGCGCCATTCCCAGTCCGGTCTGGTCATGATCAATACGGCCACGGCCGGTCTGGACTATCACGTGCCCTTCGGCGGGCGCAAGCGTTCCAGCTACGGGCCGCGCGAGCAGGGCGCCTACGCCCGCGAGTTCTACTCCATCGTCAAGACCAGCTATATCGCCTAGCGCACGACCGCCTGCCCCTGCTCCACGAACGTGCGCAGCAAATGATGCGCAATCGCGTAGGACTTGGGTGCGGTCAATCCCTCGGCATGGGTGCCGGCGATCATGTCGGCCACTTCCTGGCGCGTGAACCAGCGGGCGTCTTCGAGTTCGTTCTTGTCCACCATGAGTTCGGTGCTCGTGGCACGCGCAAAGCACCCTATCATCAGCGATGAAGGAAACGGCCAGGGCTGTGAAGCGAAATACGCCACGTGGGAACAGCGCACGCCGCTTTCTTCCTCGATCTCGCGGCGCACGGCGTGTTCGATCGTCTCGCCCGGTTCCAGAAATCCGGCCAGTGCGGAATACATGCCGGGGGCAAACTGCGGCTGGCGCCCCAGCAGGCAGCGGTCACCGTCGATGGTCAGCATGATCACCACGGGATCGACGCGCGGAAAGTGCTGGGCGCCACATGCGTCGCAGTCGCGCCGCCATCCCGCCAGCGTGATGCGGCTGGGCGCTCCGCAATTGGCGCAGAAGCCATGTCGCTGGTGCCAGTTCAGCAAGGCATTGGCACCGCCTATCGTGCCGAGCACCTCCGGATCGATCAGGCCGTCCATGGCAATCGAGCGCAGGTTGGCTAGTTCCAGGCCGGGAAAGTCAGCGAGCTGTTCGGCCAGCGATTTGTCGAAGGCCGCTGCGAAGCGTGCCGGGCCGCCGGGCAACTGACCCAGAAATACTTCATAGGCCGGTTGGCCCAGCGCCGCCACCTGCTCATGCGAGAACAGGGGATCGCAGGCGCCGGCGTTCACGTTCAGCACCGGCGCGCCGCCAGCGAAGACCAGAAAGCGGGTCGAGGTATCGAGCCTGTGGTTTTCCACGAACGCCGCATCGTGGCGTAACTCTGAAAATCGGTTCAAGGCATACAGACTGAAGTCGATGGCAGAAGATCGGTCAAAGGCGGACATCGAAGATCCTGAAGGAGGGGTGATACGGAAATGTGGCTAATGGTAATGCTGAAGGTGCTGGCCGCCGGGCCCATGGTCCAGGGTATGCATTGTGTTTGACCGATTCAAGATTCGTGGCGGCGAGCATATCCGGTCGCCAAGGCCTCGGACACCTTGGTGGCATGGGCTTTCATGATGCGCACCAGTTCCAGCAGGTCTTTGTCCACCACCCGCTGCAAAGGCCCTGTCACCCCCACACTGTAGATCACGCCCAGATGGGGGAGGTGGACAGGTACGCCGAGCGCGGCCAGACCGTCATCGATTTCCGCGAGGCACGTCGCATAGCCCTGCTCACGCACCTGTTCGTATTCTTTCTGGATCAGCGCGGGATCGGTGCGTGTGCGCGAAGCCAACATGGGTAACGGCGGCGCGAGGGCCTCATTGATGATGTCCTGGGGTTGGAACGCAAGGATTGCCTTGGCCGAGGCCGCGGCATGCGGCGGCATGTGTTTGCCGGGTAATACAAAACCACGCCACGGTGTGTCAGGCGCTTCCATCAGCATGGACGAAACCTCGAGTCTATCGAGTTTTGCGAGGTAACACGTCTCCCCGGTATCGGATGCCAGCGAAATCAAATGTGGGCGCACGACGGTGTCTATCCATTCGGTATTCGCTCCCAGGTAAGCCAGGCGCTGTACCCGCTGCCCCAGGACATACGTGTTGCCTGCGCCGGGCGAAACGCCGATCAGCTCGGACTCCTGCATGGTCCCCAGCAGGCGGTGAGCGCTCGTCTTGGGCAGATCGAGCATGCGCGAAATGTCGCCCAGGCCCAGTCCGTCTGGAAAGGATGCCAGTAACTCCAGGATTCGGACATAGCGTTCGAGAGGCGCAAGTTTCTGTGTGCTCATGGGACCCGTTTTTAAGAAATTTGATCGATATTGTCGACGCTCAAGGGGCTGCCAAGGGAAAACCCGGCTTGTTTCATTTTGACCGCCTTTATTATCATACCGTAAATCAGTACATCATTCCGATTATCGGAACACATCAGTTGAAATATCGGGCAGGGTTCGGTTGTCGTCTCACTCACCAGGGGAAAAAAATGAACGTATCGGCCAAGAAGATCGGGACTGGCAGTGGCCATCCGCATGTACTCGCAGGCGTTTTCAGGTTCGCTTGCACCGTGGTTGCGTCTGCTGTCGTGGGGTTTGCATCCTTGGGCGCCGCCCAGGCGCAGGAGATCACGGTCGGTGCGACCGTGCCGATCACCGGACCGCTGTCGCTGACGGGCAAGCAGTACTTCAATGCGCTGAAGATGGCCGAGGAGGACATCAACGCGGCGGGCGGAGTGCAAAAGCAAAAAGTGAAATTTGTATTCGAGGATGCACAGGCCTCCAATGGCACCGCCGTCAACGCTTTCGTCAAGCTGGTGCAGGAACGCAATCCGGTCTTCGCGTTCATCACCAGCTACAGCACACAGAACATGGCGGTCGCCCCTGAGGTGACCAAGGCAGGCCGTCCCACCATGTACGCTGGCGGTGCAGACGTGGTGGCATCGTTGAACAATCCCTGGCTGTTTCGCATCCGCCCCGCCGACAGTACGGCAGCCATAGCGATGGGACGATTCGTCAAGGACGAGCTCAAGCTCTCCAAGCCCGGCATCCTGTATATCCAGAATGACTTCGGGCAGGGCGGTGCCAATGCGGCAACTGCTTTCCTGAAGGAGCAAGGCATCGACGCGGTGGGCATGGAAGCCTATGGCCAGAACGACAAAGACTTCTCGGCCCAGATCCTGAATCTGAAGAACAAAGGCGCTGATGTGATCCTCGCCTTCGTTTATCCGCAGGATGGCGCCATGCTATTGCGCCAGATCAAGATGCTTGGCCTGAAACAACCGGTGGTGGCCTCTTCTGCCGCGTTCGTGCCCGCAGCCATGCAGTTGCTCTCGCCTCAGGATCTCGACCGCGTGTGGGGCGTCGTGGATGCCTACCTGCCTGCTACGCCGAAAGGTCAGGACTATGCGCAGCGATACAAGTCCAAATTCAATCTCGATGCAGACCCTTATGGTGCTGCCTATTACGACGGCGCCATGTTGATGGCGCAGGCCATGAACGCCGTGGGCACCGACCCGGTCGCGTTGCGTGATCATCTGAAGACCATCAAGGATTACGTCGGCG
>JAEYZR010000162.1 GCA_023427945.1 Pseudomonadota bacterium | reverse complement strand
GGCCGACTACCCGGATCGCCCCATCAGTCTGGTGGTGCCGTTTCCCGCCGGCTCAGGCACTGACGCAGCGGGTCGGATCTTTGCCCAGGAAATCGGCAAGCATCTCAATGGCCAGGTCATCGTCGAGAACAAGCCCGGTGCCAACGCCACGATCGCCGCAAATTTCGTGGCACGCGCCAAACCGGATGGCTACACCCTGTTCGTGACGACCAACACCTCGCATTCGGCGGCTCCGTTCCTGATGACCAACGTGCCCTACGATCCGGTGACGGACTTCACGCCCATCGCACGCGGGGGCAATCTGCCGTTCCTGCTGGTCGTCAATCCGAAACTGCCGATCAAGTCGGTGCAGGAACTGATCGATTACGCCAAGAAGAACCCGGGCAAGCTGACCTACGCCAGCGGCAACAGCACCGGCATCGTGGCCGGTGCGACACTCGGGCGGCGCGCCGACATCGACATTCTGCACGTCCCCTACAAGGGCACGCCGCAAGCCATGACCGACCTGATCGGCGGCCAGGTCGACATGATGTTCACTGATCTGACCTCCAGCCTGGCATTCGTGAAGTCGGGCCAGATGCGCGCACTTGCCGTATCCACGGCCAAGCGCAGCGACATCACGCCCGATATTCCCTCGATGGAAGAGGCGGGTGTGAAGAACTTCGACATCAACTCGTGGAACGGTTTCTTCGGCCCGAAAGACCTGCCGCCGGAAATCGTGGCCAAGCTGAACAAGGCGATCAACGACACCGTCAACGATCCTGCCGTGAAAAAGAGGCTGGCTGACCAGGGCTTCGTCGCTTTCAGCGGCACGCCCGAGTCGTTCGCCACCTTCGTGTCCGAGCAGCGCGACCTGTGGGGCAGCATGATCAAAGACGCACGAATTGCACCGCAATGAACGCACGTTGTGGCCCCTTGTCGGGCGTACGCATTCTGGACCTGAGTTCGGTGGTCATGGGGCCCTACGCCACGCAGGTGCTGGGCGATCTGGGCGCTGACGTGATCAAGGTGGAGTCGCCGGCAGGCGACAACATGCGGGCCGTGGGCCCTATGCGCAATCCCGGCATGGGGCACCTCTACCTGCATCTGAATCGCAACAAGCGCTCCATCGTGCTGGATCTGAAGACGCCCGAGGGCCGCGATGCCTGCCTGGCGCTGGCGCGCGATTGCGATGCGGTGCTCTTCAACATCCGCCCGCAGGCCATGACACGCCTGGGTCTGTCCTACGAGGCCTTTGCCGCCGTCAATCCGAAGCTGGTGTATGTCGGCGCCTACGGATTCGGTGAGCAAGGTCCTTACGCAGGCAAACCTGCCTACGATGACTTGATCCAGGGGCAGACCGGCATTGCCGACCTGTACCGCCGCCACACTGGCGATGTGCCACGTTACGCGCCGCTCACGCTGGCCGACCGGGGTGTCGGCCTGCACGTCGCCATTGCGCTGCTGGCCGCCGTGATCGATGCGCGTGCCTCGGGCCAGGGCCAGTCGGTGGAGGTGCCCATGTTCGAAGGCATGGCACATCTCGTCCTGGGCGATCATATGGGCGGGCACACGTTCGAACCGCCTATGGGTCCGACGGGGTATGCACGTTTGCTGGCCGCGCACCGCAGGCCATACGCCACGGCCGATGGGGAAATCTGTCTGCTGATCTACAACGACAAGCATTGGCGTGCCTTCTTTGCCGTGATCGAACAGCCCGAGCTGGCGCAGGACCCGCGCTTTTGCACTCACGGTGCCCGCGCCCAGCACATTGCCGAGGTGTATGCCTATGTGGCTGAGGTGATGGCCACGCGCAGTACCGCGCACTGGCTGGAAGTGCTGGGTCGCGCCGATATTCCGGCGTCCAGGCTGTTCACGGTCGAAGATCTGATCGACGATCCGCATCTGGCCGCCTGCCGTGCCGTGCGCGAGGTCGACCATCCCACCGAAGGCCGCCTGCGCACCACCGGCCCTCTGGGTCGATTCGATCGCACGCCTACGGACCTGACGCGGCCTGCGCCCAGGCTGGGTGAGCACAGCATCGAATTGCTGCGCGAAGCGGGCTATTCGGACGAGGCCATCGAGGCTCTCGTTCGCACCCAGGCGACGGTGGACGGTCGCGCTTGATCTGATTGGCAACAGATTCCTGCTGGACACATCCGAGTCAGACAATCCAAGAGTAAAGCCGGGGGCGTGCTCGATCCACGGGCCGCTCTCCGCCTTTAAAGTTGTGCGACGCCATTTGCATTCGCGGTGGAGATCGTCGCCATGCCTGGTCCAGAACCGAGTCGGCCATTTCTTCCCTCACGCGGATCGTTTTCATCGCGACCCTGCCATTTGGCGGCGCATTCGGAGACCGCTCGGCTGCCCGGGGCATTTTTATTGTTATGTTGCTGTTCATGGGAGGCTCGTTTCTTTGCCTGGCGTGGTCGTCCCGGGGTCGTTCGTCGGAACGAACGGGTTTTTCGACACTTTTCTTTCGCGAGCAAGCATGAGTCGTACTGAAGTCCAACTGACCCCGCTTTATCGCCTGGACGGGCCGGAACTCTTTGCCTTGACCCACGCAGATCGTGAGCATCTCAGGGTGTGGCTGCCGTGGGTGGATCGTATCCTTCGCCCCGAAGATACGCAGGCATTCGTGGATGCCGCGCTCGTGCAGGACGCGGCGGGCAAGCAGAAGCATTTTTTGCTCAGGCTGCAGGACGCCATCATCGGGACGATCAGTCTGGTCGATATCGGGGACGGCCAGGGTACGGTGGGCTATTGGATCGCGCAGGCCCATCAGGGCAAGGGATATGTCACCCAGGGTGTGTTGCAGCTCAAGTCAATGGCTTTTGAGCAAATGGGTCTTGACCGCCTGCACCTCGAATACCTGGAGGGCAATCAGGCGAGCGCCCGCGTGGCAGCCAAGTGCGGGTTTCAGCTCGATCGCGTGGTTGGCAAGGGGGCGTTGCTGCATGGGCGGGAGCTGGACCGCATGTGCTGTATTGCCCGCAAGCCCGCCACAGGAAGCTGAACTTCAGATCTGCACACGCGTACCCAGTTCGATCACGGCATTGTCGGGCAACTGGAAAAACTCCACGACGTTGCCCGAGTTGCGCGACATGGTGGCAAACAGTTGATCGCGCCATTGGGCCATGCCTACGCCATTGCCGGCATTGGGTACCACCGTCTCCCGGCTCAGAAAATAACTGGTCTCGAATGCATTGATCATCAGACCGTGTTCCTCGCATTGCATCAGCGCAGAGGGGATGTCGGGAGTGTCCATGAACCCGTAGGACAGGCTCACGCGCCAGAAGCCTGCCGGCAGCTGTTCCACGGCCAGCCGCTGATCGGCAGGCAGGTGGGGAACGTCGTCAAAGACAACCGTCAGCAGGACGTTCTGGTCGTGCAGGACGCGGTTGTGCTTCAGGTTGTGCAGCAAGGCCTGGGGCACGGTGTTCTGGCTGGAGGTCGTGTAGACGGCTGTGCGGGGAATGCGTGGCAGGTCGGGATCGCTGGTCAGTGCGTGTATGAACGGCAGCAGGCTGGGGTCGTCCGCGGCAATGTGATCCAT
>JAEYZR010000055.1 GCA_023427945.1 Pseudomonadota bacterium | reverse complement strand
CCCGCCGGTTCGCGCCATCTTCTCAAACCACCCGCAGCCGATCGGCCACGGGATAAAAACCCACGACCGCGCGCCCCTTGCCGGGTAAGGCAACGCTCAGTTTGGGACCGGCCGTAGCGGTGGCAGTGGCCGTATCGACCGTGTAGATAACGTTGTCGTCACCCACAGCGTAGAGCTGCCCGTTCGCGGGACGCACATCGATGCCGCGCAGCGGCGTCTTGGTGCCCTTGATATCCCAGGTGCCCGACACTTCCTTGCTGTCGGTACTGAACTTCGCCAGTTTGTTATCGCTGGAAAGTACCCATAGATCAGCTGCGCTTGCCGTGCCGGCCACACCCACCAGAGCCAGGGCCAATGCGATTTTCTTGAGCGTCATAAGTCCATCCTTTTGAAGCGGTAGTAAGCCTACCTGCTATCCATTTCGAGCAACGCCCCGCGCGTCACCCTCAATAAGGACTAACCACCCGCACACTCTTTGGATGTCGCCACTTACAAAACGTTTCTGTTATCGCGTTTCTGTCATCGCGTTTCTGTCATCACGTTTCTGTCATCACGTTTCTGTTATGACGTTTCTGTCATCGCGTGCATCGCATCTTGCATCACGCAGCGCGTGCCACACCGTGAAAAATCTACGTGCCACCTGCCAATCACCATTGCAGCACTTCTCCCAAATGTGAAGACATTGTCATTTTTTGCATAATATCTTCTTCACGATTCGAGGGGATTTTGAATCAAATTCGCCCAACTTGCTGCCAACTACAGGCAACAGGATTTCATCGCATACCTAACGCGCAGGCAAAATCCAAGCCGAAGATTTTCTTATACAATCTTCGCCTAGCAAACGTACTCCGCCGGCCTGACGACACCATCACGCCACCCGCCGTATACGATTTACAAAGAATTTATGAAACCTCTATTACAAAGCTGCACCAACCGGGCGCGCGGCATTCTGCGCACGATGACGCAAGCAGGTGCTGCAGCGCTTTGCATGGCTGCCATGGCCACCTCAGCATATGCAATGCCCACGCCTGACGCGCGTGGATCGCTCAATGGGCTGGAAGAGGCGGTCGATTTCGGACAATCGATACGTGACAAATTGGTCCAGGCTGGTCTGGATGCCGTGGGTACACCCTACGCCTGGGGCGGCGAAGATCCCGAAGATGGTTTTGACTGCAGTGGCCTGACCGCCTTTGTATATCGGGAGATTGCCAGCCTCGAACTGCCTCGCCGTGCCCGCGATCAGCGTGCAGAAGGCAAAAAGGTCTCGCGTCCGGAACTCGAACCAGGCGACCTGGTATTTTTTGCCACCACTCGACGTCGCAATGTCGTCTCGCATGTTGGTATCTACATTGGTGACAATCAGTTCGTGCATGCTCCCAGTCGCGGTTCCACCGTTCGGGTGGACAGCATGGACAGCGCCTACTGGTCAAAACGCTATAGCGGTGCACGTGCCTACGTGGCACCTGACGAACTGAACGCCCCGTCCACCCTGGTGGCGCAAAAGTAGATACCTTGCACGAGAAGTCGTTCCGATAGGCGGGACTGGAGTTTGTTAAGATTCTCCCCGCTTTCGAGTGATTTCTTTGCAACTACGCGTCAGGACCCATCACATGTCAAACTCCGGCAACGTCTTCATGGTGGTCGCGCCCAGCGGCGCAGGTAAGTCCAGCCTTGTCGGCGCCCTGCTCGAACGCGACCCTTCCCTGGTTCTGTCGATTTCCGCCACCACACGCGCACCACGCGCGGGTGAGCAGGACGGCCGGGAATATCGCTTTCTCGATGTGCCCACCTTCCAAAGCATGAAAGCGGCCGATGCGCTGCTCGAGTGGGCCGAAGTACATGGCAATTTCTACGGCACGCCGCGTGACACGATTGACGCGGCCACCCTGGCCGGCCAGGACGTGCTGCTTGAAATCGACTGGCAAGGCGCCCGGCAGGTGCGCCAGCGCTTTCCACAGGCCATCGGCATCTTCATTCTCCCGCCGTCCATCGAAACCCTGGAAGAACGCCTGAAGGCGCGAGGGCAGGACGACGCGTCCGTCATCAACCGCCGTTTGCTGGCGGCAGGCGGCGAGATCGCACACGCGCCAGAGTGCGAATATGTTATTATTAATCAAGAATTTAGCGTCGCTCTTGATGAACTTTCGCAAATCGTCAAAGCGGCGCGTTTGCGTTTTTCGTGCCAGGCTGCCCGCCACGATACGCTGTTTGCTCAGTTGGGCATTTCAGCCGCGCACTGAGGGTTGCGCCATGCACGTCATGGCCATGGGTCTCAGCGCGGCACACCATGAATTTCGCTCTTTTCCGTCGGCTTGCATTGAGCCCCCACGCTCAGTCGCGCTATAGTCCCCCTTTATCCTCAAGCACAGCAGGTAGCTCAATGGCCCGCATTACCGTCGAAGACTGTTTGAACCAGATCCCCAACCGCTTCAAGCTCACGCTGGCCGCAACGTATCGCGCACGCGAACTGGCTCAAGGCCACGCGCCACGCCTGGACAGCAAAGACAAGCCCACAGTCACCGCACTGCGTGAAATTGCTGCTGGCCACACCGGCCTGGAAATGCTGCGCAAAGTACCTACCTGATTGACTGGGGGCGCGCACCGTGGCATTTCCTGGTCTGAAGTACGCGTCCTCCGGTATTCTTGCCGCCCTGCGTGCGGGCTCGCGCCTCACGCGACGTCCGGGCCGCAACGCCAAAAAGAAGTCATCCTCAGGCACGCCTGCCACCAGTGCGCAGGGCTCGGCCAGCAGTGCGGCAGGCGCCGCGCCTATCGCCTCGCTTGCCCCACTCACCGCCGTCATATCCCAGTACCTCGAACCCGAGGAAGTCGAACGCGTTCGCGAAGCGTATCGCTTTGCCGATAGTGCGCACCTGGGTCAGTTCCGGCAAAGCGGCTCGCCCTATATCTCCCACCCGATAGCTGTCACTGAAATCTGTGCAGGCTGGAAGCTGGACGCCAACGCCTTGTCTGCCGCCCTGCTGCACGACGTGATCGAAGATCAGGGTGTGACCAAGCTGGAACTTGCCGAAAAATTCAACGGTGAAGTGGCCGAGCTGGTCGATGGCCTGTCCAAGCTCGATCGGCTGGATTTTGCCACCAAGGCAGAGCAGCAGGCCGAGAGCTTTCGCAAGATGCTGCTGGCGATGGCGCGCGACGTGCGCGTGATCCTGATCAAGCTGGCTGACCGCGTTCACAACATGCGCACGCTCGATGCCGTCGGGGCAGACAAGCGCCGCCGGATCGCGCGCGAAACGTTGGATATCTATGCCCCGATCGCTCATCGACTGGGCCTGAATCTGTTGTATCGCGAGCTCCAGGATCTTTGCTTCGCGGCAATGTATCCCAATCGTCAGCAGGTGCTCTACAAAGCTGTGCTGGCTGCACGTGGCAATCGTCGCGAAGTCATCAGCAAGATTGCCGACACGGTGCGCGGCGCGTTGCCCGCAGCAGGAATTGAAGCTGAAGTCACCGGCCGCGAGAAAACACTGTTCGGGATCTACACCAAGATGGTCGAACAGAAGAAATCGTTTTCCGAAGTGCTCGACATCTATGGCTTTCGGGTCGTGGTGCATACCTTGCCCGAGTGCTATCTGGTGTTGGGCACCCTGCACCAGATCTATCGTCCGGTACCGGGCAAGTTCAAGGACTACATCGCCATCCCGAAAGTGAATGGCTATCAGTCACTGCACACCACGCTGGTCGGCCCTTACGGGACCCCGGTGGAGTTCCAGTTGCGCACGCGGGACATGCATCACGTGGCCGAAGAAGGCGTGGCCTCGCACTGGCTCTACAAAGAAAGCGACGCCAGTCTGAATGATCTGCAAAAACGCACTCACCAATGGCTGCAGTCGCTACTGGACATTCAAAGCCAGACGGGCGATTCGGGCGAATTCCTGGAGCACGTGAAGGTCGACCTGTTCCCCGATGCGGTTTATGTATTCACCCCTCGCGGAAAGATCATTGCCCTGCCACGCGGCGCCACGCCGGTGGACTTCGCCTACGCCATCCACACCGATATCGGCAACCAGGCTGTGGCCGCCAAGGTCAACAACGAGTTCGTTCCCTTGCGCAAAGAGCTCGCCAGTGGCGACAAGGTCGAAATCGTCACCTCCCCCGCCTCACGCCCCAATGCACAATGGCTGAACTATGTTCGTACCGGGCGCGCCCGTTCCGAAATCAGGCACTTCCTGCGCACGGTCAAATACGAGGAATCCGTTGACTTCGGCGAACGCCTGTTGAGCCAGGCACTGCAAGCGCTGCAGTTGCCGCTCCCCCCTGCAGAGGATCCCGTCTGGGAGAAGCTCGCCCGAAGTTCCGGCGCAGCAACACGCGAAGAAATCCTGGCCGACATCGGTCTGGGCAAGCGCCTGGCAGCCGTCGTGGCACGCAGGTTTGGCCCCGATCATGCCCTGGTGGCAACGACCGCTGCCGCCGTGGACGAATTGACATCGGCCCGGGCAGCGCCCATTCTCATTCAAGGCAATGAAGGCCAGGCTGTTCAGTTGGCCACATGTTGTGGCCCGCTGCCCGGGGACCCTCTGGTCGCCGGCATGCGCCTGGGTCATGGCCTGGTCGTGCACACCGCAGATTGCCCGGTGGCCGGTCGCCAGCGTATCCGTGAACCGGATCGCTGGATCGAGGTGGCCTGGGACAGCCAGCCTGCGAAGCATTTTTCCACGCGCCTGGAAATCACGTGCCGCAACGAGCGCGGCCTTTTAGGGCGGCTTGCCGCGGAAATCACAGCGGCGGACTCCAACATCGTGCACGTCTCCATGCACGACGATGTCGTGGCCACGGTTTCATTGCATCTGACGATCCAGGTGGAAAGCCGCAAGCACCTGGCGCAAGTGATTCGCGCCGTGCGCCACATGCCCCAGGTCGATCGGATCGTCCGAGTAAAGGGATAGCGCGGGCGGCACTGGCTGGTGCCCACGCCTGGCGACGTGCTAGGCAACGTGCTGCAGAAAGTCCCTCAGCCGCTGACTAGGCGGAGCGGACAGCAACTCGTCCGGCGGCCCGTCGTGGGCAACCTTGCCGCCATCGAAGAATATCAAGCGGCTCCCCACTGCTCGCGCAAATTCCATCTCGTGGGTGACCACCACCATAGTCATGCCCTCCAGTGCCAGCGTGCGCATGACCTGCAGCACTTCCTGGCGCAATTCGGGATCGAGTGCGGAGGTGGGTTCGTCGAACAGCATGAGCTTGGGCTTGATGGCCAGTGCGCGGGCGATGGCCACGCGTTGCTGCTGGCCCCCCGAGAGTTCGGAGGGATAGTGATCCATGCGTTCGGCCAGCCCGACTTTGGCCAAGAGGGACTGCGCCAGTTCGCGCGCCTCGGCCCGAACCATGCCGCGCGTATGCATGGGCCCGAACATGACGTTCTTCAGCGCTGACATCTGCGGGAACAGATTGAACTGCTGGAACACCATGCCGGCCTCGCGCCGAATCTCCCGCACGTCTTCCTGGCAGCCGTGCACACTGATCCCATTGACCAGCAGATCGCCTTGCTCGATGGTCTCCAACACGTTTATGCAGCGCAGAAAGGTGGACTTGCCCGAGCCCGAAGGCCCCACGACGACGACAACCTCTCCGGCCCCGATCTCTAGGCTGACGTCATTGAGCACAACGGTCGCGCCGAATTTCTTGGTGACATTCCTGAATTCGACCATACTCATAACATTCGCATCCTTTGCTCGACAAAACGAAGCCCCAGCGCCAACGCCCCTGTCAGAACCAGATAGATGATGGCGACGGCCGACCAGATCTCGACTGCGCGGAAATTGCTGGCCATGATTTCCTGCCCTTGTCGGGTCAGCTCAGCCACGCCGATCACGATAAAAAGCGAAGAATCCTTCAGGCTGATGATGCACTGATTACCCAGCGGCGGAATCATGCGCCTGAATGCCACCGGCCCAATGATGTGAGCCAGAATCTTGTGAAAAGGCAGCCCCATTGCCATGCCGGCCTCGCGCAGCCCCTTGTGAACGGAGAGCAAGGCGCCCCGCACGATTTCGGCGATATAGGCGCCGGAATTGACGATGAGAGTGGCAATCGCCGCCCAGATTGCATCGATACGCATACCCTCGATCAGGAGAGGGAGCGCGAAATACAGGAACATCACCTGCACGACGATGGGCGTACCCCGTATGACGGCAACATAGACCTGCGCGACGACCGATAGCCACGCGGGGCCATAGGCACGTACGACGCCCGTCAGCGCGCCCAGGACGAACCCACCGAGCAAGCCCCAGAAGGTGATCATCAGGGTCATCTTGGCGCCGTCAAGCAGGTTGGGAATCGCATCCCAGACAACAGACCAGTCGAATTGCACAGCGCGCTCCGAAGTAGGGAATAAAAAACCGGCCTCGCAAGGCCGGCTCCAACATCGGAGGGATCAATGTGCCTGGCCGAACCACTTCGCGTAGATGGCCTCGTACTCGCCATTGGCCTTGATGGTTTTCAGTGCCTCATTGACCTTGGGAACGAGCGCACTTCCCTTGGGAAAGGCGATGCCGTAGAAATCCCCGCTTTTGACGGAACCCGCCATTCTGACGCGACCTTTGCCTGCCGTATTGGCGTAATACTGAACATTGGGCGTGTCGTGCACAGCGGCATCCACCCGGCCCGTCGCAAGTTCCAGGTACGCGTTATCGACGTTGGGGAAAAGCCTCAATTCTGCTTGCGGCACTTCTTGCTTCATGAAGTCCACGGCGACAGTGCCGGTCTTGACGGCCACCGTCTTGCCCGCCAGATCGCTGGCCTTGGTGATGGTCGAGTTTTTCGCAGGCACAAGAATCGAAAGCCCGCTTTCGTAGTAAGGATCGGAAAAGTCGATCACTTTTTTTCGATCGTCGCGAATACCGATGCCGGCCAAGGCCACATCGATATTCCTGGTCTGCAAGCCCGGAAGCAGCCCGCTGAAATCCATGGGCTGAAGTTTGTATTTCACGTTCATGTGCCTGGCCAGGGCCGCCCACAGGTCGACGTCAAAGCCGACGTATTCGCTGCCCTGCTTGAATTCGAACGGGACGAATGCCGTATCGACAGCAACGATCAAGGGTCTCCCGTCTTGCGCGTGTGCAACGCCCAGGCCGCTCGCCAGCACGGACAAGCCTATCATCCAGGCGCCGATTTTATTTTTAAGCATCTCAGTACTCCTATAAGAGCATGGCTGAAATTCCTGCTGTGCCTGCATCTTGTGAACGCAACATTCAGGGTCCATGCTGGCGCCGATCTTAGCTTAAGGCCTGTGGAGAAAAACGCGCACCAACGAACAGTAGTCGACAGGATGATAGTGAGAAGAAGGCCATTCGCCCGATTTTAAAGGCTGACAGCCTTGAAGACGCAAAACCGGCTCGATGTAAAAGACGAACGATAAGGCCAGTCCAAGTATTAATCGCTCGCGCATGGCGGTACTATGATGCCCATGCTCCCGCCCAAAGCTTCCGTCTTGCCTCCGCGTCCTTTTGTCGGTATCGCACTGCTGGTATGTTCGATGTGGGTGTTGTCCGGGCTAGACGCAACGGGCAAGTTTCTGGTGAGTATCCAAGTGCCCGTCATCGTGACCACATGGACACGATATGCACTGCATCTGCTGATCTGCCTGGCCTTGTTCGTACCCACTCGGGGCACGCGCATCCTGAAAAGCCGGGATCCAAAAGCCCAGGTCATACGCGGCCTGACCGTGGCTTGCGCCACGATGCTGTTTTTCTCCACGCTGGGCTATCTGCCTTTGGCCGAGGCCACCGCCATCAACTTTCTGGCACCCTTATTGACGCTGAGCATCGCGCCCTATCTTCTGAAGGAAAAGCCAAGCCGCGTCCGCTGGACGGCCGCATGCATTGCGTTCCTCGGGGTACTCATCGTTGTAAGACCGGGTGGAGGGCTGCACCCGGTCGGCACGCTGCTGGGACTGGCCACGGCGTGCGCCATGTGTATCCAGCACATCAGTACGCGCAAGATTGCCGGCGACGACCCGCTCACGTCGCTGATCTGGACAGGTGCACTGGGCACCTTGCTCACCACACCGCTGCTGCTCTGGCAGGCACACTCCATCAGCACCGTATTGTCCGGCCTTTCCGTCACACACTGGGTGCTCCTGATATCGACGGGTTTCACCGGAATGCTGGGGCATTTGCTGCAGATCGTGGCCTACCGCAACGCGCCGGCCTCCACGCTGGCCCCATTCATCTATCTTCAGATACTGAGTGCCGCAGGATTGGGCTGGCTGGTGTGGGGCCAGTTCCCGGACAAGGTGACCTGGGTGGGCATTGCTATCATCTGTGCCAGCGGGATAGCGATCGCCGCTTATGAATGGCGTAACGCCAGAAAGCGGCGCCAGGCAAGCGGTCAGACATCGACCACCGCGGTCAAAGGCTGATCGTTCACGACTTGCCGCCCGCCGGCCAGCACCAACTGTTGGCCACAGCGCGAAGCCAGCGCGCTGTCATGCGTGACCAGCACCAGCGTTGCGCCCGACTCGTCGTGCAGGGAAAACATGAGGTCGATCACCTTTTCCCCCGTGGCGGCATCCAGGCTGCCGGTGGGTTCATCGGCAAACAGCAGCGCGGGTTCCACCACAAAGGCACGAGCCAGCGAGACGCGCTGTTGCTCACCGCCCGACAAGGTTCGAGGATAGTGATTCAGACGGTGGGCAAGGCCCACCCGATCGAGCATGGCCACAGCCGCCTCGCGAGCAGGCTTGCCTGCCAGTTCCAGGGGAAGCATGACGTTCTCCAGGGCCGTCAGGTGCGGAAGCAGCTGAAACGACTGAAAGACGAAACCGAGCTGTTCGGCGCGCAATCTCGCCCGACCGTCCTCGTCGAGCGCAAACAGATCGACGCCAGAGAGCCTGACCGTGCCTCGCGAGGGAACATCCAGCCCAGCCAATAGTCCCAGGAGAGTGGACTTGCCTGACCCCGAACTTCCCGTGATTGCCAGGGCCGAACCCGCGGCCTGCGTAAAATGAATGCCATCGAGCAGCACCAAGGCGCCCCCGGCGTCGGCAACGTCCTTTCCGAGCCCCTGGACTTCAATCGAGTTGACATTCGCCATGCCCTTTTTTCCTCGTATCGTAAAAAGTATTGCCGCCGCGCTGCTGGTTGCATCGCAGGCTTCCTATGCCATCGCTCAGACACCAGCGAGCCCGCAGGGTTCCAGAGAAAAGAATATCCTGGTGATTGGTGACAGTCTGTCATCCGAATACGGAATTGCACGTGACACGGGCTGGGTCAATATACTTCGCCAGCGGCTGGACAAGGACTATCCTGGCTACGCGGTCGTGAATGCCAGCATCAGTGGTGACACGACCAGCGGGGGCGCAGCACGCGCGCCTGCTGCCATCGACCGGCACAAACCCGCCATACTGATCCTCGAGCTAGGCGGCAACGACGCCTTGCGGGGCTTGAGCCTGGCCGCTGCCGAGAAGAACCTGTCGGGTATCGTCACTCACGCGCAAGATGCAGGCGCGCGGACCTTGCTGGTCGGCATGATGATCCCGCCGAATTTCGGCAGGACCTACGCCGACGCCTTCAAGGAGATGTTCGTCACGGTGTCCAAGGCCCACGACACCGAGCTGGTGCCCTTTTTCTTCGAGGGCCTGACCCTGGATGACACTTACATGCAAGCCGATGGCATTCACCCGAATGCCAACGCGCAGCAAAAATTGTTCGAAAACGTCTGGAACAAGCTCGAACCCATGCTCAAAGGTTGAACCGGCTGCCTGGTAGCGGCCCTGGCCAGGGGCCGTCCTTCCTGCACACCCTTGCGCCCTAGCCTGCTGGCGAGGGCTCGCCTTCGATCACGCGAGCGGCCTCAGGCAAGACCTTGACCTTGTACTGGTCACGCAACATCTGAATGACGGCACGGTTTTCTGCCTCACCCCAGATTTCGTTGATCTGGGCATTCAGATTGGCGCGCAGCGCCGGATCGATCTGGCCTGCTTCGATCTTTTCAAGACGCACGACGACATAGTCATCACCTTGCATGACGCCAGTGTAGGCAGGCAGAGCGGCCGTGGGCATGCGCAGGACTGCCATCAAGACCGCTTGCGAGAGCGAACCTGCGTCCTGGCGCGACACGACCTGCGAGGTGCTGAAACCGGGCAATTCGTTCGTTGCAGCGGTTGCCGACGGCGCATCGGTGCCCGTGCTGTCGCCCGAGCCTGCAGCCGCAGTCGCTGGCGATGCCGACGCTGGTTCAGCGTTGGCGGATTGCAAAGACTTGGTGAGTGCCTCGCCTGCTGCGCGCGCCGCTTCGGCAGCACGCTCGGCGGTCACGGTATCGCGAATGCGGTCGGTGACGGCGGCCAGTTCGGGCACCTGTTGCGGCGTGACCTTGGAGACGCGGATGGCCAACAGGCGTGCAGCATCGAGCGTGATGATGCTGGCATTCAACTTCTGGTCCAGCACTTCCGGGGCGAAGAGCGCCTGGCGTACACGCGGATCGTCCAGTATCTGTGCATCGGCACTTGCGCTGGCGGCATCCTTGCCCACTTCTTCGGCGGGCAGGAGGTTGGTACGCGTCACGCCTGTGGCCGAACGCAGGGGCAGGCCGGTGGCCTTGGCGGCAGGTTCCAGGCTGTCAGTCTGGTCGTTGACCGCCGTCGTCATGGCGCGTCCAAGTGTATCGAAGCGCTTGGCCGCAAGTTCTTTGCGTACTTCATCCTCCAGCTGGTCGCGCACTTCGGCAAGCGGCTGCTTTTGAGCCGGTTCCAGACCAGTAAGTTTCATGATGTGCAGACCGCTCGGGCTCTGGACGACACCAGAGACTTCGCCCGCTTTCAGACCCTGGACGGCCTGGAGCAGAGCGGGCGGCAAAATACCGACATTCACCCAGCCCAGATCGCCGCCATTGCTGGCCGACCCGACATCCTGCGAGTTCTTGCGCGCCAGATCGGCAAAGGCCTCGGGATCGGCCTTGGCCTGGGCAGCGAGGCCTTCCGCTCTTTCCATCGCCTGCTTGCGGTCGGCTTCGGAAGGATTCGACGGCAGTTCGATCATGATGTGGCTCGCCCGGCGACGCTCGGGGCGGCTGAACCGGGTCTGATTGCGCTCGTAATGCTCGGATATCTGTTCGTCGGTGACCTTCACGCCCTCGGTGGCTGCCGCCTCGTCCAGCACGATGTACTGCACGTCGACATACTGGGGCGTTTCCAGCGCCTTCTGGTTGGCGTCATACCAGGCCTTGATGTCTGCATCCGACACCTTGACCTGGGCGCGATAGTCATCGGCATTGAAGACGCGGGTCCTGATGGTGCGCGTCTGGGTGAGCGCCGTGTCGAGCCTGGCCGTCACGGCCTGAGGGACATGGGTGGACGCACCCACCGGAGCGATCACACGCTGCACCGAAAGGTCGCGCCGCACACCCGCCTCGTACATGGTGGGCGTCATGCCTTGCGCGGCAAGCGCCTGGCGGTAGCGTTCGGGCGAGAACTGGCCTTCATCCTGCACGGCAGGATTGGAGGCGATGGTGTTGCGCAGCGCTTCGTCGGATACGGAAAAGCGGTTTTCCTGTGCCACGGTCGCCAGGAGACGTTGATTGATCAGGTCGTCAAGCAACTGGCTGCGCACCACGGGGGTGTCCACCATAGCCAGATCGAAGCGGGCACCGAGCCGGTTGCGCTGGTCGTCGAGGAAATTACGGCGAACGTTTTCGAACTCTGTGGCGGTAATGGCAGCATCACCCACAGTGGCGACTTCCGCCTCCTGTGAGGTGAAGGTGCTGTAGCCCTGAGCGCCGACAAACACGAACGAAGGCACGATCAGGAACAGCAGGATGAGCTGCATCCAGCGTCGATGGTTGCGGATTAAATCGAACAATTGAGTTTCCTGGTATAGCCCACCCTAAAGTGGCCGGTAGACTTGCGAATATTCAGCGCCATGACCTGGAGCACGCCAGGCCTAGCCCTCACCCGGGCAAAGACGCGAAAGTTTACCAATTTTCCGGGTCCAGCACAGTCGCGCCCTGGAAGCACCACCGGCGAGCCTGCCCTCTTCACGCCAAGGTCTGCGACAATCTCATTTTACCTGCCGGATTCTGTCATGCCCGACCACGCTCTGCCCTGGCCCTACCCTGCCATGATCGCCCACCGCGGAGGCGGGCGCCTGGCCCCTGAAAATACGCTTGCGGGCATGCGCTGCGGGCTGGCACACGGCTTCACGTTTGTCGAATATGACGTGAAGCTCAGTCGCGACAATGTGCTGTTCCTGCTGCATGACGACACCGTGGATCGCACCACCAACGGGACAGGCCGGGCGGCAGACATGACGTGGGCCGAACTGCAGGCGCTCGATGCCGGTAGCTGGCGGGGTGCCGAATTTGCAGGCGAACGCCTGCCCTCCTTTGAGGACATCGCGCGGTTCACGCAGGAAAACGGCCTGGCCAGCAATGTCGAGATCAAGCCTTGTCCTGGGCGCGAACACGAAACGGGTACGGCTGTCGCACTGGCTGCGCGCGCCCTGTGGAAGAATGCGCGCACACCGCCCCTGCTGTCGTCGTTCTCCGAAGAGGCCCTGGCCGGTGCGCATGTGGCCGCACCCGAGTTGCCACGCGCCTTGCTGGTGGACCAGGTCCCCCACGACTGGCACGCACGCATGGTCACGCACGATTGCCGGGCGCTGAACGTCAATCACAAGAATGTGACGCAGGATCTGATTCTTGCGGTACATGCGATGGGCTATGAGATTGCCACCTATACCGTGAATGACCCCGCGCGCGTGCATCTGTTGCGTCAGTGGGGCGTAGACGGCGTCTTCACCGATGAGCTGGCCTTGATCGGCCCCAAAGGCTGAGGAGCGCCACGTGTTCAGTTATCGCCACGCCTTTCATGCCGGCAACCATGCAGACGTGCTCAAGCACGCCATGTTCATCAATATCCTCGATTACTTTGGCCGCAAGCCTGCGCCTTACTGGGTCATCGACACCCATGCGGGTGCCGGGCTCTACAGCCTGCAGGGCGACTGGTCCAACAAGACCGCCGAAGCCAGCACAGGCGTGGCCGCGCTCTGGGAGAGCACGGACGCGCCCGCGTTGATCGAACGGTATCTGGCGCGCATTCGTGATTTCAACGCGTCGCCGGCGCTCAAGGTCTACCCCGGTTCGCCCTGGCTGGCGCTGGAAAGCATGCGCGAAGCCGACCGGCTGCGACTGTTCGAACTGCATCCGACCGAGGTCGACGTGCTGGCGGGCAACATCGATCGTCTGGATCGCCCGACCCAGCGCCGGGTCATGCTGTATCGCGGCGATGGTTTCAAGGGCATGAATGCCTTGTTGCCCCCGCCCACGCGGCGGGGCATGGTCATCATCGACCCGTCATATGAGGACAAGCACGACTATCGACGTGCCGTCCAATACGTCAAGGATGGCCTGGAGCGTTTTGCCACGGGCACGTTCATCGTGTGGTACCCCCTGGTCCAGCGGCGCGAGTCCAGCGCCATAGGACGCCACCTTGAAAACCTGCCCGCCAAGAGCTGGGTACATGCCACCTTGTCGGTGAAAAAACCCGCCGTCGACGGACTGGGCCTGCATGGCAGTGGCATGTTCGTGGTGAATCCACCCTACACCTTGCATGACGAACTCAAGCAAGCCCTGCCGTGGCTGACCCAAAAGCTTGCTCAGGACGACCGCGCGCAGTTCACCCTCGCCCAGAAAGCCGGGTAGCGCCGGCGGGGGCCGCCCGAATCACTTGCCAAGTGTCGTGCTGTCCCCACCCTGCGCGCCAGCCACCTCGGCCTGAGCGCCCGGTGTGACCGATTGCTCGGTCCAGCCGCCGCCCAGTACCTTGTACAGCGTCACCAGGTTGTTCAGCCGTTCCAGGCGGGTCTGCACCAGCGCCTGTTGCGCCGTGTAAAGCGAGCGCTGCGAGTCCAGTACAGAAAGGTAGTTGCTGATGCCTTCACGGAACAGTTGGTCCGATACGGTGTAGGCGCGCTGATTGGCATCGACCAGTTGCCGCTGCGAACGGATCTGCTCATCCAGTGTGCCTCGCCCGGCCAGGGCATCGGAGACCTCACGGAAGGCCGACTGAATGGCCCGGTCATATTCCGCGATGCCGATGTTCTTGCGCAACACGCTCGCATCGAGCTGGGCCCTCAAGGCCCCGCCTGCAAAGATCGGCATGGAAATCGAAGGCGAGAAAGACCACGAACCCGACCCCGCCTTGAACAAACCTCCCAGACTGCTGCTGGCCGTACCCGCGCTACCGGTCAGGCTGATCGTGGGGAAGAAGGCGGCGCGCGCTGCACCGATGTTGGCATTGGCTGCCATCAACTGATGTTCGGCGGCCCGGATATCCGGACGGCGCACCAGCAGATCGGAAGGCAGTCCAGCCGGCAACTGCGTGGGCAGCACGTCGTCATCCAGCGCCTTCGCCTCTTCCAGTCGCGCACGCAACTCCGGCGTCAACGACTCACCCAGCAACCGGCCCAGGGCGTTGAGATCCAGTGCCACCAGCCGGGTGTAGAGCGCATAGTTCTGCTCGGCGGTACGCACCGACACTTCTGCCTGGCTCAAATCGAGCGCAGTGCCGATGCCGCCTTCGTAAGCCTGATTGGTCAGGTCGAACGACTGACGCTGACTGACCAGCGTTTCCTCGGTCAGCTTCAGCAATTCCTGGTCGGCGCGCAGATTCATATAGGCGCTGGCCACGTCTGCGATCAGGCTGAGGTGCGTGGCCTGGCGCGTTTCGTCCAGCGCAAAGAACTCTTGCAGGGCCTGCTCGCTCAGGCTACGGATGCGACCGAACAGATCGATTTCCCAGGTGGGAATGGAAGCGCCCACCTGGTAGCTGCGCGTGATGACCGAGTCGCCGGTCTGACTCAGGTCACCAGGCAAGCGTTGCACATTACCAGTGCCGCCGACACCGACGCCCGGCAAGAGATCCGAGCGCTGGATACGGTACTGTGCGCGAGCCACTTCTACGTTCAGGGCGGCAATGCGCAGATCGCGGTTGTTGGTCAAGGCACCTTCGATCACGTCCTGCAGCAGAGGATCCGTGTAGAAGGCCCGCCAGCCCACGTCCGAACTCGCCAGGCCGTCAGGACGCGCCTGCGCTTGATCCGGTGCGTTGTAAGACGCGCCGGCCGGATAGGTGCCCGGCACAGGCGCAGCCGGCCGCTCGTACTTGGGTGCCAGCGAGCAGCCCGCCAGGGCCAGGGCAAGCGTGCTCACGCAGAAAAACTTGTTCATATGAATCATGGTCATTTTGCAGCTCCCGCTGGCTGCTCATCCTCCGGTGCATCGGATGGTGTGCCCGAGCTCGTATCGTGCTTGTCGTAGTTCTCGTGGGCGCGCTTGACCTTGAAGATCTTGAGCATCACCACGAAGAACAGCGCCACGAAGAAGATGGCCAGGAAGGTGGCTGACAGCATGCCGCCGATCACGCCCGTACCAATGGCGTTCTGGCTACCCGAGCCCGCCCCGGTCGAAATGGCCAGGGGCACCACGCCAAGCGTGAATGCCAGCGAGGTCATCAGAATCGGGCGCAGACGCTGGCGAGCAGCATGCACGGCAGCCTCTTTCAGGCTGGCCCCCGACTCCCAGTGCTCTTTGGCGAACTCGACGATCAGGATGGCGTTTTTGGCCGCCAGCCCCACTGTCGTCAGCAGTCCCACCTGGAAGTAGACGTCGTTGGACAAGCCACGCAACATAGTTGCCGACACCGTTCCGATGATCCCCAGCGGCACCACCAGCATGACCGCCGTGGGTATGGACCAGCTTTCATAGAGTGCTGCCAGGCAGAGGAACACCACCACCAGGGAGATCAGATAGAGCATGGGCGCCTGCGAACCCGAGAGCCTTTCTTCATAGGACAGCCCGGTCCATTCGTAGCCGACCCCTGCAGGCAATCGCGCCGCCAGGCGTTCCATCTCGGCCATCGCGGCACCCGAGCTCACGCCGGGAGCCGGCTGACCCTGGATGTTATACGAAGGTGTGCCGTTATAACGCGACAGCAGTTGCGGGCCGTAAGTCCAGCTTCCCGAGGAGAATGCCGAGAAGGGCACCATATCGCCGGAGGCGTTGCGCACGTACCATTTATTGAGGTCATCCGGATTCATGCGCGCCACCGCTTCACCCTGCACGAACACGCGCTTCACGCGCCCACGGTCGATGAAGTCGTTCACGTAGGACGAACCAAAGGCTGTCGAGATCGTGCTGTTGATCTCATTGATGGACACCCCCAGCGCACTGGCCTTTTCACGATCGATCTGCAGCTCGTATTGCGGTGCGTCTTCCACTCCGTTAGGACGCACGGCGGCGAGTTGCGAACTTTGTGCGGCTTCGCCCAACAGTTGATTGCGCGCGGCCAGCAATGTGGCTGGGCCGACGCCTGCACGATCAAGCAGTTGGAAGTCGAAGCCTCCCGCGTTACCGAGTTCAAGCACGGCGGGCGGCGTAAAGGCAAACACCTGAGCATCGTGGATGTTGGCAAAGAAGTGACCCATCGCCGCGCCAGCCACCTCCTGGGCAGACTGCCCGGCGCCCTTGCGATCCGCCCAGTCCTTCAGACGCACGAACATGATGGCCGAGTTCTGCCCACGTCCTCCGAAACTGAAGCCGTTCACGGCAAACACCGATTCGATGGCATCGCCGCGCTCGTTCAGGAAGTAGTCGGTCACCTGATCGATCACCTGCTTGGTACGCTCTGCCGTGGCACCGGAGGGCGTTTGCACTTGCACGAACATGATGCCCTGATCCTCTTCGGGCAAGAACGCCGAAGGCAGTCTCAGGAAGAGAAATGCCATCACACCGACGATCACCAGATAGATGAACATCAGCCGCTTGCCGCGACTCAGGCCACGCGAGACGGTATTGGCGTAGCGGGTGCTGCCGGCATCGAACTTGCGGTTGAACCACCCGAAGAAGCCCCGCTTTTCGGCGTGATGGCCTTTCTTGATGGGTTTGAGGATCGTTGCGCACAATGCAGGCGTGAAGATAATGGCCACCAGCACCGACAAGGTCATGGAGGCCACGATGGTGATCGAAAACTGCCGGTAGATCACGCCGGTGGAGCCGCCGAAAAATGCCATCGGCACGAATACCGCCGAGAGCACCATACCGATACCCACCAGGGCGCCGGTGATCTGCGTCATGGACTTCTTGGTGGCCTGCTTGGGCGTGAGCCCCTCCTCCTCCATCAGGCGTTCGACGTTCTCGACCACCACGATCGCCTCGTCGACCAGCAGCCCGATGGCCAGCACCATCCCGAACATGGTCAGTGTGTTGATCGAGTAGCCGAACACCGACAGCACGGCAAACACGCCCAGCAACACCACTGGCACAGCCATCGTCGGAATGATAGTGGCCCGGAAGTTCTGCAGGAACAGATACATCACCAGGAACACCAGCACGATTGCTTCGAGCAGGGTGTGCACCACGTTTTCAATCGACAGACTGACGAACGGCGAGGTGTCGTAGGGGTATTCGACCTCCAGGCCCGGCGGGAAGAAAGGCGCCAGCCCGTCGATGGTCGCACGCACTTCCTTGACCGTATCGAGCGCGTTGGCCCCCGGGGCCAGTTTCACCGCCAGGCCAGCTGCCGGACTGCCGTTGTAGAACGTATCGATCGAATAATTCTGTCCCGCCAGCTCGACTCGCGCGACATCGCCCACCCGAACCTGGGCGCCCGAGGGATCGACCTTCAAGAGTATCTTGCGAAAGTCTTCCGGCGTTTCCAGGCGGGTAGGACCAATGATGGTTGCAGTGAGCTCCTGCCCCTGCACCGCAGGCAAGCCGCCAAGCTGCCCGGAGGACACCTGGACGTTCTGCTCATTGATGGCAGCCACGACATCCGAGGTGGTCAGCTTGTAGTTGACCAGTTTGGTGGGGTCCAGCCAGATACGCATGGCGTAGGGCGAACCGAACAACTGAAAGTCACCCACACCGGAGGTGCGGCTGATAGGGTCCTGGACATAGGTGGCCACGTAGTCGGAGATATCCTCCTTGCTCATGGACCCGTCCTTGGACACGAAGCCCAGCACCACCAGGTAGTTCGCGGTCGCCTTCGTGACACGTATGCCTTGCTGCTGCACCTGCAGCGGCAGCAGCGCCTCGGCAACGGCCAGCTTGTTCTGCACCTGCACCTGCGCGGTATCGGAGTTGGTGCCCTGCTCGAACGTCAGCGTGATCTCCATGCTGCCATCGGCGTTGCTTTGCGACGAGAAATAGCGCAGGCCATCCAGGCCGTTCATCTGCTGCTCGATGACCTGCACGACGGTGTCCTGGACCGTCTGTGCCGATGCACCGGGATAGGTCACCTGAATGGAAATCGCCGGCGGCGCGATCGCCGGAAACTGTGCAATGGGCAAGGCGCGCATGGACAACACGCCGGCCAGCATCAGCACGATAGCGATCACCCAGGCAAATACCGGCCTGTCGATAAAAAACTTTGCCATCTGAACGCTCCCTTACTGGGCAGGGGCGCTGGCAGCGCCCTTGCCTTGCTGTGCCGCGTTGGCATCAGCAGCGGCTTTGGGCGCCAGCACCTCGACTTCGGCACCGGGACGCACACTCTGCAGACCTTCGACAATGACACGATCGCCTTCGGCAAGCCCGTCGGTGACCAGCCATTTATCGCCAATGGTGCGATCCGTCTTGATGTCGCGCAGTTCCACCTTGTTTTCTGAATTGACGATCAGTGCCGTGGGCGTGCCCCGCTGGCGGCGGGTCACGCCACGCTGGGGCACCAGCAAGCCTTTCTCGGCCACGCCGCTGGAGAGCTGGGCATGCACAAACATGCCGGGCAGCAGCCTGCGGTCGGGATTGGGAAACTCGGCGCGCAACAGGATCGAACCGGTCCCCGGATCAACAGTCACTTCAGAAAACTTCAATACGCCGGCCTGCGCATAGGCCGTACCATCTTCCAGCTTGAGCGATACCGCAGCATCGCCCGAACCGTTGGCGCGCTGGATGCGACCTGCGGCCACATCCTCCTGCAGACGCAACAACTGGACGGAAGATTGCGTCACGTCTACATAGATCGGGTCGATCTGCTGGACGGTGGCCAACGCATTGGCCTGACTGGCGGTCACCAGTGCGCCCTCGGTCACTTCGGAGCGGCCAATGATTCCGCCGATCGGTGCAAGTACTTTCGTATAGACCAGATTGATGCGCGCGGTTTCCAGGGCGGCCTTGGCCGAGGCGACATCGGCCTGTGCCTGTTCACGCGCTGACACGGCGTCGTCATAAGTCTGACGGCTGACGGCACGCGTCTCTGCCAGCGGTTTGTAGCGCTGGGCGAGAACGGTTGCCGTACGTGCCTGCGCCTCGGCGCGGGACACCGCAGCCCGACGGCTGTTCAGATCGGCCTGATAGAGTGCCGGATCGATCTGATAGAGCTGTTCGCCCTGCTTGACCTCTCCGCCCTCGACGAACAATCGTTTTTGAACGATCCCGTTGACCTGCGGTCGCACCTCGGCGATTCGCAGTGCCGAGACACGGCCTGGCAACTCAGTGGACAGTGAAACAGGTTCGGTTTTCAGCGTGACGACCCCGACCTTGGGTTTTCCGGGCGGTGGGGCCTGCTGCGCTTCGTTTCCGCAAGCTGCCAGTACAAGCAATGCGGTGACAGATACGACCCATTTGGATGCCGAACGAACGGCCGTGCGCTTATTCATTAGCTTTTGTCCTAAAAACCGAACCCTGATTTATGACGTCCGTGCGCGAGCCGCGTCGCCGTTGGGATGGTGCAATGCAAAAAACCGCTATTGTGTGCTATCCCAAAAAAGAAACAAAGATCGGATTTACGAAAACATCTTTCCAAATATGGAACAATGACGCATGAAAAATCTTCAAGGCATCGAGCTTTTTGTCGAAGTTGCCCGAGCCAGCAGCTTCAGCCGCGCCGCAGATGTACTCGGGATGCCGAAATCCACCCTTTCCAGGCAGATCGCCGCATTGGAGCACGCGGTGGGATTGCAACTGCTGTCGCGCACAACGCGAAAAGTGGAGCTAACCGCGGCTGGCACGCTGTATCTGGAACGCTGCGAACGAATCGTGCATGCCGCAAGGGCGGCCCATGAAGAACTGCAAACACTCGTTCAAACACCGTCAGGACCGTTGCGAATCAACATGCCAGCCGATTTCGCCACAGACTTCCTTGCCGAGGCGTTCGCCGAATTCTCGGTACGCTACCCGGCCATTACGTTTCACCTGGATCTCGCCGCGCCTGAACACGCGGGTCAAGTTTTTCAGTCGGGCGATGTTTCAATCGAGATCGGCGAACTCCCGGATTCTACGCAGATTGCAAGACTTTTGGGAACCATCCCTGCGTATCTATATGCTTCTCCCGATTACTTGGCCAGGCATGGCGAGCCGCGCCATCCGCGCGATCTTGCCCGGCACGACTGCATCGCGTTTCGCTCGTCCAACGGCGGACAGAAATCCTGGCCTTTCACCAACGGCGACGAACAATATGACGTTCATCCCCGCGGGCGATTCTCGATCAACAGCATTGCGATGGTGCGCCGCCTGGCGGCGCTTGGTGTGGGTATCGCAGCACTGGTCGAGACTGGCACCCAGACTGAATTGCAGGCAGGAACCCTGCGCCGGGTCCTTCCGAACTGGTATGCCGGCCCCTTCCCCGTCTACGCGGTCACCGACACACGACTGCTGCCTGCCAAGACCAGGATATTCATAGAATTTCTGGCCGAGCGATTGCGCGGCAGTTGGCCGCGCAACAGCGCACGCTCGATGAACGAAGCCTAGAAGCGTTCATCGTCGCGCAGGTAACGCCACTGACCGACGGGCAGATCCCCCAAGGCAACGCGACCGATGCGCACGCGCTTGAGCCCCACGACCCGCAGCCCCACAAGTTCGCACATGCGCCTGATCTGGCGCTTGCGACCTTCCTGCAGGATGAACTGCAGTTGATCCTGGTTTTGCCAACGCACCCTGGCCGGGCGCAACGCTCGCCCATCGAGCGCCAGGCCGTGATTGAGCAGCGCCAGCCCCTGCTCGCTCAGATTGCCCGCCACCCGCACCAGATATTCCTTTTCGACGGGCGAGGACTCCCCGATCAGGTGCTTGGCGATTCTGCCATCCTGCGTGAGGATCAGCAGGCCCGAGGAGTCGATATCCAGACGACCTGCCACGGCAAGCCCCTGTTTGTGCGCACGATCAAAGCGGCGTCCGCTGCGATCACCCGCGTACTGACTCTGCGCGTTGATCAAGGCGACCGCTGGCGTATAACCATCTTCGGCCTGCCCCGAAACATGGCCTATCGGCTTGTGGATGAGAATGGTCACGCGAGCCGACTGCTTGGCCTGCGCAGCGCGCTCAAGGGTGATGACCTGATGGGGAAAAGCGCGCGCGCCCAGTTCGGCCACGACTTCACCGTCCACCCTCACCCACCCGCGCTCGATGAAGGCGTCGGCTTCACGCCGCGAACATAAGCCGCGCTCGGACATCAGCTTCGAAATTCGTACTTTTTCCATAAGGTCCATCTTCTCTCAAGGCGCGATCTTACTTCGGATGAGCCAACTTTGTGAGCCGCGTGCCCGTTAGAATATCGGGCATGTCTGCTTTGTCACTGTCTGTTCAATATCCGTGGTTGCACAAGCCCGCTGGCCGATTGAGTCCATTGCAACGCCATTGGCTCTTTCGCCCGCGCGCGCTGACCGCCGGACTACGTACGTTGGGCGAGGTTCGTTTGCGTGTCACCCGGGAGTTCTCGACCGGCCTGCCCCGTATCGACGCCATCACCTTAAACCGTCCAGCAGGCTCACCTGTCTGGGTGCGAGAAGTCGTCATGTCCATCGATGGCGTGGACTGCGTGAGCGCACGCAGCATTGCCCTGCTGCCCGCCTCCAGGAGCACCTGGTCAGGCATGCGGCGCCTGAACACACGCCCTCTGGCCGACATGCTGTATGGCGACCGCGACATCACCCGCGACCCGTTCACGTGGCGTCAACTGAAGCTGGGCGATCCCTTCTGGTATGCAGTGATGCGTGTACATGGCCAGACCGCGGCTACCCAGGCTGTAGGCCAGGCTCTTTTTGCACGGCAATCGGTGTTCTGGCGCAGCGAACAACCCCTGCTGGTGCAGGAGTGTTTCCTGCCTGCGTTCTGGACGATGGCCAACCACGAAATCCGCAAGGCTTGAGCGGCCAGAGCCGCTGCGTCAGCGCCAGATTTCCGGCTCGACCATCACCTCGCCTTTCTCGCCGCTGAAATACACGACACGATCGGAGATGTTGACGTTGATCTGCATAGTGCGTTGAGCCAGTTCACCCAGCGCCTGTGCCGATGCCTGGGGGATGGAGACCACACTCAGATTGTCCAGCCGCCCCAGTCTGTCGCGCACGCCACGCCACCAGATCTCGCTGGCATGCCCGCCAAAACAGTAGACGATCACCTGCTGCGCCCTGGCACACGCTTTCTGGATACGACGTTCCTCAGGTTGCCCGATTTCGACCCACAAGCGGATCAGGTCGGTGAGATCCTTCTCCCACAGGTCCGGCTCATCGGTTTCGGAAATGCCCCGCGTGAAGGCGAGCTGCTCGCTGGCGTGCATGGAGAACGCCAGCACGCGCACCATCATCCGCAGGTCGGTTTCCGAGGGATGGCGGGCGATGGTGAGCAGATGACTGTCGTAGTAATGCCTGTCGCTGTCGGCCACATTGAGCGTGGCCTTGTATATCGTTGCACGTAACGCCATGACGACCGGTCAGATTGCGTCGTCGTCGAGTTCGCCGGTGCGAATGCGCAAGGCCTTGGAAACCGGGGTGACGAAAATCTTGCCATCGCCGATCTTGCCGGTGCGGGCCGCTTTTTCGATAGCCGTGATGGCTTCCTCGACACGATCGTCGGGCAGCACGACTTCCACTTTGATCTTGGGCAGAAAATCAACGACATACTCAGCGCCACGATAGAGCTCGGTGTGCCCTTTCTGCCGTCCAAACCCCTTCACTTCGGTGACCGTCAAACCGCTGACGCCCGATTCCGCCAAAGCCTCACGCACTTCGTCCAGCTTGAACGGTTTGATGATCGCGGTGACTAATTTCACTTTTTCTGTCCTTGAATGGTTTCTTTGAAGCCGTTGGTCACAGGATAGCGCCAATCGCGGCCGAAAGCGCGTTGGGAAATACGCGGGCCCGGAGGTGCCTGGCGCCGTTTGTATTCGTTGATGCGCAGCAATCGCACCACCTGCTCCACTGCCGCCGCGCTGTAGCCTTGCGCCACGATATCGGCGGCAGGCATGTTGTGCTCGACGTAGCGCTCGATGATGGCGTCCAGCACGTCGTAAGGCGGCAGACTGTCCT
Organism: Pseudomonadota bacterium; assembly: GCA_023427945.1. GTDB lineage: Bacteria > Pseudomonadota > Gammaproteobacteria > Burkholderiales > Burkholderiaceae_B > Schauerella. The sequence goes on along the minus strand of JAEYZR010000055.1, from coordinate 733 downwards.
GATCGGTCTGGTCCGGGCGCAGTTCGGCCGATGGCGCACGCGTGATGATGCGCTCGGGGATGACTTCACCGATGCGATTACGCCAGACCGACAGACGATAGACGAGCGTCTTGGGTACATCCTTGATGACCGCAAACCCTCCGGCCATGTCGCCATACAGGGTGCAATAACCGGTGGTGAGCTCGGACTTGTTGCCGGTGGTGAGCACGATGGCGCCAGTCTTGTTGGACAGCGCCATCAGAAGCACACCGCGCGCACGCGCCTGGATGTTTTCCTCGGTGGCATCGACCGGCAGGCCGGAAAACTCGTCTGCCAGCGTGTTCTCGACGGCATCCACGATCGAGCCAATGGCCCAGGTGTCGTAACGTACGCCCAGATTGCGTGCCATCTGGGCCGCATCGGTCTGTGAAATGTCGGCGGTGTAGCGCGAGGGCATCATGACGGCGCGGACATTTTCGGCACCGATGGCGTCTACCGCGATGGCCAGCACCAGCGCGGAGTCGATACCGCCGGACAGCCCGAGGACGGCCGTGCGAAAACCGTTCTTGAGCAGATAGTCGCGCGTGCCCAGCACCAGGGCCTCGTAAACCTGGGCCTCGCTGGACAATGGCGGCATATCGGCCTGGGCCGAAACGGGAACGACCCGCCCCTCGCCATCGATGTCCACCACATTCACACCTTCGGTGTAATCGGGCAGGCGTGCCGCCACGCGGCCCGCGGCGTCCACGACAAA
>JAEYZR010000324.1 GCA_023427945.1 Pseudomonadota bacterium | reverse complement strand
GGCCGGAAACACCGAACTTGAAACCCGAGGAGGCACTGGCGTAGAAAGACGCGGCCCAGATCCAGGTGGCGATCATGCTGGCGGCCGACATGCCGAACCCGACAGCACTGTTGGACACCATGTAGCTGTCGACACTCTCGTTTTTCTTGCTGATGGTGAGCGACATCAGGAAGGTAGCGACGTAGAACCCCACCAACAAAACGATGGTCGTGACAATGGATAACTGAAAGAGGGGACTGTCTTGCATAACGAAGCGGAAATCCTTCTGATGAAAATCCTGGACACGGACGAGCACGGCAAGACAGGCACCCCGGAATGGGGCACCAGTCGATGCAATGGCGGCGTGCGTGGCGAAGAAAAACGAGGAGCCTAGGCGGCGCTTGAGGTCGGAATAAGATGCACTGCAATGATTTCGACCGAAATGATTGTACTCGAAAGAGTAGCCTTATCGCCTAATTGCGCATGGAGCGCGTTTTTATTCTTGGGGCGTTTGGTAGACCATTGGCGGTAATCGCCTCATTCGGCCTGGCGGCGGCGCGCGGGACACGGAGGCATCCCGCGCCTGCGTCTATGCGTCGAAGGTGCAGGGCATCGCTGAAAGGTGGGTAGCGGCGCTCGAAGCTGGCATGAGCGCGCTTAGCGAAACAGGCTTGGGGGGCTGTGAGCCCAAGCGTCAACCCGCGCGATGCGGGATGATCTTTCGCTCCATCAGAACGTCAAGCCAGTGCTTGACGCATGCTTCGGTGTCATAGGTCTGAGCAAAGCCTGCCTGCTTGATTTTGACAGTGCTGACGAAGGCCGGTGGTGGTGGCGTTTGCAGGCCATAGCCAAATCGCGCGTCTGCAGAATGGTGCGATTCGCCAAGAATCTGCGCCATGCTCAAAGGCCTCAGGTCATGCTGCTTGACGATGTCATCCCACAGGCCGGCACGGCTGGGCAGGTACTCGGCAAGTTGGACAGGTCGATCCACGCCCGGTTCGACCTGCAGATACTCCGCCAGCGATGGCCACAGGTCTCGCCAACTGAAGACCTCACCGTTAGTGAGATTGTAGTGTTCATTCCACGAGTGTGAGTTTTCTGCCGTCCATACTCCCGCGTCGCCAATCAGGCGCACGTCCACCGCTTCTCGCGGATACGAGATATGCCCGGGGTAACCGAACGGTTTGCCCTCAGCGCGGCAGAGTGCGGCATACACGCCAATCACCGGCACAGTGTTCATGGCCACGCCCACATTGGGGCCGACCACGATCGTGGGGCGGAAAATGGTCCAGCCAAAGCCACTCTGGGCAGCTTTTTCGCGAATGTAGTCCTCTTGAAACCAGTACGAATTTGGATGATCGTCACGAGGCTCGCGCTCGCGCGCGGGCACCCGGATAGGATGCAGGTGCACGCCATAAGCCTTGGTCCCCTGCAGCAGCGTTACATGTTGCAGTCCGCCACGACGGACCAGCGGTTCGATCACATTCCGGATCATGGTCAAGTTGGTACTCATCTGCTCGGGGTCGCGCCAACCTGCGATAAGCCCCGGCTTTTCATACACCGCGGCGTAGAACACATGCGAGACTTGCGGCACGGCTTGCAGCGCGCGCTCGCAGGCGGCCGCGTCCTGCAGATCCAGCTGCAGATGAGTATAGGGTCTCGAACTGATGATTTCCGGACGTCGCCGGGAAACCGCAATGACCTCCCAACCCGCATTCAGAAAGGAATCAACGGCAGCAGAGCCAACCAGCCCGCTGGCGCCAGTAACGATAACGGTGCGTGACATCATCGCCTCAGTCCATGACAAGATTGATCTGTTTGAACAGCGCCTTGAATCGGGCGTGTTCATCCACCATGCGCTGGCCAAATGCGGCGCGACTGTCCGCAGAAGCAACGATGCCCAGGCTGGCGAATTTTTCTTTCATGTCGGGACTGTTTACTGCCTTGACGATCTCGTCATGCAGACGATCCAGGATAGGCTGCGGCGTACCGGCAGGAGCGACAATGCCGTACCAAGCCACACTTTCGGCACCCGCCAGGCCAGCCTCGGCTACCGTGGGCACGTCCGGCAACAAAGGCGAACGGTTGGTGTCGGCCACGGCCAGGGCACGCAGCTGGCCCGACTTCACGAAGGACAGAATCGGCGGAACCCCACTGATGACCATCTGCGTGCGGCCGCCCAGCGTGTCCGTGATCGCATCGCTGTTGCCTTTGTAGGGCACGTGCAGGATCTCGGTCTTGGACAGGTGCTGGAACAACTCGCCTGCAATGTGACCGCTGGTGCCTACGCCGGCTGAGGCGTAATTGACCTTGTCTGGATTGGCTTTGATGTAGTCGGTCAGTTCCTTCAGGCTCTTGACCGGCATCCCGGGATTGACCAGGATCACATTTGGACCCGTGGCCAGCAGCGCGACAGGAGCCAGATCGTTGAGCGGATCGTAAGGCATCTTGCTACGGGCATTGGGATTGACCGTGATCGGTCCGGCCGAAGCAAAGCCTATGGTGTAGCCATCCTTGGCAGCCTTTGCGACGTGGTCGGTGCCCAGGTCGCCCCCGGCACCCGGCTTGTTCTCCACGATCACCGTCTGGCCCAGCGCGTCACCCAAAGGCTTGGCTACCAGGCGCGCAATGATATCGATGGAGCTACCTGGTCCATAGGTGGCAATCAAACGGATCGGGCGCTCGGGATAAGACCCGGCGGCCTGTGCCGTGGTCAGGGCAGCCAGGCTCAAGGCCAGCCCGGCTATCAATTTGAAAGAACTCATTTGTCGTCTCCATGTGTCTGTTTTCTGGTTGAGAAGCTTTTCGGTGGCTCTTGCGACCGAAGCGGCTCAGTTCAAGTGCGAGTACATCGGTTTGCCCGGCTGCGGCATATGCGCTTGCAGAATCACGCCCTGCTCCGCCTCGGTAATGAACAGCGTGCGCCCGTCCTTCCCGCCAAAAGCGACGTTGGTGGTGCGCATGCCCGCGCAGGACCGGATGCGATAGAGCGGTTCGCCCAGGGGGCTGAACAACCACACGGTGCCAGCCTGGGCGTGCACGACGGCAAGATTGCCAGCGCTATCGATCGCCAGGCCATCCGGCCCTGCGGTGCTGCCAGAAAGCTGGATGAACCGGCTCGCTTTTTTCATTTGGCCGGAAGGTTCCAGGCGCAGCGCGTAAATCGCGTTGTCGTGCGTAATGGCCACATACAGCACCGTTTCGGCCTGATTCATGACCAGGCCGTTCGGTCCGGCCAGGCCATCCATCAGAAGGTCCACCGTCTTGCCATCCGCGCGCAGGCGGAACACGCGACCCGTGGGATTTTCCAACGCGCTTTCACCTTGATCGGTGAAATACAGATCGCCGTTGGAAGCGAAGAACAGATCGTTCAGGCCTCGCAGTCCTTCTCGCTGGACATGTTGCAGATAGGGTGAAATGGTGCGCGCCTCGGGGTCGACAAGCATCAGCCCATGCAGGTGGTCAGCAACAAAAATGCGCCCATCACGGTGAATTTTCAGACCATTTGGCTCGCCCTCATAGCGGATGATCACCTCAAAATTTCCTGCCGGATCGACACGCAGAATGCGGCCATGTGCCAGGTCGACGCACCACAAATTGCCGGCCCGATCAAACGCTGGCCCTTCCAGGAAAGAGTGCATCTGCACATGGCGCGCCGCCAGCCAGCTCGAGGGCTCCTGCGTCAGATGAAGCGATTCGGGCAACCGGGCAAACAGCCTGGTTTCCATGGGTTGTGCAGGTGGGTACATGACCGCTCCTTTCAAGATTGCGACGGGCTGGCACGACGTTCGTCGCCCGGCACGTCAAGCTCGATGCCCAGCATCAGCGAACTGAATGTCTTGCCGTGAGGATCCAGGCGCAGTGACCGCGTCACACCGCCTGCCAGCACATTCGGGATGACGAAATTCAGCGCCCTGAGGCTGGTCACCTGATAACGTCTGACCTTGCCCGCGCCCAGGTGGGCGAACGCCTGCTCCACACGTTCAGCAGTAAGCGATCGGCACAGCGTCTGCCAACCGTCATCGTCATAAGCAATGACGGCAATGCTCGACGTGTTGCCCTTGTCGCCCGCCCGCGCGTGGGCAATGTCGTATACCAGAATGCTCATGATTTCGCTCCCAAGGTAATGACTTCGGGACTCACCCAGTCGCGCGGAATGAGCACTGCGTCCACGGCGATCACTTCCCTGGCGCCCAGGTTCGCGGGGCCACCTGCGCCGTAGGGGCCTTGCATATTCAGTTGTCGCACGTGATCGCCCAACAGATGCGCGCTTTTCTTGTCCGGGCAGCGTGCAGCGATTCGTAGCCGGACCTCGTAAGGTAGTTGGTTGCAGGCCTGCCCGAAATCGCCATGCAGGCTGCTGATGCCAATCAGATCCACCTGAAGATCGCTGGCCACCCCGCCGTCCAGGCGAAACCGCTCCTTGACTGTGTCGGCCGCCAGTCGGGCCCGGGCAATGGCGTTTACCCCTGCGTAGGCCACCTCACCCGTGCCGATCCAACCGTCGAAATAGCCCACCACCACCTTGTAGCTATCGGTGCGCGGCGCAGCGCGAATCCCTTTGACCCCCACGCGGTCCGCCCCGAGCTCCTCGAAATGCAGGCCTTCCAGATTCAGGACGCAGTCTGGCGTGATGTAGGCCGATGGGTCATGGATTTCGTACAAGGCCTGCTCGGCGCAGGTCATGCGATCCAGGCGTCCGCCCGAGCCAGGGGGTTTGCCTATGCAAAGGCCACCGTCGCTTTCGAGGTCGGCAAAGGGGTAGGCGAGCTCTGCCAATCTTGGAACGTCCTTTTTTCCCGGATCGGCAAAATAGCCGCCCGTGATTTGCGCGGAGCACTCCAGTAAATGGCCCATGATGGTGCCAGCAGCCAACCTGGGCAGATCGTCGTAGCCCCACCCGTGGTGGTGCAGCGCCACACCAAGAAACAAAGAGGGGTCAGCCACACGACCGGTCATGACGACATGCGCGCCGGTCGCCAACGCATCGCGCACGACGTCGGCACCCAGATAAGCATTGGCAGAAGCCAGACGGGGCAGGATCGACTCCAGCGGCAGATCACGATCCATCAGACGAAGTTCGGGATGACGCCGCACCCTGTCAGCCACGTCATCGCCAACGACCGCCGCGCACATCAGGTCATCCCACCCGAGATCGCGACCGATGTCCAGCGCGGCCTGGGCTGCACCGATCGGATTGGCCGCACCCATGTTGGACACCAGCCGCACACCTTTTTGACGGCATAGGGGCAGGAACGCGTTCATGCGTTGCGCCAGCATGGGGTTAAAGCCATGGGCCCCGTCATGCTTGCGCGACAAGGCCTCGCGCGCAATCGTGCGCTCGGCAAGGCACTCACACACCAGATAGTCGATGTCGCAGCTTTCCAGCAGCGGCATGGCGGGACCAATGCGGTCATCGGCCATGCCAGCGCCCACGCCAATACGCAGCCGTTTGCGGGGCTCGTTCATGTCTTTCTCCGTGCCTGTTGACTAGTGACGTCAGTATGCGACGGTTCAATTGATATGAAAATTGATATATTCATATCTTGGTAATAATAAAAATGCATCACGAAAATCGGCGTAGCGATCATGCTCTTGCAAATGGAGATGAGGCGCTGCCCCGTCAAGGCAGACAAACATGACGGTGACCATCTCAGAACTGGAGGCCGTGCTGCTGGTCGCGGAAACACTCAGTTTTCGCAAAGCGGCCGAGCGTGCGCACATCTCGCAACCTGCGCTCAGCCGGCGCGTGCAGGCGGCAGAACAGAAGCTCGACACCAGGCTTTTCGACCGAGACAAGCATGGCGTGGCACTCACCACCGCCGGTGCAGAACTGGTGCCCATCGCCATGCGCATGTTGTCGGAGTTGCGCGACTCATTGGGTGATCTTTCCGAATTCGTGGCAGGCCGTCGCGGCAGCATCAATGTCTGGGCGCTTCCTTCCATCGCCTCTGCGTTGCTGCCTGCGGCAGCACGCGCTTTCCAGGCGTCGCATCCCCAGGTGCGCCTGAACATCCATGCGGTCTCGGCCCGCCAGATCACAGAGGCGGTGGCGCAGGGCAATGCCGACATCGGCATTTCCATTGAAACGCCTGACCAGCCGGCAAGCGTCACCTTCTCTACGTTGCTCAGGGAAAAGTTCGTGCTGATCTGCCCCATCGACGATCCCCTGGCACGCCGGTCGCGTGTGGACTGGAGTGCTTTCTCCGATCGGCCCTATATCGCCAGCAGCCCGGCCAGCAGCATCCGTCAGGTGACCGACCGTGTCCTTGCGGCCTCGGGCAAGATGCCCGATATCCACTATATGTCGGACAATATTTCGGTAGTAGGCGCAATGGTTGCCGCCGGCGTGGGCATCGCGGCCGTCCCGCAACTGGCCCTGCGTCTGATGGACGCCACGCGCCTGTCCAGCGTGGCGCTGCACTCACCCACAGCATCGCGCGAGATCGGCATACTCTTGAAGAAAAAACGGTCGCTGTCGGCGGCAGCGCAGAACTTCCTGGAAACCTTGCGCAACACGAAGCCGGGCTGACCGATACCTCGGCAAAACAAACCCAGGAAAATCACTCCGGTTTGATATTGCGCTCACGCACGATCGTGCCCCACTTCTTGTCTTCTTCACGCATGAAGGCTGTGAGCTCCGCGCGCGTCGTGGGCTGCGGGGTCAGCCCGTGCTTGTTCAGCGCATCCTTCACCGACGGATCGTTGAGCACCTTTACGATTTCCTGGTTCCATCGATCCAGAATGGCCTCGGGGTTCTTGCCGGGTGCCACGAAGGCATACCAGTTCAACGCTTCGAAGTCCGGATAACCCGACTCGGCAACCGTCGGAATGTCGGGCATGTAGGACGGGCGCGTTCTGCCCGTCGTGGCCAGAGGTATCAACCTGCCGCTTTCCACATGAGGCAGTGCCGTGGGCGGTGCCGAAAAGTAAGAAGCCACACGCTCGCCCAGATTGTCCTGCAAGGCCAACGCCCCCCCCTTGTAGGGCACGTGAACCATTTCCACGCCAGCCTGTTGCGCCAGAAGCTCACCCGCCAGATGCGACGCCGAACCCACGCCAGTGGAGGCGTAGTCGACTGCGCCTGGCTTGCTCTTGGCCAGGGCCACGAATTCGCCCAAGGTCTTGACGCCAAGGCCCTTGTGCACGACCAGCACGTTGGGGAAGTTGACCCCACCGGAAACGGCGGCGAGATCCTTGAAGGGGTCATAGCCGAGCTTCATGATGTGCGGTGCGATCGTCAGCGGCCCGATGGAGCCGAACAGCAGCATCGAACCGTCGGCCGGGCCATTCGCCACGTACTGGTGTGCAATGTTGCCACCTGCGCCAGCCTTGTTGTCGACAATGACCTTCGCCCCGATATTCTCCCCTAGCTGCCTGGCAATCAGGCGCGCCGCCGCATCGGCTGCGCCGCCCGCAGCAAAGCCTACGACCAGCGTCACCGATTTCTCTGGCGGAAATTCCTGCGCCTGCGCCGGATTGGCAAAAACAAGGGGAGCCAGGGCGAGCAGGGCCTTGGACAAGAATTTGAGGTTGTTCAATGCGATCTCCTTTGGATTTATTTTTTGTGAGTCTACGCCTGCACCGCTACTATGACACCTGCTCCGATTGAATGCCACACCGCCCCTTGCGCCCCATGCCTGCTCCGGCAGCGTCGTGCAAGGCCGTAACCCACTGCCATCGTTCATGACTCCCCAACCCTCAACGCCAGCACCTTCCCTGGCCCTGGCGCCCGATGACGAGAAACGCGCCATCACGCTGCTTGCGCTTGCCGCGTTCGTCAGTTCCAGCGCCTTTCGCATCTGCGATGCAATGTTGCCGCAACTCGCACTCGATTTCGGCACCACCACCGGAGGAGCCGCCTATGTCGTCACCGCATTCGCCATTGCCTACGGGCTGGTCCAAATCGTGTTCGGCCCGGTGGGCGATCGCTATGGCAAGTATCGGGTGATTGCATGGGCGACGCTGGCCTGTGCGATCGGCAGCTCGGTGGCAGCACTGGCGACGTCATTGCCGATTCTGATCGCCGCGCGGGCCGCCTCCGGTGCTGCCGGTGCGGGCATTGTGCCGCTGTCGATGGCCTGGATTGGCGACAACGTGCCCTACGAACGCCGCCAGGAGACCCTCGCCCGCTTTCTGACGGGCACCATTCTCGGCATGTCTCTGGGTCAGGTCCTGGGCGGTCTTTTCGCCGACACCCTGGGCTGGCGCTGGGCCTTCGTGCTGTTGGTGTTCGGCTATCTGGTCGTGGGTGTGCTGTTGCAACGAGAGCTGAAGCGGCAACATCGCACGGGTGACACGCCAGACGCAGACCAGGTGCACCCGCGCTTCATGGCGCAGGCCGCCATCGTCTGGCGCACACCTTGGGCGCGCGTGGTTCTGGCAACGGCATTCGTCGAGGGCATGCTGGTGTTCGGGTCGCTGGCCTTCGCACCGGCGTATCTGCATGTGCGCTACGGCCTGTCTCTGACATTGGCGGGCGCCGTGGTCGCCGTGTATGCCGCGGGCGGACTGGCCTACACCTTTGTCGCACGGCGCATCCTCGCACGCCTGGGCGAGAGCGGCATGGTCGTGGCCGGAGGCCTCGTGCTGGGACTGGCATTCGTGCTTTATCTGATCGGCCCCATCTGGGCTGTTGGCCTGCTTGCCAGCGTCATGGCAGGTTTTGGCTATTACCTGCTGCACGCCACCCTGCAGACCAACGCCACCCAAATGGTGCCCCAGGCACGTGGCACCGCCGTCGCGTGGTTTGCCTCCTGCCTGTTCATGGGTCAGGCAGTGGGCGTGGCGCTGGCCGGCATGTTGGTGGACGTTGCCGGTGCTGCATGGATCTTCGGCGTGTCCGCCGTATTGCTGCCTGTGCTGGGCATCACTTTCGGCGCAGCCCTGAAGCGACGCTGACTGATCGAGGATCGCGCCTCAGGTCAGCCCCATTACTCCCCGGCACCTTGCGCCAGCAGCCACGTCTCGAACTTGCGATGTGCGGCGGTCTTGGGTACGCCGGCCGGGGTGAGGCAATGATATTGCCGGGCCGGCGTGCGCAAGGCTGGAAACGGTTGCACGATGCGCCCGGCCGCCAGGTCGCGATCAAGGGTGGGCAGCGGTCCAATCGCCAGTCCCAGCCCGTCGATCAGCGCACAGTAAGTGACGTAGAAGTGGTCAAAGCGCTGGCGTGGCGCGTCCGGCTCGTCACGAACGCCCGCGGCGTTCAACCATTGCTGCCATTGACCGGGCCGTGTTTCGGTCTCCAGCAGGACGTGATCGGCCAATTGCTCCAGCGTCTCCAGAGGACGCCTGGCCAGCAGTGCCGGAGCCGCCAGGACCGTGTGCCACTCCTGCATGAAGGGCAATGCGGAAAAATGGTTGATGCTCGCCTGACCCGTGCGTATGGCCAGGTCGAAGCTTCCCGCCAGGGCCAACTGCTGCGTCGTGGCGGTCTGCACCTGCACCAGGATGCCAGGATGCAGCGCATAGAACTCAGGCAGCCGGGGAATCAACCAGCGCATGGCGAAGGTCGCTGGCGCATTGACGCGCAGCACACTCGACGCCCGCCCACGACCATACCGGCGCGCGGCGTCCTCGATACGCGCCATGGCCTCGCTCACCTCCTGAGCGAATGCCAGGGCATGCGGGGTGGCCGCCATGCGCTGGCCCATCCGTTCGAACAGGGTCTGGCCCAGCCAGTCTTCAAGCAGGTGAATCTGGCGGCTGATGGCACCGTGCGTCACGTTCAGCTCTTCTGCGGCGGCAGTAAAGCTTCCGTTGCGGCAGGCGGCAAGGAAGGCGCGCAAGGCGGGAAGCGGGGGAATCCGGGACATTAGTGACCATTTGATGACGATATACGTGAGAAATACTCATATCGGGCACAAGATATATCACAACATAGGACTTATTGGCACGATATTCTGATCGCACTTACTCCACTCGATTACAGATACATGCCCAACACCATTACGCTGCACAGTCGCGAATACGCCCTGCCACAGGTCCCCACTGTCGTCATATGCATAGATGGCTGCGATCCGGAATACATCACGCGCGGCATCGCCGACGGCATCTGCCCAACGATCGCACGCTGTTATCAGAATGGTTTTGGTGCCGTTGCAGACTGCGTCATGCCATCGTTCACCAATCCGAACAACGTGTCCGTCGTGACCGGTGCGCCCCCTGCCGTTCACGGCATTGGCGGCAACTACTTTCTGGATCGCGAGACAGGGCGCGAGATCATGATGACCGACGCCGCGATGCTTCGCGGTGAGACCATTCTCGGCCTGCTCTCGCAGGCGGGTGTGCCGACAGCGGCGGTGACCGCCAAGGACAAATTGCGCAAAGTGCTGGGCCACGGGATGGCGGGGATCTGCTTCTCGTCAGAAAAAGCGGATCAGTGCAACGTGGCAGAGCACGGCGTAACCGATGTGCCCGCGCTGGTAGGTCGCGCTGTCCCGGACATGTACTCGGGCGATCTATCGCTTTTTGTACTGGATGCCGGTCTCGCGCTGCTGCGTACTGGTCAGGCCCGCCTGCTCTACCTATCGCTTTCCGACTACATCCAGCACAAATTCGCACCAGGCGCCGCGCAATCCGATGCCTTTCTGGCCGCCGTCGACGCAAGACTGCAAGCCTTCATCGATGCAGGCGCGGTCGTGGCATGCATAGCGGACCACGGCATGTCGGACAAGACGGACGAGCAGGGTCAGCCCAACGCCATTTTCCTGCAGGACCAGCTGGAAGCCGAGTTCGGCCCGGGGAGCGCCCGCGTCATCTGCCCCATCACCGATCCCTTTGTTCGACATCACGGCGCGCTGGGTTCGTTTGTCCGCATCTATGCCAAGGACCCCTCGCACATTCCCGCCATGAAGCAAGCCATCGAGAAAATGACCGGGGTGCATGAAGTGCTGTCTGGCCGCGAAGCCGCTGAACGCCTGGAACTCCCGCTGGACCGCGAGGCTGATCTGGTGGCCATTTCGGAAGCGTCATTTGTACTTGGCTCGCGCCAGGATGAGCACGACTTGAGCACCGTGGGAGATCACCCCCTGCGCTCTCATGGCGGTCTGTCAGAGCAACGCGTCCCATTCTTTCTCTCCCATCCGCTCACACCGGCGTACCGCCAACGCGCCATCGATGGCCGCCTGCGCAACTTCGACATTTTCGACTATGCACTGAATGGTGTCGCCCATTGATCCTGCGTGACCGGCGTGCCAAATAAGTTTTTTAGTTTATTTTCATAGCGGCAAACCATTATTTTTGGTTTGCCGTTTTTATATACCTTTCAATTAATTTTCTTCTTAAATAACATCAACTTAAGCCACCTTATTATCCACAATGTCACGCAGTTGAAATATACGGTTGATATTATTTTTCCATGAAAGAAAAACGCGTAATCATTGTGATCTGCGACAGTCTTCGGCGCGATCTGGTCACCCCGGAAACCGCTCCGCTGCTGACGGCATTCGCCAGCCAGTCGACCTGGTTCAGCCAGGCGCGCGGCGTCTTCCCTTCCACCACACGCGTCAGCTCCGCGACCATCGCCACGGGTTGCCTGCCGGCGAGTCATGGTTTGCTGGGTAATTGCATGTTGCTGCCTGTGGGCGACGGGCTGAAAAACCACTCGGTCGGCCACCCGGATTTTCGTGCGCAGATGCGCGCGGCCACCGGACACACGCTGCGCGTGCCGACGCTGGCCGAGCGCACCGCTGACTACGGCGGTGCAGCCATCTATTCCAACGTGTCGCCCGGCGCCGCCTACTTCAGCGACCCCGATGCCCACGGACACGTCTTTCATCGGGCAGGGTCCTACGGCCCCGGACATGCGTCAGCGCCCGCGCTGGCGATCACCAGTGGCGCAGCGGGCGATGCGGAAATGACAACGGCTTTTTGCGCCATGCTGCTCGGCACACGTCCACCCGCGGTTGCCACCCTGTGGCTGTCCGAACCTGATCATTCTGGCCACGCTCACGCACTGGGTTCACCACGGCACCTGCAGGCGATCGGCCATGCCGAACGCTGCGTGGCCCACGTGCTCGATACAGTCGCCACCTTGCGGGCGCGAGGCGAAGACATTCTGCTGATGGTGGGCTCCGACCATGGCATGGAATCCGTCGTGGGTGAAATCGATGTCGGTTCTTCACTCGTGCACGCCGGACTGAAAGAGGCTGCGGACAGCACGGAAGTCGTCGTCGCCCCCAACGGCACCGCATTCATCGTGGGTGTGACGGCACGGGCTGCAAGCCGCATTGCCTCCATCGTCGCTTTCTTGCATGAGCAACCCTGGTGCGGCAGCGTATTTCAAGGCGATGCCCTGGCGGATATCGGCATGCCCATCAACGACCCTGCATGCGCCATCGCCGGAACATTCAGCGCCACCGACAGCTGCAACCCGCAGGGCGTGCGCGGCTTGAGCTGGATTGCCGCCGACCCTGCCGAAAAAAAGTCGTACACGGGCTTTGGCCAGCACGGCGGGTTGGGCAAGCACGAACAGGCGCCCTTCCTGATCGTTCAGGGCGGACGGTTCGCGCCCGGCACCTGCAGTCACCCCGTCAGCCTGATCGATTACGCACCCACCGTCCTGAGCCACCTGGGCTTGCCCCTGGACGGCATGGATGGCCACCCCCTCCCGTTCTCCAACTCCCCTTGCCAGGATTGAAAGTCATGCAACGTAGAACCCTGCTGAAACTGTTGAGTGCCGCCGGTGCCATTGGCCTGGCCCCTGCGCTGGTCACCGCCCAGACGGCCACGCCGCGCAAAGGCGGCACGCTGAAAATCGCGCTCATCGGACTGGACACTTCCGACCCCCATCGTCACTCCGGCTCCATCTCGGTGCAACAGGTCTATGCCGAAACGCTGACAAGCATTGCCGATGATGGCACAGTCAAACCCTTTCTCGCCGAGCGTTTCGACATCTCACCTGACGGTCGCCGATACACGTTCATCATCCGTTCAAATGTGCACTTTCACAACGGGCGTGAACTCACCGCCCAGGATGTCAGGGCCAACTTCGAGCGCGTGCGCGACAAGATCAAGGGCGGCTGGCTCAGCGGCGCCATGAAACAGGTCACCGGCCTCAGCACACCCGCACCCAACACGCTGCAGGTCGATCTGGCCGAGCCCTACGCCCCTTTTCTGAATCTGCTTTCCGAGCTGTGGATCGTTGCGCCGGAGTCGAACGGCTGGGATGACACCATCCGCCAGCCCATCGGCACCGGCCCCTTCACCTTCGGCAAGTGGCAACCCGACGTGCAGTTCCATGCACCCGCTTTCGACAAGTACTGGCAGGCCGGCCTGCCCTACCTGGATGCCGTCGCCTTCGATCTGCGCGGCGATCGTGACAACAGCATGTCACTGCGCTCGGGTGACCTGCACGTCGCCCACGTCGGCCAGGACAAACTGGACGCACTGCGCAATGACGGCATCGGCATTCAGTACCTGAAGGATTCGGCCTGGTACTTTCTGTCGTTCAACAATCGCAAGCCCAGCACGCTGATGCAGGATGCCCGTGTACGCCAGGCCATCGCCCTGTGCGTGGACAAGCGCGCCTACATGAACTTCGTTGCCAAGGAAGGCGTCACCAGCGATCAACCCATGCGTCCTGACACCTTCTACTGGGACCGTTCGCTCGAGCAGGCTGACCCCTTCGACAAACCGGACCTGGCGCGCGCGCGCCAGTTGCTCGATCAGGCTGGCGTCGATCCTTCCGCACACACCTTGAAAGTGGTCTCGTGGCAGAACGACTATGCACAGGTTGCGGTGCAAATGGTCCGCCAGCTCGGTTTCAAGATCGATCACCAGGCACTGGACGACATCGGCGCACAACGCGCCCTGTCCCTCTACGACTGGGATCTTGCGCCCTTCCATTCAGGCCCTCGTGCCGACGTCTACCTGCGCTATGCACGCCTGCTTTCCGACGGCCCCAGCCCCATGCTCTGGGGCGGCATCCAGGACAAGACCCTAGACAGCCTGATCGCTGCGGCCGTGTCCTCGCCCAACGCCAGCGAAGCGCGTGCGAAATACCTGCAAGCCTGGAAACACGTGATGGACAAGCTCTATACCGTAGGCGTGGGACACGCCTCCGACGCCATCGGCATTGCGCCCAAGGTGCACGGTTATACGACGGGCTACACGTGGAGCCAGAATCGCGTGGACGGCGGCCTGGCACGCACGTGGCTCTCCACATGACAGGGCTTGCGCATATCGCACGGCTGTGGCCCTGGGTGCTGTTGCTCATCGCACTGGTGCTGGCCACCGTCGGGCCGCTCCTGCTGGCGCACGATCCCTACGCCCAGAATCTGCTGTCGCGCAACCTGGCACCCTCGGCCACGCACTGGCTGGGCACCGACAACTTCGGGCGCGACGTCTTCTCACGCGTCGTCGCGGGCACCCGGCTCACGCTTGAGGTGGCATTCCTGTCCGGCGCCATCGCCCTGGCGGGCGGTGCGGGCCTGGGCCTGCTGGGCTGTGCCCTAGGCGGCGCTGCACGCAGCCTGGTCTACCTGGTGTTCGACATGATCCGCACCTTGCCGCCCATTCTGCTGTCGCTGGCGCTCATGGTGGCGTTCGGCGTGGGCACCGGCTCCGTCATCCTGGCCGTTGGCATCTCGTTCATGCCCCTTTTCGGCTATGTCGCCCGCGCCGCCTACGAACGGGAGATGGCAGCCGGCTATGTCCGTGCGGCACGCGTCATGGGGGTTGCCCCAACCCTGATCGCGTGGCGTCACGTGCTGCCCAACATCTCCGGAACGCTGCTCACGCAGCTCGCCATCGTGGTGCCACGCGCCATCGTCACCGAGTCCGTGCTCAGTTTCTTCGGGCTGGGTGTAGCCCCCGATGTCCCCACCTGGGGCCGCATCATCGCCACTGCCGTGCCATTCGCCGAGCAGGCGCCCGGTGCGTTGCTGTTTCCCGTCTTTGCCCTGGCATTGACTTCACTGGCGCTATCGATCATCGGACACCGGCTGCGCCGTCGCTTCGATCCGCTTGCACGCCCCTCTGGAGCTTGAATCTTGAATGCCCTGTTCAGCAGTGCGATGCAGGTCGCTCGCCAGTTGTTCGCCGTCGCCGTGATTACGTTCACGCTGTTCTTCCTGGTGCGGGCGGCGCCTGGCGATATCACTGACTACTACTCCGCCCGCGGCGACTACGATGCGCTCGCCCTGGCGCAACTGCGCAGCGACCTTGGCCTTGATCAAAGCGTGATCGTGCAGTTCGAGCGCTGGCTTGCACACGCCTCACGAGGCGATTTCGGAGAATCGATGCGCTATGGCTCATCTGTGCATGACATGCTGATAGAAGCCATTCCGCACACCCTGCGACTGGCATCACTGAGTCTGGCATTTGGCCTCGTGCTGGGGGTCGGACTGGCCATTGTCGCCCTGGCCTTCCCGCGCCTGCGCCTGAGCGCCTGCATCGAGGCGCTCAATGTCTGGTCGATTGCCGTGCCCAGTTTCTGTACCGGCGTACTCGGCATTCTGGTGTTCTCCATCTGGTTGAAGTGGCTGCCCATACGCGGCCAGATGCTCTTGCCCGTTGCCATTCTCGGTCTGGACATTGCGGGGCAGATCGCCAAGCCGCTGTTTGAAGAGCTCAAGGAAACGACCCGCGCAGGCTTCGTGCGTACGGCACGCGCCAAAGGTCTATCGGGGTGGCGCATCACCTGGCGACACGTGCTGCCCAACTGTCTTTCCCAGGTCATCGCGCTGTCCGGCGTCATTCTGGGTGGACTGGTGGGTGGCGCGCTGACCATGGAAGCGCTGTTTGCACACCCTGGCCTGGGCGGGCTGACGCTGGACGCCATTCGCAGCCGCGACTATCCCGTCATCCAGATTTCGGTCATGGTGCTGGCCACCTTCGTCATTCTTGTCAACCTGGCGGCCAGTGCGCTGCAACGCTGGGCCGATCCGCGCCTGGCCAGACGGCTGAGCTGAGGATTGCCATGCAAAGAAACCCACCCCTGCTTTCCATACGGCGGCTGTGCGCCGACCACCGCAACGGACGTGTCCTGCACGACATCAGCCTGGACATTCCTGGCGGGAAATCGCTTGGCCTGATCGGCGAGTCGGGAAGCGGAAAATCCCTGACGGCATTGGCCTGCCTGGGCCTGTTGCCCGAGGAGATATCCCCGGTTGGAAGCATTCGCTTTCAGGATATTGAAGTCATGCAGCGCGATGAGACGGGCATGCGCGAGATTCGCGGTCGCAAGATCGGCATCATTTTCCAGGACCCGATGGCGTCGCTCAATCCCATCATGACGCTGGGTGCCCAGATTCTCGAAGTACTGAAGCCCGTTTCCGGCGAGACACGCGCCATGCGCCGCACTCGCGCAATCGAACTACTGACCGAGGTCGGACTTCCTGAGCCCGTCGTCATGCTGGGGCGCCACCCTTTCGAACTGTCAGGCGGACAACAGCAGCGCGCCATGATCGCCATGACCCTTGCCGCAGAACCTGCCTTGCTGATCGCCGATGAACCGACCACTGCGCTGGACGTCACCACGCAGGCGCAGATACTGGCATTGCTTCGCGATATCCAGCGCAGGCGCAAGATGTCACTGCTGTTCATCTCGCATGATCTCGATGCGGTCATGGCCATGTCCGACCAGATCGCGGTCATGTCCAAGGGAAGGGTCGTGGAGCAAGGCCCGGCCGACCAGATGTTCGACCAGCCACGGCACCCCTACACCCGTGCACTGATGGCGGCGCATGCCCATGTCGGGCTTTCCTCTCGTCGACACCTCCCGGCGAATGCGCCCCTTGCACTGGAAGTCGATGGCGTGAGCGTCGATTACGGGCGCTGGCGCCCCAAACGGGCATTGAGCGAGGTGTCGCTGCGCCTGAGCCAGGGCACGACCCTGGGCATCGCAGGCGAATCGGGGTCGGGCAAGAGCACACTGGCGCAGGCCATCATGGGCCTGCTCAAACCCCGCACGGGAAGCGTGCGCGTGTTCGGCATGGATCCATGCAACACACGCAGCCGGCAAGCCTTCGCAAGTGTGTGCCAGTATGTCTTTCAGGATACGTCCAGCAGTCTGAATCCCCGGCGCACGCTGCTGCAGACCTTGGGTGAAGCCCTGCTGGCGCGCGGCAAGCAGGTCGATGCTTCCCGGTGCGGCGCCATGCTGGAAGAGGTCGGCATGGACGCCTCATTCCTGAATCGCTTTCCTCACCAGCTCTCCGGCGGCCAGCGCCAGCGTGTGGTCATTGCACGCGCCCTCGCGATGGAACCCCGCATCCTGGTCTGCGATGAGCCCGTATCGGCGCTGGACGCCACCGTACGCAATCAGATCCTCTCGCTCCTGGCACGGCTGCGCGAGCAACGGGGGCTGACCCTCGTATTCATCGGCCATGACCTGAGTGTCATGCGTTCGCTGGTCGATCAGGTGGCCATCATGAAAACCGGCAGGATCGTGGAGTTTGGACCCGTGGCCCAGGTGTTTGACCACCCGCGCCACGCCTATACACGCGAACTGCTGGCGGCCAGCGAACTGGCACGGCACCGACCGACCAGCGTACTGCCAGTCAGCCTGTCTGCGCGCCCCCTCGCCGCTGTGCCGATATAGCCGGGCGGGAAATTTCAACAGGAACGCAGACCTCTGACCCAGACATTGAACTATGCTTGGCGCCTCCCCCTCGATCCTCTCAGGAGCCGCGCAGTGATACGTCAGTCTTTTGCCATAGGCCTCATGGCGCTTGCATCGTTCAACGCCGTGGCGCGCGACGACCTCAATGAGGCGCAGATCACCGGGCGCATCCAGGAAAAAGTCAGCCTCTTCGCGCAAGCGGTCACGTGTTCGGACTCCGCGAAACCGGATCCGGTGCTGCGCCCCGACTTCATCGGCGCGTTGCAGCCCTACCAGCTGGACACCATGGACGGTGCTGAATTCGTCGGCTTCTGGGTAGGCGATATGGGCTGCGCGGGGGGCACTGGCACCGTCAGGTTCAATCTGGTGAACGTCAAGACTGACGAGCAAGGCGTGTTTTATGTCGATGCCCGAGCCTCTGAGCCGGCCGTCTCGATAGAAGGCATCAACCCGCGTTTTGTGCAGCGCGTGGTCGGCGCCTCGCTGGACACCTTGATCATCGAAGGCCTGGATTTCGAAGCCGGCGATGCGAACAACTTTCCTACCGGAAACTATCGCTACACGATCAAGCGTGACTCGACTGGCAACTGGAAGGTGGCGGCAAAAAAAGGATCTTGATGCCTCGAAGAAGCGGCACTAGTCTGATCTGATCGCGTGCCGACCGATGGGCGCCGCACATCCGCCGATTTGACGAAAAAAAGACGAAGGGCCGGCTAGGATGCGTGAAACGGCTTGCCTGTGCTCCCTATGCTTCGCCTCACCCGCTGGTCCGCCAGCCTCACCGGACTACGTTTCTGCATCAGTGGAGGCATGGCCACGGCGGTTCACTACCTCACTATGGCTGGCGCCATTGGCCTGGGCTGGTCCTGGGGAGCGGCAACCGCCCTGGGCGCGGGCATGGGTGCTGTGCTGAACTATTTGCTGCAGTACAGCTTCACGTTTCGATCGACCGGCGGGCATGGCCGGGCATCGCCGCGCTACCTGCTCAGCGTGCTTCTCAGCTGGCTGTTGAACTCGAGCTTTTTCCTCGTTCTGACAGCAGCGCCACTGATGAATGTCTATGCCGCTCAGTTGCTCACCACCGCGGGCGTGGCGCTTTGCAACTACGCCATCATGAAGCGCTATGTGTTCTCCTGATTATTTTTTCAGGCGCTCAGGATTTGATGAATATTCCACGAATGCGCGCCCATAATCCGCCCATCATCAACCCGTGGATGCTTCCACCATGCATATCGAACACCGTGCACAGGCACTGTTTCCCGACATTCGGCCCTCCTGCCACGTCGCCGAAATCCCCCGAGCGAATGCGCACACCGCCCGTCTGACCTGCATCGTGCCGGCCTACAACGAGGCCGAGAACCTGAGCCTGCTGTTGCCTGAACTCTCAACCACACTCGATAACATCGGTCTGCCATGGGAAGTCATTGTCGTGGACGATGGCAGTAGCGACGACACGGCACAAGTCATGCAAAGGTGGACCGCAAGACGTGGCATGACGTGGCTTCGGCTGTCTCGAAATTTCGGAAAAGAAGCCGCTCTCAGTGCAGGCCTCGAATCGGCGCAAGGTGATATCGTCGTCTGCCTCGATGCCGATATGCAGCATCCTCCCGCATTGATCGAAGCCATGCTGGCACGCTGGCGCCAGGGCATCGACATGGTGTATGCCCAACGCACCGACCGGCGTGACGAGACCTGGACAAAACGGCTGGGAACGCGGCTTTTCTACGGGCTGCTCGCCAAGGGCCATCGGGTTCGTATCCCCGAACACGCAGGCGATTTCAGGCTGATGGATCGTAAAGTCGTCGATGCGCTGGTCGCCTTGCCCGAACGCTCGCGCTTCATGAAGGGACTGTATGCCTGGGTCGGGTTCGAAGCCGAGGCCATGCCCTATATGCCCGCCCCTCGTGCACGGGGCAGCAGTCATTTTTCGGTGATCAGACTATTTTCCCTGGCGATGGACGGCTTGACCTCATTCACGACCTGGCCGCTGCGCATGATCAGCATTGCCGGAGTGATGCTGGCGTTTCTGGCCTTTGGCTATGGCGTGGAACTCACGGTCGAATATGCCAGTTTCGGCAATGAGGTGTCAGGATGGACCACGCTTATCACCGCGCTGCTGTTTTTCGCCGGTGTGAACATGTTCTCGCTGGGCATCGTCGGTGAATATATCGGTCGCATCTTCGACGAAGTGAAGGGACGCCCGCTGTATGTCGTGCGTTCGCGCATGGGCGCAGGACTGGACGGCACTCCGCCTGCCCGGGTGACGGGTCACATCGGCAGATCACACGTCGAACTGCGCTGAAACACGATGCGAGCCATCACGCTATGTGCCGATGACTTCGGCATGAACGACGCTGTCGATGCCGGTATTCTGACGCTTGCGCAACGCGGACGCATCAACGCGACCAGCCTGATGACCTTGGGCCCCACATTTCGAGACCACGCCCCAGCCCTGCGCGGCATGGCGGTCGGCACCGGGCTGCATCTGGATCTGACCGAGTTCGTCACTCCTGCACCCCTCCCCCTTGCGCACCTGATCGTGAGCGCCTATAGCCGTCGCCTGGATATGCGCTGGTTGCACTCGACCATCCATCGACAGCTCGACGCCTTCGAAACAGTCATGCAGCGCCAGCCCCATCACGTGGATGGTCACCGCCACGTTCATCAACTGCCTGGTGTCAGAGACGCATTGATGACCTGCCTGCAGCAGCGCTACCCCGACAGCATGCCTGTTCTGCGCTCGACGCAGCGCCCGCAGGGTGTGCACGCGCCCGTGATGGAAAGAGTAAAAGCCAGGGTGATAGAAGCGCTTGGCGCACGACAGTTGCTGCAATTGTGCCAGTCTCAAGGCGTGCCTACCTATGCCGCTTTCCACGGGGTCTACGATTTCCGCCGTTCATCCAGGAACACCGCCGATCTTCAGCAGCATTTGCGCACCCGCTACGCGCTGGCACTGCGCCGGTGGCTGAACCACGCACGACAGGGCGACCTGATCATGTGCCATCCCGCCGATCCGGCATCGACACGATACGAAGAAAGCGCCAGCGCATCACACGACACGATTGCGCAGGACCGCAAGGCAGAATTTTTCGTCCTGCGTTCGCCTGAATACAAGGATTGGATGGCACAGGCCGGCGTGTGCCTGGCGGTGCCCCAGTCTGTGAAATGAGCGTTCCCATGCCCGTCCATCCAACGACCGTCCGCCGTTCACTCTTGGGCCTGACCCGCACTGACATCCCGCATCCATCCCCGCACCAGGTCTGGACGATGACGGGGCCCTGGCCCCTGGTCCTGGGCCTGTTTCTCTGGTTCAGTGCCCTCGCCGGACTCAGGCCGCTGACACTGCCGGACGAGGGCCGTTACGCCTCGGTAGCATGGGAGATGTTCAGTCAGGGTTCATGGCTGACACCATTGATCGACGGCATGCCCTACTTCCACAAGCCGCCACTCTATTACTGGTTGAGCTCCGGTGCGTATGCACTCTTTGGGGCAACGCCGTGGGCGGCGCGCTTGCCCTCGGCGCTGGCAGCCACGCTGGCGGCCATCGGCATGTATGCCTTTCTGCGGCGCGCGCTTAGCCCGTCGATCGCCGCACGCGGCGTCATGGTACTGGTCACCAT
>JAEYZR010000398.1 GCA_023427945.1 Pseudomonadota bacterium | reverse complement strand
GAAAGCAGCCTGCAGCGGGTGCATGGCCTGGGGTGTTCCCAGCCCCTCGACCGTGGTGATGTCGGCCCCCTGATGCATGACCGCCAGCGTCAGACAGGCGTTGACGCGCTTGCCATCCAGCAAGATCGTACAGGCCCCGCACTGGCCGTGGTCGCAGCCTTTCTTGGTGCCGCTGAGCTGCAGATTCTCACGCAGCAGATCCAGCAAGGTGGTGCGGATATCGACATCGCCACGATGGGCCTGACCATTGACCGTCAACGACACCGAGGCGTTGATGGCCCCGGCGCTTAGTTCGGAAGCGGCCTGCAAGGTGGGATCGGCCTGCAGGGCCGGGCCGGCCTGCAGGGCCGGGCCGGCCTGACCTTGCGTTTGCGCCTGGGCAAATTTTGGCAAGGCGAGTGCGCCGGCTGTCGCGGCGCCTGCCTTGAGCACGTTGCGGCGCGTCACGCCGCCTGTATGGGTTGAATCCACGGTTGGCTTCCTTTACAAGGGGATTTCGCAGTGCGAGAGCGCCCGCGTGTGTCGGTACACTGTGCGCATGAAACGTGCCGCCAGGTGTGGGGAGGGGCAAGAGTGCGCCCATGCTTCAACTTGGTGCATGATCGGAACGCATTCGCGGCGATTGCCAGGGAGAGGTGCCATGCACGACGGCGAACACGACACGCCGGACATTCACGCTGCCGCGCGTCGTAGCCCAAACGTACACGGTCCGGCCAACGACGCGCATGGCCTGCTGGAGACGCAGACCCGCCAGCACTGTGCCGGCATCCTGCTGGCTGCAGGCTTTGGCCGGCGGTTCATGGCAGCGCAGGCTCAGGCACAGGCAACGCTTTCACCGCCGGCAGAGGAATTCGCGGCGGCCATGCATGCAGGCCAGCCGGGCAAGCTGTCGGCCCGTCTGCCTGACGGGCGCACACTCGCTCAAACGGCGGCGCAGGCCCTGTGCGCGGCCACCGCCTGTACCGTCGCGGTGGTGCGACCTGATACGCCGGCGCTGCATGTGTCATTACGCGATGCGGGCGCAACGGTACTGATCTCGGAAGACGCCCGCAGGGGCATGGGTGCCAGTCTGGCAGCAGCGGCTCGCCACCTGATCGCCCATTGCGGTCCCGATGTCCGGACAGCACTGATCGCACTGGCTGACATGCCCTGGATTTCTGCCGCGACCTATACCCGTGTGACGCAGGCCGCTCAGATCCATGCGATCGTCGTGCCCACATTCAAGGGGCGGCGCGGCCACCCGGTCGCGCTGCAACGGCACTTGTGGCCAGCGCTTGCCGAACTCGATGGCGACGTGGGCGCTCGCACGATTGTGCAGCGTCACCCGGTACACGAAATCGAGATACCGGACCCCGGGATTCTGCGAGACGTGGATGTGCCGGCCGACCTGCTGGCAACCGTTGATAACAAACCGGCTGACGGCTGACCGCAGCCGGCTGTCGCCTCAGCGTATGGGCAAGGCGTACATCAGGCCGCCATCGGTCCACTGGGCGTTCAGACCTCGTTCGATTTTCAGCGGGCTGCCAAGGCCGACGTTGCGATCGAAGCTTTCGCCGTAATTGCCCACCTGCTTGATGATGTTGTAGGCCCACTTTTCATCGAGCCCCAGGTTCTTGCCGCTGCCCGGGATGACGCCGAGCATGCGGCGCACATTGGGATTGTCGCTTTTCAACTGTTCATCGACGTTCTTCGAGTTCACGCCGTATTCCTCGGCTTCGATGGTGGCCGACAGCGTCCAGCGCACGATGTTCAGCCAGGCGTCGTCGCCCTGGCGCACGAACGGCCCCAGGGGCTCCTTGGAGATGACTTCAGGCAGGACCATGTAGTCGTCCGGCTTGGCCAGGCGGGAAATGCGGATGGAGGCCAGGCCGGAGGCATCGGTGCTGAAAACGTCGCAACGGCCCGCCGCAAAGGCATTGACCACTTCGTTGAATGTTTCGATGACGACCGGACGATATTCGATCTTGTGGGCCCTGGCCCAGTCGGCCAGTGTGTTTTCGTTGGAGGTACCCGTTTGCAGGCAGATCGAGGCGCCGTTCAGTTCCGTCGCGCTTTTCACGCCCAGCGACCTGGGCACGAGAAAGCCCTGACCGTCGTAGAAATTGATGCCTGCGTGAATGATGCCCAGCGCAGTGTCGCGTTGCTGGGTCACCGTGGTGTTGCGCGCCAGCACGTCCACCTCGCCCGATTGCAGCGCCGTGAAGCGCTGCTGGGCATTGAGCGGCACGATCTTGTGCTTTTTCGCGTCACCGAAGACGGCCGCCGCGATGCTCTTGCACAGGTCGACATCCAGCCCGGTCCAGTTGCCCTGATTGTCAGGCGCCGAGAAACCCGCAAAGCCCGTGGTGGCGCCACACACCACCTCGCCGCGCTTGCGCACGTCGTCAAGCGTGGCCGCGTGGGCCGAACCGACTGCAGCGAACAGCAGGGCGGAAACGAGGAAGTTTCTGGATAAACGCATGATCAAGGCTCCTGGTAAGACAGCCATGATGCCACGGGTGCACGAATCCGTGCACCTTACCAGGCGTAAAAGACATGCGGGCTCAGGCGTAGCTGCGGATGTCCTCGATGACCTTGCCATCGTTGGGCAACGTGCCGGCGGCCACGCACGTCACGTCGGCGCGCAGCTTGGTGACATCGCGCACGGTCTCGGCGATGCGCGCAGCCAGCTCGCCATCGGCATGACCTTCGGCTGGCACCTCGACCATCAAGGTCATGGTGTCTGTCCCCGTTTCGCCCCCTACCACCAGACGGGCGCGTTGCACTTCGGCATGACGGCGAACGATCTCGGCGATCTGGTTGGGATGCACGAACAGTCCACGCACCTTGGCGGTCTGATCGGCGCGCCCCATCCAGCCCTTGATACGCATGTTGGTGCGACCGCAGGGCGAGGCGCCCGGCAACACTGCCGACAGATCACCCGTGCCAAAGCGCACCAGGGGATAGTCGGGATTGAGGGTGGTGACGACCACTTCGCCCACTTCACCGTCGGCCACCGGATCGTTGGTGCCGGGTCGAACGATTTCCAGGATGATGTCCTCGCCCACGACCAGGCCGTCGCGTGCGGGTGTTTCGAAGGCAATCATCCCCAGGTCTGCACTGCCATAGGCCTGGTAGCCCTGCACGCCGCGCGCCAGCAGCCAGTCGCGCAGCGATGGCGGAAAGGCTTCGCCTGAAACCAGTGCCTGTTTGAAGGGGATGGGCACGCCCATCGCTTCGGCGCGCTCGATGATGATCTTCAGGAAACTGGGCGTGCCGACATAGCCGCGCGGCGCGAGGTCGGCCATCGCCTGGACCTGTTGTTCGGTCTGCCCGGTGCCGCCCGGAAACACCGTGCACCCCAGGGCGTGCGCGGCGGTCTCCATCATGGAGCCAGCCGGCGAGAAGTGATAGCTGAAGCAGTTGTAGACCAGTTGGTTGGCGCGAAATCCTGCCGCGTACAGGGCTCTGGCAAACCGCCAGTAATCCGCCCGCTTGCTCTCGGGCTCGTACAGGGGCCCCGGCGAGGCGAACACCCGTGACGCCGCACCCCAGTGGATGGCGGAAAACCCACCCATCACGGTATGCGCATCGCCGACCTTTGTGCCTGCACCAGCAGAACCGTTTGCCTGGACACCGTCTGATGCCGCGCCAGGCTGTGCAGCGCTTGCCGCCGCGGCACGGCAGGCGAGCTGCTGTTCGAGCAACTCGTGTTTGCGCAGCACCGGCACGCGCGCCAACGCGGCGCGTGAGTTCACCTGGGCCACGTCCACACCCTGCAACTGACGGGCGATGGCCGGGGCACGGGCCTTTGCGTGAGCCAGCGCGGCCGGCAGCGAGGCCATCAACGCGGCCTCACGCTCGGCAGGCGCGCGCGTCTCCAGTGCGTCATAGAATTGCGTCATGTCGGTCTCCGCAAAATCAGGCAAGCCAGCGCTTGCGCCGACGATAGAATTTGGTGTCTCTGAAACTGCGGCGCTCACCACTGGAGATGCCAAGGTAGAACTCCTTGACGTCTTCGTTCTCGGCCAGGGCACGGGCCTCGCCGTCCATCATGACGCGGCCGTTTTCCAGGATGTAGCCGTAATCGGCATAGCGCAGCGCGATGTTGGTGTTCTGTTCGGCCAGCAGAAAACTGACCTTCTCGCGCTGGTTGAGGTCGCGCACGATCTCGAAGATCTCTTCGACGATCTGCGGTGCCAGTCCCATCGAGGGTTCGTCCAGCAGAATCATGTTGGGGTTGGCCATCAACGCCCGGCCAATCGCCGTCATCTGCTGTTCACCGCCCGAGGTGTAGCCGGCCTGGCTGGTGCGTCGCTGCTTCAGGCGCGGGAAGTAGGTGTAGACCCGTTCGAGCGCGGCAGCCGTGTCGGCACGATTCAGGTTGCGCGTATAGGCGCCCGTCAGCAGGTTGTCTTCGATCGTGAGGTGCGCAAAACAGTGCCGGCCTTCCATCACCTGCACCACCCCACGCTTGACCAGATCCGAGGGCGACAGGCGCTCGATGCGTTCGTTGCGCAGCTGGATGTTGCCCTTGGTGACTTCGCCGCGTTCACCACGAAGCAGGTTGGACACGGCACGCAGGGTCGTCGTCTTGCCGGCGCCATTGGCGCCCAGCAGGGCGACGATCCGACCTTCCGGCACTTTGAGCGACACGCCCTTGAGCACCAGAATCACGTGGTTGTAGATCACCTCGATGCCGTTGACCTCGAGCAAGGTCGGCGGAGTCGCCGTGTCGTCGGACACGGCATCGAGCGTGACAGGCTGGGCATCGGCAGCGGAAATATTCATCTCTAGCCTTTGTCG
>JAEYZR010000318.1 GCA_023427945.1 Pseudomonadota bacterium | reverse complement strand
CACGCATTCTCACGGTTCGCAATGCCCTGTACGAGGCGTTGAAAGCACGCAAGCCCGAGGGCGATTTCGACTACATCGTGCGCCAGACGGGGATGTTCACCTATACGGGCCTGAGCGCAGCCCAGGCCGTGGCGCTGCGTGACCAGCACGGTGTGTACGTGCTGGAGTCCGGGCGCGTGTGCATGGCCGCGCTCAGTCTGGATCGCGTCGATCGCGTTGCCCAGGCGATGGTGGCGGTGCTCTGAAGAGGCTTCAGAGCGTCAGGTAGCGGCCTGGTTTGTGGTTCAGGCCCACCATCATGTTGAGCACGACGGCGCCCACGACCGACCATAGCAATGATCGGAAATCGACGATGAACAGGGCAAACAGCAGGATGATGGCGTCAAATGCCATCATGACGTGTCCTGCTCGTATGGCATGGTGCTTCTGCAGATAGACCGCCAGCGCACTGACCCCACCCACGCTGGCGCCATGCCGGAACAGCGCCAGCAGGCCCATGCCGATCACCACGCCGCCCGCCACACTGGCATAGGCCGGGTGGACGTGGCTGACGATGAACATCGAAGAGGCCTGCCCCATCAGCAGTGAGATCATGGCGACGCTGGCGAAGGTTTTCAGCGTGAAAACCTTGCCCAGGCGTTGAAAAGCCAGCCAGTAGAAGGGCAGGTTGAGCACAAAGAAGTTCGTCCCCAGATCCCATCCCGTTGCGTAGTGCAGCAAAATGGCCGCACCCGATATTCCGCTGGTGAGCAGACCGGCGCTCTGCAGGATGGAAAGACCGAGCGAAACCAGGATCGCGCCGGCGCAAAGTGCGGCCACGTCTTCGAATTTGGAATGGGGTTTGGCGATCATCCTGGTATTAGAACCACATTTTTCATCGACAGGGAATGAAATGTGCTGTCAGCGCTGCGAGATGACGATTACGTCCTGGAGAACATGCTGAATGCCCGACAATCCGTCCCGCGCAGGTATTGCGACTGCTCCACCTGAATTGACCCCTCGCCCTGCAAGAACCCGCCGCGACGAGTCGTGCGCCGACGATCTTGCCGGGACCGCGGCCCTGCTCGCATCGCAGCGCCCCATCGAGGCGCATGGCGTCATCGGGGACATGCGCTGTGCCGCCCTGGTGGCCGACGATGGCTGCGTGGACTTTTTCTGCTGGCCCGAAATCGACAGCCCCTCGGTCTTCGTGTCCCTGCTCGATGGTCATCGTGCGGGTGTCTTCGAGCTTGCCCCTGAGCTCAAAAATGCGCGTCGCATGCAGATCTACGTGCCCGACACCAATATTTTGCAGACTCGCTGGCTGGCCCACGAGGCGGTCGTCGAGGTAACCGACATGTTGCCGATCCATCCGCCGGAGCGCGAGTCGCGCCTGGTGCGAACGGTGCGTGCCGTCAACGGCACGATGACGATCCGCATGCGATGTGCAGTGCGTCACGATTATGCGCGGGCCGATACGCGGGCCAGCGCCGAAGGCCAGGACGTGCGCTTCGACGCCCCGGGCTTTCCAGCCATGCGTCTGGCCGCCGATGTCGACCTCACTATCGAAGACGACGCCGCATGTGCGTCGTTTGTACTCAAGGAGGGCGAGAGTGCGCAGTTCGTTCTCGGGGGCGAGGACGACGAGCTGGTCGCGCGTGATGTTGCCGATAACGGCGAGGCGCAGACACAGGCGTTCTGGCGGAGGTGGATCCGCACTTCGAATTACCGGGGGCGCTGGCGCCATATGGTCGAGCGTTCTGCATTGGCGCTCAAATTGTTGACATCCCGCAAAAATGGCGCCATTGCTGCAGCCGTGACGTTCGGCTTGCCAGAAAGCCCCGGCTACGAGCGCAACTGGGACTATCGCTACACCTGGATCCGGGACGCGTCTTTCACCATCTATGCCTTCATGCGCCTGGGGTTCACCGAGGAAGCCCAGGCATTCATGGACTGGTCGATGCAGCGCATCTCCAATGAACGCCAGGGCGCGGACGTGCTGCGCATCATGTACACGATGGAGGGTGAAGCGAAGATCGAGGAGTCCGAGCTCGACCATCTGATCGGGCACATGGGATCGCGGCCGGTGCGCGTCGGTAACGATGCCTACGGCCAGGAACAGCACGACATCTACGGCGAATTGCTCGACGGCGTGTATCTGTCCAACAAGTATGGTCAGTCGATCTCGCACCAGGACTGGGAGCATGTCGTGGCGATCGTCGAACAGGCGTGCCGCGTATGGAATACGCCAGACGTTGGCATCTGGGAGATGCGTGGTGAACAACAGCACTTTCTGCACTCACGCCTGATGTGCTGGGTCGCTGTGGATCGCGCCATACGCCTGGCGCAAAAGCGCTCCCTGCCCGCACCGTTCGCACGCTGGAACGACGTGCGTGCTGCGATCCACGAGGATATCTGGACGCATTTCTGGAACGAGGAAGAGGGCCATTTCGTGCAGCGCGAGGGTAGTACGGCGCTCGATGGTTCCTTGCTGCTCATGCCATTGGTGCGTTTTATCTCAGCCACCGATCCATGCTGGCTGTCTACGCTGGACGCCATCGGCCGCTCGCTGGTGCGTGATGGAATGGTGAAGCGATATCATCTGCACGAAACACCGTGCGATGGGCTGAAAGGAGAGGAAGGTGCGTTTGGCGCCTGCTCATTCTGGCACGTCGAATGCCTTGCCCGGGCGGGGCGGCTGGATGACGCCCGCATAGAGTTCGAAAAGCTGTTGTCTTATGCCAACCCCGTCGGGTTGTTCGCCGAGGAATTCGACACACGGGGGCACCATCTGGGCAACACCCCCCAGGCCTTGACGCACCTGGCCATGATCAGTGCCGCGACCTTCCTGGATCGCAAGCTGGAGGGTACACCGACGACGTGGCAGCCATGAAGACGGGCCGTGCAACAATGCCCGCAGTTGCGATCGAGTGTGTCGTGAATACCGTGTTTGGAATGCATCAGAGAATATGGCAAAGATCGTTGTAGTGGAAGACGAGG
Organism: Pseudomonadota bacterium; assembly: GCA_023427945.1. Lineage (GTDB taxonomy): Bacteria > Pseudomonadota > Gammaproteobacteria > Burkholderiales > Burkholderiaceae_B > Schauerella. The sequence continues at coordinate 2,933 of JAEYZR010000318.1, read as the reverse complement.
CCGACATGGCCGAGTTGCTGTCCCAGTGTCTGCAGTCGCAGGGGCATGATGTCGTCACCACAGGAGAGGGATTGCAGGCGTTGAACTTGATGCTCCAGGACGTACCCAGCCTGGTGCTGGCTGATGTGATGATGCCCGAGATGGGCGGGGCGCCGATGTTGACTGCCATGCGGGAGAACGCATACCTGAATGAAATCCCGGTGATTCTCATCAGTGGGCTGGCCGAGGAGCAGGTGCGCGAACAGTGCACCGGCTACACCGCTTTCCTGCGCAAGCCCTTTTCGCTGACGGCCGTGACGCAACTGGTGGAACAGGTGCTGGCCGCAGGGACACGGAGAGTGCCGTGACCCTGGCACATCGGCCATGAGCATTGCTGCGCCTGTCGTCTCCCACCGCAACCATGAAGCACAGCATTCCCGCCATGGGATACCTGTCCTGTCGAGACTGCGGTGAAAGGGGCGGGGTCGATATCTCGCGCATTCAGCACGATAGGTGCATGGATCGCAATGGCGATTCTGTTGCTGTCGTGCCTGGCGCTGTGGAATGACCGCGAAGAATCCTGGCGGTCGGCCGAAACCTCGACACGCAACGTCCGCGTCACACTTGCCAGTGAAATCGCGCGCACGCTCACCCTCTATGATCTCGCGCTCCTGGGGGCTGCCGAAGCCATCCGCACCCCGGGTTTCGAGCGTGCAGGCACTGCGTTGCGATTCCGCTTGCTGTTTGCCCGGGCAGAGTCGGCCGAATACGCCGGCGATGTGCTGGTGCTCGACGAGAACGGGAACATACGTTATGACAGCACCTCACCGGTTCCGCGCACGGGAAACTTTGCCGACCGGCAGTATTTCAAGGTGCACCAGGAACGTGCGGACGCCGGCCTGTATGTCAGTCTGCCTTATGTCAGCCGCCTGCGCGGAGGCGATGAAAGCATCGCCTTGAGCCGTCGCCTGTTCAATCCGGATGGCAGCTTTGCCGGTGTAGTGCTGGGCGAGCTGAGCCTGGATTACTTTCATGAAAAATTCCTCTCGCTGGCCTTTGGCGATCAGGCTGCCATTGCGCTGTTGCGCCAGGACGGCCGTCTCATCGTGCGTGACCCCCGGTTGCCGGGCGACTCCTCGCAGGACTTGAGCGCTTCGCCAAATGTGCGGCGCTTTCAGACTGAGCCTCAGGGCAGTTTTGTCGGCGTGGCTGCCACAGATGGTGTCCAGCGGTTGTTCAGCTTCAGCCACATCGAAGGATTTCCGCTGATTCTCAGCGTCGGCATGGCCACCAGCGAAGTGATGCGCTCGTGGCGCAACAAGACCTTGATCCTTGCGCCCGCCACGCTGCTGCTCGCCGGGGCGGTGGGCACGCTCAGCTTTCTGTTCGAGCGTGAGTTGCGCCGGCGGCGGCGTGCCGAAGCCGAGCTTTCCCGACTGGCTGCGACCGACGCGCTGACTGGGCTGTGGAATCGCCGGCAGTTCGATCAGGAATACGACCAGCAGTGGTTGCGCGCCTGGCGCGAGAAAACCCCCATCTCGCTGCTCTTCATCGATGCTGACAATTTCAAGGCGTACAACGATCATTACGGTCATGGTGAGGGCGACCGGCTGCTGCAGACCATTGCGTCAATAGTTGAGCGGACCATGCAACGCAAGACTGATTTCGTGGCGCGCTATGGTGGCGAGGAGTTCGTGGTGATCCTGCCCGATACCACGCCCGAGGCTGCGCTGGCGATGGCCAGAAAGCTCGTGCAGGACGTGGTGGCATTGAAGGTCGAGCATGAACGAAACGTCGAAGGCATCGCCACCATCAGCGTCGGCGTGGCGGGTACGACACCACAGGGGGTCGACGGCGCAAGACGCTTGCTGGCGCTGGCCGACACCAGTCTGTATGAAGCCAAGCGGCGCGGTCGCAACCGGGCGGAAATGGCCTGAACGCAGGCGGTTCAGCGCCCGGGGCGTTCGAATCCACAGTCGATCCACGCCTGGGCGCTGCGCTGGTTGAACCGGAAGTCGGGGCCGACGGTCACGCGGGCAAGCAATTCTCCGTACTCGTCCTCGGCGCTCAAGGTCGCATAGGGTTCGTCATCGTCGGGCACGATGTCGAACTTCACGGTCACCGTGCCGCTGTCTTGCTCGATCTTCAGGTTCTTGTGCAGCAGCGCGTGCAGTTGCTGTTCATGGCGGCGAATGACCTCGGAAGCCGTCTTCACCAGCGTGGAGAAGGCCGCCGAATCCAGTGGCTTCGGGTTCTTCTTGTCGCGGCCCATCGTCCAGGGGCCGACCAGGGCCGGTTCGGATTCGCCATCGCGCGTCATGGCGACCGCCCAGCCATCGTCGTCTTCGTTCTTGATGACCACGGCGCTCCAGCCGCCGTCTCGCCACAGCCGCGCTTCGTGGATGCTGACTGGCAGGTCTTCTTCCAGAGTGTCTTCTGGCTGGTCTTGGCGCGGGTCGTTCATGGTGGATATCGCTTCAAATAGATGTTGTGCCGGCGCTTACGCACCGTTGCAGATTGCCCGGACTGAGCCAGCGCAGGCAGCTTTGCCTTGCGCTATGCTGTGCCCCAGTAGCTGCCAGGGGGCAGGAGGACATCATGCGTCTGGGGAATTCGCGGGAAAGCAAGAACGTCGACGACAGGCGTTCGTCAGGCCCAAGGGTCGGACGGGGCAGTATCGGTGTAGGAACAATCGTTCTGGCATTGGTTGCCATGTATTTTGGCATTGATCCGAGTGTCGTGCTGCAGGGGGTGGATCAGGCCAGTACCGGCACGACCAGTTCCCAGCCTCAGCCGATTCCGCAGGGTGACGCCCGCGCACAGTTCGTGGCTCGCGTGCTCGGCGAAACCGAGGACACCTGGCGTGACGTGTTCAAGCAGCAGACCAATGGCACCTACCAGGATCCTGGTCTGGTGCTTTTCACCGGCGCGACGCCCACCGCATGCGGTACGGG
>JAEYZR010000304.1 GCA_023427945.1 Pseudomonadota bacterium | reverse complement strand
GAGTTATGGCATCTACCTCTACATGCAGAGTCCGTCAGGGCGTGGCCCGGGTGCGGCGCTGGGCGTACTGGCGGTGCTTGCGGTGGCCATCGGCACGTACGCCAGTCACTTGTTGATCGAGCGCACGACGCGCCGGCAGGCCCCTGGCCGCGTCGAAAACACGGAGCTTCAGACATCATGAAAAAAGTCAGCGTCGAGTGCCGCAATATTTCGCTGTCCTATGGCAGGAACGAGATCCTCAAGGATCTGGATATCGTGATCGAACCGGGCGAGTTCTTTGCCCTGCTCGGGCCTTCCGGTTCGGGCAAGTCGACACTGTTGCGCCTGATTGCAGGCTTCAACCGGCAGTCGCGCGGCCAGTTGCTGATCGATGGCAAGGACGTCAGCAATCAGCCGCCCTGGGAACGCAATATCGGCATGGTTTTCCAGAGCTACGCGTTATGGCCGCACATGACGGTCTACGACAACGTGGCGTTTGGTCTGGTGGAGCGCAAGCGTCCTCGCGAGGAGATCCGCGAGCGTACCGAAGCGGCGCTGGCACTGGTGGGGCTGTCGCAGTTTGCGCGGCGCCGTCCCAATGAATTGTCGGGCGGACAGCAGCAGCGTGTGGCGCTGGCGCGCACGATCGTCATCGAACCGCAGGTCCTGCTGCTCGATGAGCCTTTGTCCAACCTGGACAAGAAGCTGCGGGTGCAGATGCGGCGCGAACTGCTTGCGTTGCAGCGTCGGCTGGGCATAACGACTATTTTCGTCACGCACGATCAGGAGGAGGCCATGACCACCGCCGACCGCATGGCGGTGCTCGATCACGGCGTGGTGCAGCAGATCGGTTCGCCCAATACCTTGTTCGATTTTCCGGTGAACCGCTTTGTGGCCAACTTCGTGGGCACCATGAATGTGCTGGAAGGCGACGTGAAAGAGCGGGCCAGCAACAGCGTGCTGCTGGCCGTGGATGGCGTGGGTGACATACAGTTGCCGGTGGCCGCCGACGTGCCCGACAGTGCGCGCCTGGCGGCAAGCTTCAGGCCGCACAGCGTACAGGTCGATCTGGCAGGGGGCGTGGGCGATGCGCGCTACCTGTGGCTGCTCGGCGTGATCCAGGGCAGTGAATTCCAGGGTGAGTTCACGCGCTATGAAGTCCAGGTGGGCGAGCAACACCTGACGGTCGACCAGTCGCATCTTGCCGGCCTGTCCATCTTTCCCATAGGGGCGCCCGTGTCGGTCGGCCTGGATCCTGGTCAGATCCGCCTGCTGGCGGCTTGATCGCCGTCATGGAGATCTACCAGATTCGTGCTTTCGTGAAGGTCGCCCGCATGGGCAATCTGACGCGTGCCGCCGAATCGTTGTCCTTGACCCAACCTGCCGTGACCGCACAGATCAAGGCGCTGGAGCAGAGCCTGGGGGTTGCGCTGTTCGATCGCACGGGTGGCCGGCTGACGCTGGCCAAGGCGGGCGAGGTGTTGTTGCCCACGGCAGAAGCGCTGTTGGCGCAGGGCAATCAGCTCAAGGCCTTTGCCCAGGCCCTGCAAGGCGAATTGCAAGGTGTGCTGGAACTGGGTGTGCCTAGCGAGCAGCCGGATTTTCTGCGCCTGGGTGAGTTGGTGGGCGAGGTGACGCGCAACTTGCCGATGATCGAGTTGCAGACGTTCGTACTACCTACTGGAGCGTTGGCCGAGCAGGTCGATAGTGGCAAGCTTGCTGCCGCACTCACCATCGTGGCCAGCCCGCCGCGTGGCCTGCAGTGGACGCCGCTGCGCAGCGTGCGTTATCGCGTGGCCGTGCCGCTGGACGCGGCAGAGGTCATTCGCAAGGGCGGGTGGCGCGAGCTGGCGCAATCGCCCTGGCTGGACGGTCCTGCCGGTAGTCATGCGCATGCGTTGCTGCGTGACATGTTCGAACGCCATGGTCTGCGCCCGCGCATCGTGATGCAGAACGACGATCATGCGCATCTGAATGCGCTGGTGCGTGCAGGCGCGGGATGCGCGCTGGTACGCGAGGAGATCGCGCTACAGGGCGCAGCAGCCAATGACTTTGTGGTGTGGGGCTCGGCCAAGGCCGATGCCACCCTGGGCTACATCACGTCGGCCGAGCGCGCGGGCGACCCTGTGCTGGTTGCCTTGACGTCCATGGTGCAGCGAACCTGGGCTGCGTGAAAAGAAGCGGCACACCAGAAGTCGCCCATCGCCTGGCATTCGTCAATGCGGGTACGCGCGTGCTCAGTCATTCGACGCGGCAAGCGACTGCGCCACGCGGCTGAAGATACCGGCGCAGTAGCGGCTGGCCACGCGTTCCAGAAAATCGATGAAGTCGGTGTCGGCACTGGCATCGGCACGATCCGAAATCGTGCGGATGACCGCAAGGCGCACGTTGTACTCGTGACAGACCTGAGCGACGGCGGCGCCTTCCATTTCGATGCACAACAGGCCAGGCAATTCATTCAGGAGCGTCTGTGCTTCATGCTGGTTGTTGATGAACTGATCGCCGCTGGCAATCAGGCCATGATGCACGGTGGGTCGCACGAGGTTGAAGTGAGTCTGGGTGGCCGCATCGATATCGCCTCGCATGTCGTGCTCGAAGTAGGCGCGTGTGCAATCGGTCAGACACTGGTTCCAGTCATCGTCGGCGGCAAATGTCTTGCGGCCGAGCAAGGGGATTTCGTGGCGTGCGAACAAGGGGCTGGCATCCATGTCGTGCTGCACGAGGTGTGTGGCGATCACGACGTCGCCCACATTGACTTCAGGGCCGACGCCACCGGCCAGTCCTGTGAAGAGCAGCGTGTCTGCGTTGAATTCGCGAATGAGCGTGACGGCAGAGACTGCGGCGGCGACTTTGCCTATGCGTGCGAGCACCGCCACGCATGGACGATCACCCAATCGACCGATGTAGTAGTCGCGCATGCCGATGCGTTCGATTCTGGTCTCGCCTATCAACGCAAGCAGACCTTCGAGTTCGGCGGAAACGGCGGCGAGAATGCCGAGAGGACGAACCGGGCGCTCGGCATGGGTGTCGCGGGCTATCGGATTCATGGCGGGTGGCTCGTGAAATGGGGCAACTTTAGTGGATTGCCAGGCGCTGTGCAAAGTCGAAAGTGTCTGGTCGTCTATCCAACCGTGCAACATCGTCCGACGATATTTCTGCGATGCAGTGCCTGTTAATCCAGAGCCAGGCGATAAATCAAAACCCGATCAAGAACGCCGCATGATCAAAAGTTTTTTTGATTTCGGCAACGCATGATTGACCGATGCAGCGTTGCATCCAGATAGCGTTTTATCACCGGATATAACGTCGGATCAGGGCACGTTTTTATCACCTGACATTAAGCTGAATAATAATGTGGCGTGTAAGCCTGAAGCAAGGCTGGCTGCGCTTTCGCACGCGTCCGAATGTCGTAAACCCTTTGTTGGCGAGGCTTTCCGGGCTATTGCTTCATTTTGCGCGGCGTACTACGGGATTTCCCTCTTGGGGTTTTGGATATTTGAGAACGCCATGCAAGATCATTATGATCAACTCCGCATCGCCTACGTCCAGTAAACAAATAATTAAAAGCCCTCGGAGACAAAGATGAGATTCCAATATGCGATCACGGCTAGCGTGATGCTGACCCTTTCTGCGACCACGGCACTGGCTGCCGATCCGATAAAAATCGGTGTGGCGGGCCCTTATACCGGTGGATCTTCTTCGATGGGCGTGAGCATGCGCGATGGTGTGCGGCTGGCGACCGAGGAGATCAACAAGGCGGGCGGTGTGCTGGGGCGGCAGATTCAACTGATCGAGCGTGACGACGAGGCGAAGAACGAACGCGGCGTGCAGATCGCGCAAGAGCTCATCAACAAAGAACAGGTCGTGGCCACCGTGGGCTACATCAATACGGGTGTTGCGCTTGCGTCACAGCGTTTCTACCAGGATGCCAAGATTCCGGTGTTCAACAACGTGGCGACCGGCAGCGTGATCACGCACCAGTTCAAGGCGCCGGAGTTCAAGGAGAGCTATGTGTTCCGCAATGCGGCGCATGACTCCATCCAGGCTCCCATGATCGTCGAAGAGGCCATTGGACGACGCGGCTTCAAGAAGGTCGCCATTCTTGCCGACTCCACGAACTATGGGCAACTCGGTCGCGAGGATCTGGAAAAGGCGCTGGACCAGAAAGGCGTGAAGGCGGTGGCGGTCGAGAAGTTCAACATCAAGGATGTGGACATGACGCCGCAATTGCTCAAGGCCAAGGCGGCCGGTGCCGAAGCGGTGCTGACCTACGGCATCGGACCGGAGCTTGCGCAGATCGCCAACGGCATGACCAAGCTGGGATGGAAGGTGCCGATCATTGGCAGCTGGACATTGTCGATGGCCAACTATATCGACAACAGCGGCAAGAATGGCGATGGCGCGATCATGCCGCAGACTTTCATTCAGGACCCCAACACGCCCAAGCGCAAGGCGTTCATCGATGCGTATCTTGCCAAGTTCAAACCCAAGAACGACCGCATCGATTCGCCCGTGTCGGCCGCTCAGGGGTATGACTCCATCTATCTTCTGGCCGCGGCGATCAAGCAGGCCAACTCCACCGATGGCGTGAAGATTCGCGAAGCGCTGGAAGACCTGAAGACGCCGGTTGACGGTGTGGTGATGACCTACGACAAGCCGTTCAGCAAGGACGATCACGATGCCATCACGGCGAACCTTGTGGTGATGGGTGAGGTCAAGGATGGCAAGGTGGTGTATGCCAATCCTGACGATGCCAAGAAAACGCAGCAGGCTCGCAAAAAAGAGATGAGTTCCGCGGCGAAATAAACGCGCCATGTAACGCTGTTGCCGAGCCCGTCTGGGTGACCCTGGACGGGCCGTTTTACGACGCAGGAACGCCATGATTCTTCTACAGCTTGTGTATAGCGGCATCGCCCTGGGCATGATCTACGCGGTGATCGCCTTCGGCTACCAGCTCACCTTCGCCACCTCCGGGACCTTGAACTTCGGTCAGGGCGACGCACTCATGCTGGGTGCGCTCGTCGGCCTGACGCTGGTGGGGCTGGGGGTGAACTACTGGTTGATGATTCCCATCGTGTGTGTGTTCGGCCTGCTGCAAGGCGCGTTCGTCGAGCGGGTGGCCGTTCGGCCGGCCATCAAGACGCGCTCCGAGTTCGGCTGGATCATGGCGACGATCGCTCTGGGTATCATCTTCAAGAACGTGGCGGAAAACGTGTGGGGCCGCGACGATCTGCGCTTTCCCTCGCCCTTGTCCGAAGCGCCTATCGATCTGGGGGGCGCCAACATCCTGCCTATGGAAATCCTGGTGGTGGTGGGTGCGCTGGCGATGATGCTGGCCGTCGAGATCTTCAACCGCCGATCGATCTACGGCAAGGCCTTCGTCGCCACCTCCGACGATCGCGACGCCGCCGGGTTGATGGGCATCAACACCGGTCTGGTGATCACGTTCTCGTATGCGATGTCTTCCATGACGGCCGCGTTTGCCGGCGTGCTGATTGCACCGCTGACGCTGACCGGCGCCACGATGGGTGCGGTGCTGGGCCTGAAAGCCTTTGCCGTCGCGATCATCGGTGGTCTGTCCAGTGGCACTGGCGTGATCGTAGGGGGACTGGTCCTTGGCATTGCCGAGACGACGACCGGCTTTTATCTGTCCACGGGATACAAGGACGTGCCTGGCCTGGTGCTGCTGTTGCTGGTCCTGACCTTCAAGCCCGCCGGCCTGTTCGGCAAGACGACGATCAAAAAGGTTTGACGATGAAGCAACGAACCTGGTTTTTTGGTGGGTTGGCAGTTCTGTGCCTGGCACTGTTTCCATTGGCGGTGACCAATAGCTATTACCAGCATCTGGTCGAGACCATCATGATTTATTCCATCCTGTTGTTCGGGCTGGATATCGTGGTGGGATACACCGGGCAGGTGTCTCTGGGCCATGCCGGGCTGTTCGGCATCGGGTCGTATGTGGCGGGCGTGCTGGTGTTCCACCTGCACGTGCCGTTCTACGTGACGCTGCCCATTGCCATCATGGTGGCCGCAGGTTTTGGTGCGGTGCTCGCCCTGCCGGCGCTACGTGTGACGGGGCCTTATCTGGCGATGGTGACGCTGGCTTTCGGCACGATCATTCAGATCC
>JAEYZR010000297.1 GCA_023427945.1 Pseudomonadota bacterium | reverse complement strand
TTTCTGCGGCGGGTGTGCAAAGCTTCAGCGCGCTTTTGGAGTTTGCTGATCTCTTTTTCGATCTTGGCCTGCATTGAGGCGTAAGTTTCACGTGGCATGTCGCGTCCAGTATATGTGTCAAAAATGGCACTGGTGATTAGGATGTCTGCCGTAGAAGTTTTTATTCTGTCGGCTGTGCATTTATTCTACGTTAATCTTTTTAAGATTGATCCGACTTTAAGATATTTAACCCGACTGGATGTTTCAAAATATGCAAACGTCTGTTGATAAAACATTAAAGACTGATATGGAAGCGAATTTCGCCCCGTTCAAAGTGGCTGGCGTACAGATGGTCTCGTCGCCCGATCTGGCTGAGAACCTTATGCAGGCAGGAGATTTGATTGGACAGGCGGCGCGCGACGGCGCCCATGTCGTCGTGCTTCCGGAGTATTTTTGTTTTCTGGGTTTGAACGATCGCGAGAAATGGAAGATTAAGGAGAAAGCAGGCGGGGATGGTCCAATCCAAGCCTTCCTGGCTGATCAAGCGCGCAAGCATGGAATATGGGTCGTGGGCGGCACAATGCCAATAGAGATACCCGGCGATGATCGTATTTCCAATACATGTTTAATATTTGGACCGGACGGTCTGCAACACGCTCGCTATGACAAGATCCATTTATTCAAGTTCGCGCGCGAGGACGAGTCATACGATGAGTCTCGCACTATTTGTGCCGGCAATGCGCCTGTCCGGGTTTCGATTTGTGGTGCCGTCGTTGGACTGTCAGTCTGTTATGACCTGAGGTTTCCCGAGCTTTATCGCGCGCTCGGGCAGCCGGCGCTCATACTCGTTCCTTCGGCATTTACCTACACCACCGGACGTGCGCATTGGGAGTTGCTGTTGAGGGCGCGAGCGATAGAGAATCAGTGTTATGTGTTGGCGCCAGCCCAGGGTGGGCATCATGCCAATGGCAGGCATACATGGGGTCACAGCATGCTGATCGATCCGTGGGGCGACGTGTTGGATGTGCTTGCCCAGGGCCCCGGCATCGTTGGGGGTACCATAGATGCTTCACGCCTGAACGCGGTGCGCACTTCGCTGCCCGCCTTGCAACATCGAGTGATGTAAGAGCTAATTTATGAAAATTGTTGATCCAGGCATTGAAGCCCTGGCTTGTGCCAAATCATTGTTGCTGGACCCCTGGGGTCTTGGCGAATCGGATATTGGGCGTGCAATGGGCGAGATATTCGCCCATAAGGTGGATTATGCCGACCTCTACTTTCAATACACACGCAGCGAAGGCTGGAGTCTGGAAGAGGGTATTGTCAAAACCGGAAGTTTTTCCATAGGCCAGGGCGTTGGCGTGCGTGCCATCAGTGGTGAGAAAACCGCATTTGCCTATTCTGATTCGCTCTCGCCCGAGGCTGTGATGTCTTCGGCCAGGGCGGTGCGCAGTATTGCGCGCCAGGGGTCGGGTCGGGTCAAGGTCGCTGGTATCCGGCCTGGTGCGCCTCGTCGCACGCTCTACTCGAGTGTCGATCCGCTCACCACGCTGGACGCCGGGCAGAAAGTTTCCTTGTTGGAGCGTGTGGAGCGCATGGCTCGCGCCAAGGACCCTCGCGTCATTCAGGTGATGGCCAGCCTGGGTGCAGAGTACGACGTGGTGTTGGTCGCAGGTAGCGATGGACGGATGGCTGCCGACGTCCGGCCCCTGGTTCGAATGTCGCTCACGGTCATTGCCGAGCAGGGCGGCCGGCGTGAAATGGGTCACGGCGGCGGCGGTGGGCGCTCGGGGCTGGCCTATTTCACCGATGCGGTCCTGACCGACTATGTCGAGCGTGCCGTACACGAGGCGCTCATCAATCTCGAGGCGCGTGCTGCGCCTGCCGGCGAAATGACGGTTGTCATGGGGCCAGGTTGGCCTGGCATCTTGCTGCATGAAGCGGTCGGGCACGGTCTGGAGGGCGACTTCAATCGCAAGGGCTCTAGTGTTTTTACCGGCAAGGTCGGAAAGCGTGTGGCATCCAAAGGGGTGACCGTCGTTGATGACGGCACCCTGGCGGATCGGCGCGGGTCCTTGAATATCGACGACGAAGGTAACCCCACGCAGCGTAACGTGTTGATCGAAGACGGTATTTTGCGGGGCTACATGCAGGACACCATGAACGCACGCTTGATGAAAACGAGTGTGACCGGCAATGGCCGGCGTGAGTCTTTTGCCCATCTTCCCATGCCGCGCATGACCAATACCTACATGCTTTCCGGGGATAAAGCGCCCGAGGAAATCATTGGTTCAGTCAAGCGCGGCCTGTATGCCGTGAATTTTGGTGGCGGCCAGGTCGACATCACCAACGGGAAATTCGTGTTTTCGGCCTCTGAGGCCTACATGATTGAAAACGGCAAGGTCACCTATCCGGTGAAAGGCGCGACCTTGATCGGCAACGGCCTGGACGCCATGAACCGCATCAGCCTGATCGGCAACGACATGAAGCTCGATTCCGGCGTCGGTACTTGCGGCAAGGATGGCCAGAGCGTGCCAGTTGGGGTCGGAATGCCTACTTTGCGCATGGACGGTCTGACCGTGGGCGGCACGGGTTGAGCAGGGCCGAGCGTGACCATATCGCCACGTTCGGAAAAATTGCACGCCAATCTGCGCTGACTTTTTCATTAATCTCTGCTAGAGTTGTCGAATGATTACCGCATCCGCCCGATTTTATTTTTACGGGATTCCTAAGCCACTGGCGGAGGAAGGGATGCGCGTAGCCTGAATACGTAGTTCCCCCCCAAGAAAAAGCCGCCAGCTGAAGGCGGCTTTTTTTGTTGCCGCCACCTGGTAGCCCCACAGGAGCAATACCGTGTCACACAATACCGACGACTTGCGCATTCGCGAGATCAAAGAACTTACCCCTCCTTCGCATGTCATGCGCGATCTGGCTTGCACAACAGTGGCAGCGGAGACGGTATTCGCGTCACGCCAGGCACTGCATCGCATTTTGCATGGCATGGAAGACCGCGTCGCGGTAGTGATCGGTCCATGTTCCATACATGATCCCAAGGCCGCGCTGGAGTATGCGCAAAGGTTGAAAGGGTTGCGTGACCGTCTGGCCGGCGAACTCGAGATCGTCATGCGTGTGTATTTCGAAAAGCCACGCACGACCGTCGGCTGGAAAGGGTTGATCAACGATCCCGGGCTTGACGGCAGCTTCGATATCAATCGTGGCGTGCGCGTGGCTCGCGAGGTACTGCTGGACATCAACAGCCTGGGCTTGCCCGCCGGCTGCGAATACCTCGACATGATTACTCCGCAATACATTGCAGACCTGGTCTCGTGGGGGGCTATTGGGGCGAGGACGACGGAAAGCCAGGTGCATCGCGAGCTTTCCTCGGGGCTGTCGTGTCCGGTGGGATTCAAGAACGGCACAGACGGCAATGTCAAAATTGCGCTCGATGCCATCAAGGCGGCTTCGCAACCGCATCACTTCCTGTCGGTCACCAAGGGTGGGCATTCGGCCATCGTGTCGACGGCAGGCAACGAAGATTGCCACATCATTCTTCGTGGCGGCAAAGCGCCCAATTACGATGCAGTCAGCGTCGAGGCGGCGGCCCAGGAAATGGGCAAGGCTGGCCTGGCGCCGCGAGTGATGATCGACGCCAGTCACGCCAACAGCAGCAAGAAGCCCGAGAATCAGACACTCGTTCTCCAGGACGTGGCGCGTCAGATTGCCGGGGGCGACATGCGCATTTTTGGTGTCATGGTAGAGAGCCATCTGGTGGCAGGTCGTCAGGATCTGGTCGAAGGCCAGCCGCTGGTGTATGGGCAGAGCATCACCGATGGTTGCATCGATTGGGATACATCGGTCGCCGCGATGGAGAACCTGGCCGAAGCGGTGCGAGAGCGCCGTCGAGTCCTCGCCTCCTCGTGCAAGTAAAATAGTGTTTTATCCGTCGATTGCGTAGGTATCTGTCATGAATGCTCCACTCCATTCCGAAGGGCTTCGCCGAGTTGTCCCTGCCGTGTTCGCAGATACCTTGCGAGCGCGTTTTGGTGAGCGTTTCCTGACGTCGGCATCGGCGCTGACGCACTACGGCGAGAGCGAGTCGCCCTATCCTTGCATACCCCCCGATGGGGTGGTCGTCGTACACACCACTGAAGAGGTCGCAGAAGTGGTGGAACTGTGCAATGCGCACAATGTGCCGGTGATCGCCTATGGTGCGGGGTCGTCGCTGGAAGGGCATACCCTGGCGATCGAGGGAGGGATCAGCATCGATCTCTCGCAGATGAACCAGATCGTGACGGTCAATGCCGAAGACTTGACCGCGACAGTACAGGCTGGCGTGTTGCGCAAGCAGTTGAACGACAGCCTGCGCGATACCGGACTGTTCTTCCCTATTGATCCTGGCGCCGACGCCAGCATAGGCGGCATGGCGGCAACGCGCGCTTCGGGTACGAATGCCGTGCGCTACGGGACGATGCGAGAAAACGTGGTGTCCATGACGGTTGTCACGGCCCTGGGCAAGATCATCCGCACCTCCAGTCGGGCACGCAAGTCGTCGGCGGGATACGATCTGACGCGTATTTTTGTCGGCAGTGAGGGTACGCTTGGCATCATTACCGAGGTGACCGTTCGTCTTTATCCTCAGCCCGAGGCGGTGTCGGCGGCGGTGTGCAACTTCGATTCGCTCGATGCGGCAGTATCAAGTGTGATCGACATCATCCAGATGGGGATTCCCGTGGCCCGGGTCGAGTTCATGGACGAAGCCGCGGTACGTAGCGTCAATCGCTACAGCCAGTTGACCCTGCGGGAGTCGCCGCTGCTGCTGTTTGAGTTTCATGGCAGCCCGGCCGGTGTCCAGGAGCAGGCCGAGCTGGTGCAGGAAATCACGCGGGATCGCGGCGGGCTGGATTTCGAATGGGCCGAGCGCCCGGAGGATCGCAATCGTCTGTGGACGGCTCGGCACAACGCTTATTTTGCAGGCCTGCAACTGCGGCCGGGATGCCGTTCCAGTACGACCGACGTTTGTGTACCTATTTCGCGTCTGGCGCAGTGTGTGAGCGAAACGGCTGCCGATCTGGCGCAGGCATCCTTTCTGTACACCATCGTGGGTCATGTGGGCGACGGTAATTTCCATGTCCTGATGTTGATCGACCCTGACAGCCAGGCTGAGTGGGAGCAGTCGGAAGAGATCAACCATCGCATGGTGCGCCGAGCCATCGGTATGGACGGCACCTGCACGGGCGAGCACGGCGTGGGCATGCACAAAATGCCGTTTTTGCTGGAAGAGCATGGTGAGGACGCCATCGAGTTGATGCGGGCCTTGAAACACGCCTACGATCCCAACAATATTCTGAATCCAGGCAAGATAGTTACCTGGTAATAGGGTAAGCCCTGTGCCTTACGGTGTCACCAGCACGCTATTGTGTCGTGTATGGATACCGTCTTGCCCAGTGATGTCGATGCCGACGCCGACTCGAACAGAATTCCAGCGCTGGTTCAGGCGCTGTTGAAGGCATTGCCGCCGCATTGCGTATTGCATCGGGCGGAAACCATGAAGCCCTACGAGTGCGACGGGCTCAGCCTCTACAAGTGCATGCCCGCTGTGGTCGCCCTGCCGGAGACGGAAGAGCAGGTGCAGGCGGTGATCAAACTGTGCCGGAAAATGGGTGTGCCCATCGTCGCGCGCGGGGCAGGCACAGGTCTGTCTGGTGGGGCCATGCCCCACGCCCAGGGGCTACTGCTGGGTCTGTCCAAAATGAACCGCATTCTGGATATCGATCTTCAGAATGGTACCGCCACGGTCCAGCCTGGGGTACGCAATCTGGCGATTTCCGAGGCGGCCGCGGTGCATGGCCTCTATTACGCGCCCGATCCATCGAGCCAGATTGCCTGTTCTATCGGGGGCAATGTGGCCGAGAATTCTGGCGGCGTGCATTGTCTGAAATACGGCCTGACCTTGCACAACGTATTACGCGTGCGTGCGGTGTCAAGCGAGGGGGACATCCTCGAACTGGGTTCGCGTGCACCGGATTGCGCGGGCCTGGACCTGCTTGCAGCGTTCATTGGATCGGAAGGCATGCTGGGCATTGCCACCGAAATCACCGTCAAGCTGATTCCGCGTCCGGCGTGCGCGCGGGTCGTCATGGCCAGTTTTTCCACTGTCGATGCCGCTGGCCTGGCGGTCACCGCCATCATTGGCGCGGGCATCATCCCGGCTGGCCTGGAAATGATGGATCGTCAGGCCACCCATATGGTGGAGCCGTTCGTCAATGCGGGCTATGACCTGCAGGCGCAGGCCATTTTGCTGTGCGAGTCGGACGGTACACCAGAAGAGGTCGCGCATGAAATTGCCCATATGGAGCGGATTTTCATTGAGGCCGGCGCGACTCGTGTTCAGGTTTCGGAGAGCGAAGCCGAGCGGATGCGGTTTTGGGCAGGACGCAAGAATGCGTTTCCGGCGGCAGGGCGTGTATCGCCGGATTACTACTGCATGGATGGCACCATCCCCAGGCGGCATCTTGCGCGGGTGTTGGGCGCCATCGAACAGATGACGGACGAATACGGGTTGCGGTGTGCCAACGTGTTTCACGCTGGCGACGGCAACCTTCACCCTTTGATTCTTTTTGACGCCAACAATCCGGGAGAGGTCGAGCGCGCCGACCGGTTTGGCGCGGCCATCCTCGAGTTGTGTGTCCAGGTCGGCGGCACCATTACGGGTGAGCATGGGGTGGGGCTGGAGAAAATAAATCAGATGTGTGTGCAGTTTTCACAAGAAGAGCTGAATGCGTTTTCCGGGGTCAAGCTGGCGTTCGATCCTGCAGGTCTGTTGAACCCCGACAAGGTCATCCCCACCCTTGCGCGATGCGCTGAATACGGCAAGATGCACGTGCATTCGGGCGCGATCCAGTTTCCCGATCTTTCCAGGTTCTAGCAAAGATGGAATTTGTGCTTGCTGAGTTGCAGGATCAGGTGATGACCGCGCGTGCGGGTCATCGCCCCATTTTCATTGTGGGGGGGCGGACCAAGGATTTCTTCGGGAATACGCAACTCATCAATGAGGCCACCGCACATTCCTTGCTGGATATGAGTGCCTATCGTGGTGTGCTTGATTACCACCCTGCTGAACTGGTGGTCACTGCGCGTGCCGGGACGCCTTTGCAAGAGCTCGAAGCTGTTCTAAGGGAGCAGGGCCAGATGCTGGCGTTCGAGCCTCCGCATTTCGGGGAACATGCCACGCTGGGCGGATGTGTGAGTGCTGGCCTGTCGGGACCTGCCCGTATGACGCATGGCAGTGTGCGCGATTTCGTCCTGGGTGTGCGGCTGCTCGATGGCCAGGGTCGGTTGATGTCGTTCGGTGGACAGGTCGTCAAGAATGTCGCTGGCTACGACGTTTCGCGCCTGCTGGCTGGTGCGATGGGGATGTTCGGCGCATTGGTCGATATCTCGCTGAAGGTTGTGCCCAGGCCTGAGGCTACCTGCACCGTCGAACTCGACATGGATGTCGCACGTGCCCTGGCCGCCTGTTCGACCTGGCGGTTACTGCCACTGCCGATCAGTGCAACAGCCTGGCTGCGGGCGCCCTCGGGCGGGACCGGCACGCTGGCGGTGCGGCTCTCGGGCAGCGATGTCGCCGTGAGCAGCGCGCAACGGACGATCGGCGGTGCGATGATGGATGCGAGTGCTGCCGATGCATTCTGGCGTTCCTTGCGTGAACACACACATCCCTGTCTGGCGGGCGAAGATACGCTCTGGCGCCTGGCGTTGCCGCCTGCCACACCCGTGCCGGATGATTTTCCCTGTGATCTCATCGAATGGGGCGGCGGGCAGCGCTGGCTGCGGGGTGATCTCGATGTGGCGGCGATCCGAGACTACGCATCGCGCAGTGGCGGGCATGCCACCTTGTTTCGTGTGGGCAAGTCGATGGTGCGTCCGTCATCGGGTGTCTTTCACCCGCCTGAGCCCGCGCTGCTGAACGTGATGCAGCGTCTGAAAAACGAGTTTGATCCCTGGCATCTGTTCAATCCCGGCCGCATGCTTGTGGAGAGTTAGCGTCATGCAGACCGATCTGGCGCCCTGGGCGCAACAATCACCCGCAGGTCTGGAGGCAGATGCGATATTGCGCAAATGCGTGCATTGCGGCTTCTGTACGGCGACCTGTCCGACCTATCAGATATTGGGCGACGAACTCGACGGTCCGCGCGGTCGTATCTATTTGATCAAGGAAGTCCTGGAGGGTGCGCAGCCAACGCGGGACACGCAATTGCACCTGGATCGATGCCTGACGTGTCGAAACTGTGAAACGACGTGCCCCTCGGGTGTCCAGTATGGCCACTTGATCGATATCGGGCGACAGCTCGTGGATGAGCGGGTGTCGCGCAGTTGGAGCGACACCTGGCGTCGCCACGCTTTGCGTATCTTGCTGCGCCCGGCGATTTTTGCCGGGGCAATGAAAGTGGGGCGTTGGGTCAAGCCGTTGCTGCCCGCAGGCCTGTCCGGCAAGATCCTGCCGGTACGACCCGCGGGGGCGCTGCCCAATGCGTCCAGACACGCACGGCAAGTATGGCTGCTGGCCAACTGTGTGCAGCCTGCCATGATGCCGGCCGTGGATGCCGCCACGGTGCGGGTGCTGGATCGACTGGGCGTGGGGGCAGGCATCGCTCCCCGCTCAGGCTGTTGCGGTGCCATCGATTTTCATCTTGGTGATACGGAACGCGCTCAGGCGGCCATGAAACGCAACATCGATGCATGGTGGCCGGGGCTGCACAGCGGCGAAATCGAGGCCCTGGTCATGAATGCCTCGGGCTGCGGCGCGACGGTGCGAGAGTATGGGCATGTGCTGAAAGACGACGCCGATTACGCTGACAAGGCACGTTATATCTCTGATCGGGTCATGGACATTGGCGAGTATCTCCAGCCTCATGTGCCTGCACTCTTGCCCATGCTGCACGCCGATGCGCGTGTCATGGCCTTCCATCCGCCATGCACCTTGCAGCATTGGCAAAGCCTGGGCGTACCCACGGATCAGTTGCTGCATCAGCTGGGCTTTATGCTCAGGCCGTTTGCCGACCGCCACTTGTGCTGCGGGTCGGCGGGCTCCTACTCGATTCTGCAGTCCGAACTGTCCACGCAGTTGCGCGAGCGCAAGCTGGCGGCCATTGGTGCAGCGGCGCCAGAGGTGATTTTGTCGGCCAACGTGGGTTGCATCGGGCATCTCCAGGCTGGCACTGCAGTGCCTGTCATGCACTGGATCGAAGCCCTGGATCAGAGGCTACACGCGCTAGAATAGCGGAATCATGTCATCTCATTCCCCACACAAAGGCCGGGTTGTGGTGGGCATGTCGGGCGGAGTGGACTCTTCAGTCACTGCCTGGCTGCTCAAGCAGCAAGGCTATGAAGTCGTCGGTCTTTTCATGAAAAACTGGGAAGATGACGACGACTCCGAATATTGTTCGACTCGCCAGGATCTGCTGGACGCTGCCAGCGTGGCCGATCTGATCGGCGTTGAACTGGAAGCTGTCAACTTTGCTGCGGAGTACAAGGATCGGGTGTTTGCCGATTTCCTGCGCGAGTACTCGGCCGGGCGCACCCCTAACCCTGACGTACTGTGCAATGCCGAGATCAAGTTCAAGGCGTTTCTGGATCATGCCATGTCGCTGGGGGCCGAACGTATCGCGACCGGCCACTATGCGCGTGTGCGAGCGGTTCCGGACGTGGGCGGCGGCGAGCGCTTCGAGTTGCTCAAGGGGCTGGATGCGACGAAGGACCAGAGCTATTTCTTGCATCGTCTGAACCAGGCGCAGTTGTCGCGAACCTTGTTCCCGCTGGGCGAACTGCCCAAGACCGAGGTTCGTCGTATTGCAGCCGAACTCGGCCTGCCCAACGCGGCCAAGAAGGATTCCACCGGCATCTGTTTCATTGGCGAGCGACCGTTTCGCGAGTTTCTCAACCGTTATTTGCCCACGGCGCCGGGCCCCATGAAAACGCCCGAGGGCGATCGGGTCGGCAAGCACCAGGGATTGGCTTTCTATACGCTGGGTCAGCGCAAGGGCCTGGGCATCGGCGGAATCAAGGGGCGCCAGCAGGACGACGGGACTGCCGATGCGTGGTACACGGCTCGCAAGGATATGAGCAATAACGTGCTCTATGTGGTGCAGGGGCACGATCATCCGTGGCTCCTGTCGCAAAAAGTGCATGTCGAATCGCCCAGTTGGGTATCAGGGCGCGCGCCCGGTGGCGCGCCTGGCGTCGCATCGGACAGCACGGGGGGCGCCAGCGAGGGGCATGGTCTCGTGCTGGGCGCCAAGACCCGGTACCGGCAACCTGATGCGTCCTGCCGCATTCATGTCCAGAGTGATGCTGCGTTTACGCTGGATTTCGAGTCCGCTCAATGGGCGGTGACGCCTGGCCAGTCGGCCGTGCTGTACGACGGCGATGTATGTCTGGGCGGTGGCATCATCACCTCTTCCGAGTAGCTTCGTGTTCAATTCCATTCTTGCCGTGCTTGACCCGGTATTCATCGTTTCCCTGCTCGTGCTCGGCGCAGTCGTGGGCTATATCGCCGGCCTGTTGGGGGTGGGGGGCGGCATGATGCTCGCGCCCATCCTGGCCATGCTCTTCCGGCTGTACGGCATGCCCGAAAACATCCTGATCCATGCGGCCATCGCCACGGCCATGGCCACTATTCTGTTCACATCGATATCCAGTGTGCGCGGCCATCAGGCGCGCTCGAATATCCAGTGGTCGATCGTATGGAGCATGGCGCCGGGGCTTATCGTGGGAGGCCTGCTGGTGGGTGGGGCGCTGTTCGCCATGCTGAAGACGGCCTGGCTGGCCCTGTTCTTCTCCCTTTTCGTGGCCTACAACGCCTTCAGGATGCTCAAGGTCCAGCCACCGGGCGCGCAGCAGTCCACCATGCCCGGGCCGGCAGGTACGTTTGCGGTGGGCGCCGGAATTGGTGCGCTCAGTGGGTTGGTTGGGGCGGGGGGCGCATTCCTGTCCGTGCCGTTCATGACACGTTCGGGCGTGACCATTCACCGCGCAATCGGCACCTCTGCCGCGCTGGGCTTTCCCATTGCGCTGGCCAGCTGCCTCGGATACATCTATTCGGGTTGGAGCCTGGGCAACGTGTTTCCCGGGCTGATCGGCTATATCTACTGGCCGGGCCTGCTGTTGTTCGTGTGTACCAGCATGCTGACTGCCCCGATGGGTGCACGTATGTCGGCGCGGTTGCCCGTGCCGGTACTCAAACGTATTTTTGCTTGCCTGCTGTTGATCCTGGCGGCCTACATGGGGTGGCAGGGTGTGCAGGCTTCCAACAGTCAGGCTGCCGGCGGCGCTGTGTCGATGAACGACGGACGCAGCGCAAGCTTGTCATAGAGACGGGTGAGGTTGGCGTGGCTGTCGCGCCATGCCATGGAAGCAAAGCGCAGGTCCAGGTAGCCCAGCGCACAACCTACCGCGACGTCTGCCAGGCTGTAGTTCACGCCCATGCACCAGGCATGATCGCCCAGGCTGCCGTCCATCGCGGTCAGGCTGGCGGTCACTTTGCTCAACTGGCGTTCGATCCATTCCGCGCTCTGTTGTTCTTTCGGACGCTGTTGTTCCTTCACAACGGTCACGCAGGCGTCAAGGATGCCATCGGCGATGGCTTCCCAGCATTTCACGGCGGCACGATCCCGTCCCTGCTGCGGAATGAGCCGCGAGACCGGTGAAAGGGTGTCCAGATATTCAACGATGACACGCGAATCGAACAAGGCCCCGCCGTCGTCCATGAGCAGGCAGGGAACCTTACCCAGCGGGTTGTATTGTTGGATGCTGGTATCGGCTGCCCAGACATTTTCAAGCTCTAGACGATAGTCGAGCTTCTTGTCGGCCATGACAATACGCACTTTGCGAACGTAGGGGCTGGTAAGCGAACCGATAAGTTTCATGGACTTTATTAGTTTATGTAGCCGGGCGCGAGTATAGCAGGCGGGTTATGCGGGCCTTGCGTCGGTGCAAGTGCTGCGGGACTTTTGGCGTTTATTGTCAGAATACCGCTAAATCCGACAATATCGGCCCGAATGTTAAGATTGCGCCCGATATTTTTAATTCCTAAACGGCGTGTCCCCATGCAAATCGCATCCGAACTGACTCCCTTGAATGCCCTGTCCCCACTGGATGGGCGCTACGCCTCTCGTGGCACCGCGCTGAGGGGGTTATTGTCCGAAGCCGGGTTCATGGCGCATCGCGTCGAAGTCGAGGTGGCCTGGCTGGTCGCATTGTCCGACGCAGGCCTGCCTGAGCTACCTGCCTTCTCCGACGCGGCACGCGCCCGTCTGCAGGCTCTGGTGGCCGACTTCAGCGAAGCCGACGCGTCGCGTATCAAGGAGATCGAACGGGTCACCAATCACGACGTGAAAGCCGTCGAGTATTGGTTGAAAGAACGTGTGGCCGACGATGCCGAGCTCTCAAAGGCTGCCGAATTCATTCATTTTGCCTGCACCTCGGAAGACATCAACAACACTTCGCATGCGCTGATGCTCACGCGTGCGCGTGCCGAGGTGGTGCTGCCCTGGCTGACCCGCATTACCGAAAAGCTCAACGCCCTGGCACAGACGCACGCCGAGCAACCCATGCTGTCGCGCACGCATGGACAGCCCGCCAGCCCGACCACGCTGGGCAAAGAGTTCGCCAACGTCGCCGCACGTCTGCGTGGTGCCCTGGCGGCCATCGAAGCGGTCACCCCGCTCGCAAAGCTCAACGGTGCCACGGGCAACTACAACGCCCACATGTCGGCTTATCCCGAGATCGACTGGCCGGCATTCAGCGCGCAAGTTCTGGACGGTCTGGGATTGACGCAAAATCGCCACACCATTCAGATCGAACCGCACGACTGGATGGCGGCTCTGTTTGATGCCATCGCACGTGCCAACGTCATCGTGCTGGATTTGAATCGCGATATCTGGGGCTACATCGCCCTGGGGTATTTCAAGCAGCGCCTGAAGGATGGCGAGGTTGGGTCGTCGACCATGCCGCACAAGGTCAATCCGATCGACTTCGAGAACTCCGAAGGCAACCTGGGGCTGGCCAACGCCGTATTGCGGCACCTCTCGGAAAAGCTGCCCGTTTCGCGCTGGCAGCGCGACCTCACCGATTCCACGGTGCTGCGCAATCTGGGCGTAGGCCTGGGATACGGTGTGGTGGCCTGGGATGCCTGCCTGCGCGGCCTGGAGAAACTGGAAGTCAACCATGCTGCTATCGACGCCGACATCGACGCATGCTGGGAAGTCTTGGCCGAGCCAGTCCAGACCGTCATGCGCCGCTACGGCCTGCCGCAGCCTTATGAGCAGCTCAAGGCATTGACGCGCGGCAAGGGCATTACCGAAGAAGCGTTGCGTGAGTTCGTCGCCGGCCTGGACCTGCCGGCGGACGCCAAGAAGCGACTTCAGGAAATGACGCCACGTAGTTACGTGGGGTTGGCCGCCACTCTGGCGCGCTCCGTTTGAGGTGTTGCAAAGGGCCCTGACGGGCTGCATTGAGCGTCCGAGAGCCGGATCTGCCTGAGCAGGTTCCGGCTCTTTTTCCTGGCCTCCGTTTTTTGTGTTGCACGGCGTGTCTACCGCACTGTGTACATGTATGCCTGAATACGATTGCTAACCGTTATTGAGGGTCAACCGGACCCCAATGGGTTACATTTTCGAGGCCACGCCTGGACTTCTCCACGCGTGCGCATCTTTCAGGATTCTTTTCCATGTTGCGTAATACCGCGCTGCACTCAAAATTCTTCATGGCACTGCTGGTGCTGGTCTCGGTGGCCTTCGTCTGGCTGTTGCTGCCATTCTACGGCGCTGTTTTCTGGGGAGCGATTCTCGCCATCATTTTTGCGCCCTTGTTTCGCAAACTGAACACCAAGTTCAAGGGGCGGGAAAACCTGGCGGCATTGGCCACTTTGTCGATCATCCTGCTGCTGGTGATTTTGCCCTTGGCGTTCATCACGGGGGCGCTGGTTCAAGAGGGCGCACTGGTCTATCAACAGATCAAAAGCGGCAACCTCAATTTCGGGACCTACTTCCAGCAGGCTGTGGATGCCTTGCCTGCTTCGGTTCGTAGTCTGCTTGCCCGGTTCGATATCACTGACATCAACAGCTTGCAGCAAAAACTGACCGAAGGCGCCGTGGCCGGCAGCCAGTTGGTCGCCTCGCAAGCCGTGAACATCGGCCAGAACACTTTCCAGTTCATGGTCAGCTTCGCCATCATGCTGTATTTGCTGTTTTTCCTGTTGCGTGATGGCGCGTCCATTGGACGTCGTATCCGGCAGGCCATCCCGCTTGCCGATGAGCATAAACAACATTTGATTCGCAAGTTTGTAACTGTTGCGCGTGCGACGGTGAAGGGCAACATCGCCGTGGCGGTCACCCAAGGCGTGCTGGGCGGGCTGGCGTTCTGGTATCTGGGCATCCAGGGTGCGATTCTCTGGGCGGTGCTGATGGCCTTCCTGTCCTTGCTGCCGGCCGTGGGGGCAGGGCTGGTCTGGGGCCCGGTGGCGATCTACTACTTGTTGACCGGGTCAGTGGCTGCGGGCATCGGCCTGACCGTTTATGGTGTATTGGTCATCGGGTTGGTCGACAACATCCTGCGTCCCATCCTGGTCGGCAAGGACACAAAAATGCCCGACTATGTCGTCCTGATCTCCACGTTGGGTGGCATGGCCTTGTTTGGCATCAATGGTTTCGTGATCGGCCCCTTGATTGCAGCGCTTTTCATGGCTGCCTGGGACCTGTTTGTGAGCACTCGGGACAATGAAGTTCGCACTCGCACATAAAAGTATGCTATAGTCTTTTCTTCAGACGCGGGGTGGAGCAGTCTGGCAGCTCGTCGGGCTCATAACCCGAAGGTCGTAGGTTCAAATCCTGCCCCCGCAACCAATTTTACGCTGACGCCTTGATTTCATGCCGAGATCAAGGCGTTTTGCTTTTGGGGTGGGGCTCGCGCATCGAGCGCTTTCAGTCCGACGTGCACAGGTCGAGGTCTCTACACGACCAACCACACACCCAATGATGCCCGGGCGCTGCCCGAGATCCAGGAAATCGTCTGGCAGATGGCTGCTCCCGCCACCCCAAACGATGAAAGGAATCGGCCCCTGTCGAGCAGAGAGTGTTTTCATGGCGATGGCATAATCATTGTTCCCCACATGAAGGGAAAGACATTGACATGGCGCATCACGAGCACAAGTATCAGGTCTCGGTGAAATGGATTGGCAATCGCGGTACTGGCACTTCTGGCTACCGGTCCTATGGCCGCGACCATACGATCGGTTCGGAAGGCAAACCGGACATTCCGGGATCGTCAGACCCGGCATTTCTTGGCAATGCGGCACGCTGGAATCCCGAGGATTTGCTCGTCGCCGCTGTATCTGCGTGCCATAAACTTTGGTATCTGCATCTGTGTTCTGACGCGGGGATTGCCGTGCAGAGCTACCTGGACAACGCGGAGGGAACCATGCTGGACAACGCGCAGGCTGGGCGGTTTACCCAGATCGTGCTTCGTCCTCGTGTCACCATCCGAGCCACGGATGACGGGGATCTTGCCAGGCATTTGCATCACACAGCCCATCAGAAGTGTTATCTGGCGAATTCCGTGAACTTTCCGATCCTGTGTGAACCGACGATCATCATGGCTGATGCCTGAATCGTGTCGGGCGGTCTCGCGTGATCGACGGTTTGACCCCTGCGGCTAGATCATGGGGCTGCGATCACGCGATGTGGCAGGCGTTGACGGTCCCGCGATGGCCTTCCGATAATTTGGCAGCTCATGTCATGTGCGTGCTTACGAACACACGATTTGTTTTTGGATGGGTTTCTTATGTTCCCTTTGCGTTCATTTTCCATGACCATCGTTGGCCTGTTGGTGTGCGCCATCGGTGTTGCCGCTTTACTGTCGCCGGCTACGGTAACGGCTGAGTATGGACGAGGTTGGCTGTATCAACAATTCGGCCTGGCTGGCGTGGCGGGTGCGCTTTTGTTCATCGGTGTCATTTTCCTGATGTGGGGCCTGCTTGGGATCCGGCGTGCCCTTGGGCGCAAACGTAATGGCGACATCACACGCTGACCGTCTCGTCTTGAAGGAGCCCACCGCATGCTCGCCGATTTTTCATTGGCCTCTATGACCGCCGACGCAGCCCTCATGAGCCGCCGTTCGATACGCGCCTTCCTGCCCGATCCCGTGCCTCGGAAAATGATCGAAGATATTCTGACGGTCGCCAGTCGTGCACCCTCGGGCAGCAATATCCAACCCTGGAAGGTCTATGTCGTTCAAGGGGAGAGCAAGAACAAGTTGGTCGATGCGGTGACCAAGGTATCTGAGTCGCCAGAACTTGTCGCGCAGTTGAAACCCTCTTACACCTACTACCCGAAAAAGTGGAAGTCGCCATTTATTGAGCGTCGTCGCAAAGTGGGATGGGATCTATACGATCTCTTGGGACTGACGCGTGAAAACAAGGAAGGCATGCGGGTGCAGCATGGCAAGAACTATGCGTTCTTCGGTGCACCGGTCGGCTTGATCTTTACGATCGATGCGAGTCTGGAGCAGGGCAGTTGGCTGGACTACGGCATGTTCATCCAATCTGTCATGATCGCAGCGCGCGCACGTGGTCTGGACACTTGCCCACAGGCGGCATTCGTGCCATACAGCGACATCGTGGGCGAGGTGTTGGGGACAGGTGAGGGCGAAGTGCTGGTGTGTGGCATGGCGCTGGGGTGGGCCGACCCGGCGGCGGTGGAGAACGGGTTGGTCAGCGAGCGCGCACCGGTGGCAGAATTTGCGACGTTTTTATCGTGAAATTTGGGACGGGGCGTTGCGTAAGCTGAAATATACGTGCTAGAATTTCGTTCTTTCCCGAGTACGGGAAATGAGTTGGCGCATTAGCTCAGCCGGTTAGAGCGACGGAATCATAATCCGCAGGTCCCCTGTT
>JAEYZR010000279.1 GCA_023427945.1 Pseudomonadota bacterium | reverse complement strand
GACTTATAGTCCTGCCAATGACACGGCATGGGAAGAACAGCACTGTTGTGTGAATAAGTTATCCTTAAGTTAAATCCTTCTCGTTGAAACAAATTACTGGGCCATACCAAACGACACCAAGAGGAAGGACTCTGGGTCGACGCAGTACGTCATATCAAATGCCGTATCCCCTTTAACACTATGTTGATGGTGATCAAACAGAGTAAAGTACGTGCCGGGACGGAAAAACGCGGCGCACATGCCCAACAGTAGAGCAGACAAGTTACTACGTTGGACCAAGACGATTCCCGAAGCGTCCAACGGCAAGGTCACGGCCGAGATCAAGGGCTTCAACGAGATGGGCCTGAAGGGCCCGGAAATCCTGCGTCTGATGTCGCAGGGCGTGATCGAG
Source organism: Pseudomonadota bacterium (assembly GCA_023427945.1). Classification (GTDB taxonomy): domain Bacteria; phylum Pseudomonadota; class Gammaproteobacteria; order Burkholderiales; family Burkholderiaceae_B; genus Schauerella. Next base: position 13,186 of record JAEYZR010000279.1, on the reverse strand, counting down.
TTCGGTACCGCGACGCTGTCGTATTTCGCCAGCGACAACCCGATCAACGAAGCCATCGACCTGGCCGGCCTGGCGCCCGACGTGACGACGGCGCGTGAAGTCACCAAGGCTTTCGAACCCGTCTACGCCAGCTTCTACGACAAAGGCAACAACATTCGTCTGCTGGGCATCTCGACCTATCCCGCGCAGGTGCTGTTCTGCAACGCCACCATCAACGGTCTGGCCGACATCAAAGGCAAGAAGGTGCGCACCAGCAGCCGCACGGTGGCCGAGTTCGTCGAAGCCCTGGGCGGTACCAGCGTGACGATGGCGTTTGGTGAAGTGGTGCCGGCCTTGCAGAACAAGGTCGTGGACTGCGCCATCACCGGCTCGATGTCCGGCTATTCGGCCAAGTGGTACGAGGTGTCCACGCATCTGGTGGCACTGCCCATCAACTGGAACCAGCAGATCCACGCCGTCAACCAGAAAGCCTGGGCCAAGCTGGATCCCAAGGTGCAGACGTTCGTGCAGACCAATGTGACCAAGCTGGTCGACGACATCTGGGAAGCCGCGGCCCGCCAGACGCAGGAAGGCTATGACTGCAACACGGGCGCAGAAGCCTGCTCGCAGCCGGTCAAAGGCAAGATGAAGCTGGTGGAACCCAGCGATGCCGACCGCGCCCTGATCAAGAAAGTGCTGCAGGAATCCGTGCTGCCCAAGTGGGCCGCCCGTTGTTCGGCACAGTGCGTGTCGGACTTCAACGACACCATCGGCAAGACGGTCGGCCTGACCGCCAGCAAGTAAGCCAGTCAGCTCATCTTCCGCCTGGACAGCGTGTGCCGTCCAGGCGGTCAAAGGCATACCATGACCCCATCTCCCCGTTTTCAGACGCTCGGGCGCCTGCTCCGGCTGGCTGAGTCGCTTTCGCGCGGCGCAGTCTGGGCCGGCGGCGCACTGACGATCGCCAGCGTGCTGCTTATCACGTTCGACGTGCTGGCCCGCGCTTTCCTGGGCTTCAACACCGGCGGCGCCGACGAGCTCTCCAGCTACGCCTTCGCCATCAGTACATCGTGGGCGCTGGCATTTGCCACGCTGCAACGCGCCAACGTGCGCGTCGATGTGATCTATCAATATTTTCCCGTACGCATCTCGGCATTGCTCGACTGGCTTGCGCTGGTGTCGCTGGGCGTGTTCATGGTGTTTCTGACCTATTACGCGTTTGAAGTGGCCGCCACTTCGCTGGCGCAGAATTCGGCCGCCAACACACCGCTTGCGACGCCGCTGTGGATTCCGCAAGGGCTGTGGGTGCTGGGCCTGATGTGGATGTGCATGGTGGTGGCCTTGATGCTGTTGCGTGCGTCGATGGCGCTGGTGACGGGCGATATCGAGCTCGTGAAAGAAATCTGCGGCGTGCGCTCTTCGAAGGAAGAAGCCGAGGAAGAGGCCGCCGCTGGTGAGCGCATGGTCAAGGGAGAAGTGTCATGATCGCAACCACACTGACGTTGTTGCTGGTGTTGATCGGCTTGAGCATTCCCGTGGGCGCCGCGCTGGGCCTGCTGGGTTTGCTGATCGATCCGATGTTTTCGATGTTGCCGTTGACGCGCGCGCTGGGGGAAATCTCCTGGAGCACGAACAACGAGTTCCTGCTGGTCGCCATTCCGCTGTTCATCCTGCTGGGTGAAGTGCTGCTGCGCGCCGGCTTTGCCGAGCGCATGTACCAGGCCATGAGCCTGTGGCTGTCGTGGTTGCCCGGCGGCTTGATGCACGCCAATATCGGTGCCTCCACCGTGTTTTCGGCCACCTCCGGTTCCAGCGTGGCCACGGCGGCGACGGTGGGCACGGTGGCCATTCCGCAGTTCAAGAAGTATGGCTACAACGAGTCGCTGTTCCTGGGCAGTCTGGCCGCAGGCGGCACGCTGGGCATTCTCATTCCGCCTTCGATCAACCTGGTCATCTATGGCGTGCTGACCAACTCGTCAGTGCCCAAGCTTTACCTGGCCGGCATCATTCCTGGCTTGATGATGGCGTTCCTGTTCATGATGACCATCGTCATTGCCTGCCTGGCCAAACCGAAATGGGGCGGACACAAGATCCAGGCCTCCTGGCGCGAGCGCCTGGCCAGCCTGGTGCATCTGGCGCCTCCGCTGGGCATCTTCGTACTGGTGGTGGGGTCGATCTATGCCGGTCTGGCAACGCCCACCGAAGCGGCTGCGCTGGGTGTGGTCGGGGCCCTGCTGCTGGCCGCGTGGTTCAGGCGCCTGACGTTTGCCATGCTGCGCGAAGCCATCGAAGGCACGATGCGTTCCACGGCCATGATCATGCTGATCGTGGTGGCGGCCGCCTTCCTGAACTTCGTGCTGTCGGCCACCGGTGTGACCGATGCGCTGGTCAGTTCGATCACCAGCCTGGGGCTGTCGCCCGGATGGATGCTGCTTCTGATCATCGTGTTCTATCTGGTGCTGGGCTGCTTCATGGAAACCCTGTCCATGATGATCACGACCATACCGATCATCGCGCCGATCATGATTGCGCTGGGCTACGACCCGATCTGGCTGGGCATCGTCATCATCGTCCTGGTGGAAGCCGCGCTGATCACGCCGCCCGTGGGTCTGAACCTGTTTGTGGTGCAGAGCCTGCGCAAGTCGGGTTCGATGGGAACCGTGATCGTGGGCAGCCTGCCCTTCGTGCTCGCCATGTTCGTCATGCTGGCCTTGCTGGCCATGTTCCCCGGTCTTGCACTGTGGTTGCCGGGCGTATTCAGTTAATCCATTTCAGCAGATTTTTTCAGAGCCTCATATGAAAGTCACTTTCAACGTCGCCGGTGTCGACAGTCCGGTTCAGACCGATATCTCCAATGCCGTCGTGGCCGGCTGGGCCGGTCGGGACCGTGATGCCATCGAACATCACATCGAAGAGCTGGCCGCCATCGGCGTGCCGCGTCCCAGCGCCGTGCCGCTGTTCTACCGGATTGCCGACAACCAGTTGACGCAGGCCGAAACCGTGCAGGCCGTGGGCGAAGAGTCCTCCGGCGAGGTCGAGACCTTTGTGTTCAACGTAGGCGGTGTCATGTATGTCAGCATCGCTTCGGACCATACCGATCGCAAGCTGGAATCGCACAGCGTGGCGCTTTCCAAGCAACTGTGCATCAAGCCGGTGGCGCGCGACGCCTGGTTGTTCGACGATGTGGCCGACTACTGGGACGAGCTCGTGATCCGCTCCTATATCGAAGAGGATGGCCGCTCGGTGCTGTATCAGGAAGGCACGCTGGCTTCCCTGCAATCGCCGCTGGACCTGATCGCCAATTACACGGGCGGCGCTGCCACCTTGCCCGAGGGCACTGGCATGACCTGCGGCACGGTCGCGGCCATTGGTGGCATTCGCGCCGCCGCTGCGTTTACGATGGAACTTCACGATCCGCGCCGCGACCGCACGTTGCGCCACGCCTACCGGGTCGAATTCCTTCCAGAGATCGCCTGATTCCGATACCGACAATGACACAGCTTCCGACGCTTTCCGATCTTTCCCAATCACTCGACCAGGGCGTGACCAGCGCCAGTGCGTTGCTGGAACAGGCGCAGGCCCGCGCTGCCGATCCGCAAGGCGAAGGCCAGCGTGTGTTCATCGAGCAGTATCCCGACCAGGCCCGCGCCCAGGCGCAGGCATCGGACACGCTGCGCGCTGCTGGCCTGCGCCGTTCGCCCATCGACGGGCTGCCCATTTCGATCAAGGACCTGTTCGACTATCGCGGCAGCATCACCCGGGGCGGTTCGAAAGTCCTGGATGACGCGCCGGCGGCCAGCGCCCATGCGGTCGTGGTGCAGCGCCTGCTGGATGCGGGCGCGGTCATCGTCGGTCGCACCAACATGACCGAGTTTGCGTACTCCGGCCTGGGAATCAACCCGCACTACGGCACGCCGCGCAATGCCTGGGACCGCGCCACCGGCCGCATCCCCGGCGGATCTTCCTCGGGCGCTGCCGTGTCGGTGACCGATGGCATGGCGGTCGCCGCCATCGGATCGGATACCGGCGGCTCCGTGCGTATCCCTTCTGCGCTGTGTGGTCTGACCGGTTTCAAGCCCACGGCGCGCCGCGTGTCCATGCAGGGTGTTCAGCCGCTTTCTCCCAGCCTGGATTCGATCGGTCCGCTGGCCGCATCGGTGGCCTGCTGCGCCGTGCTCGATGCGATCCTGGCCAGCGAAACCATCGATCTGCCCCAGGCGGCCGCCTTGCGCGGCTTGCGTCTGGCCATCCCCACGACCGTGGCGCTGGACGGCATGGACGACATCGTATCGGCCACGTTTGCACGAACGGTGGAGCGACTGCGCGCCGCCGGTGTGCAGATCACGGAAATCGAAGTGCCGGCGTTTGCGAGGCTGGCTTCGATCAACGCGGCAGGCGGGTTCACCGCGTCCGAAGCCTGGACGTTTCACCGCGCCCTGATTGCCCGTCGCGGCCAGGAGTACGACCCGCGTGTCGGCTCGCGCATCAGGCGTGGCGAGGCCATGTCGGCGGCCGACTATGTCGATCTGCTGGCAGCCCGCCGTGCCTGGATCGCGGAAGTGGACGCCGTTTTTGCGCCGTTTGACGCCGCCATCATGCCCACCGTGCCCGTGGTGGCGCCGGTCATCGACACGCTTGTCGCCAGCGACGACGCTTACTTCGCCGCCAACGGTGCGATCCTGCGCAATCCCACGCTCATCAATTTCCTGGACGGCTGCTCGCTGTCCGTGCCCTGCCATGCGCCGGGCGAGGCGCCCGTGGGTTTGATGATTGCAGCCAGCGCCGGCGCCGACCGGCGCGTGCTGGCCATCGGCCAGGCCATCGAGACGCTCTTGCGAACCGCCTGAAACAGGACTTGCCTTGACTCACGACACTGATCTGTCCGCGCCTTACCTTGCCCGCCTGGAGGCTCGCTCGGGCAGGCTAACGTGGCCCACCGCGCATCTCGCGCCGGGCCACGTGCAGGCGAATCTGGCCATTCTGCCGGGCGATCTGGCGACGGATTTCCTGCGCTTCTGCCAGCGCAATCCCAAACCCTGCCCGTTACTGGCTGTCAGCGAGCCGGGCGACCCCACGCTTGCCACGCTGGGCCAGGACATCGACGTGCGCACCGACATCCCGCGCTACCGCGTCTGGCGCGACGGCGAACTGGTAGCCGAACCGACGGACGTGCGCGATGTCTGGCGCGACGACCTGGTGTCGTTTCTGATCGGCTGCTCGTTCTCGTTCGAAGAGGCCATGCGCGACGCCGGCCTGCCGGTGCGTCACATCGAGCAGGGCTGCAACGTGCCCATGTACCGGACCAGTATCGCCACGCAGGCCGCCGGGCCGTTTGCAGGCCCGCTGGTGGTGTCCATGCGGCCAATGAATGCCGAGCAGGCCATCCGGGCGGTGCAGGTGACCTCCCGCTTCCCGTCGGTGCACGGCGCGCCCGTGCATCTGGGTGATCCCTCGCTCATCGGCATCGTCGACATCGATCGCCCGGACTATGGCGACCCGGTCGAGATCCGGCCTGGCGAATTGCCGGTGTTCTGGGCGTGCGGCGTCACGCCTCAGTCGGTGATCGCCGCCACGCGGCCCGGGTTCTGCATCACGCATGCGCCAGGGCACATGCTGGTGACCGATCTGATCAACAGCCGTCTGGCGATGCTTTAGTCACTGCAGGGTGCACAGCGAATTCTCTGCGCCCTGTGCGGTACAGGTCATCTGCCTGAACAGGCGGGGCGTGGCGCCGAAGCGTTGATGGAACGTCCGGCTGAAGTGCGCCGCATCGTTGAAGCCCCAGCGGAAACAGATCTCGGAGATCGACAGTTTTCGGAACAGGGGATTGGAGAGTTCGCGCCGACAGTTCTCCAGACGGCGCTCGCGCACGTACATGCCGAAACTCAGCCCGCCTTCTTCGAACAGCTTCTGGATGTAGCGTGCGGACACCCGCTGCTGTTGGGCGATGCTGTGCAGGTTGAGCCCGGGATCCGAGAGTTGCGATTCCAGCGACTGGCAGATCTGATGAAAATGCGCGGATCGGGACGGGTTGCCGAAGCTGCAGATACCCGCTTTCTCACCCAGACAGGCGACGACGAATTCGGTCAGTGCGGTTTCGACGGGGCGCAAGGTGCTGTCGTCGATGGTGTCCAGCTCTTCTGCGACCGATCGCAGCAACGAGGCCAGCATGCGGCCCGGTCCCGTGGTCGTGGCCAGTGCACCCACGCCCAGCATGGTCGGATTGACCAGGCGCGCAGGCAGTGCGTGTTTGGGAATCTTCACATACAGCAGGCTGAAGTCGCTGGACAGGCGCAGTGTCGAGTCCACGCCGGTCGGACCATAAAGGATGTCGCTGGCATTGACCACCTGTTGCAGGGCAGGTGGCGCATCGCCCGTGGCCGCGTGCGTGTTCAGCAGCATCGACTCGCCATCGAGCAATATGGCCAGCCAGATCGAATCCTGGCTGGTCGTGCATGCGCCAGACAGAATCTGCGCGGTGGACTGCACGCGTGAAAAACAAATTCCGGCGGGTGAGATGACGTTGATCACATCGCCATATAACTTGTCTCGTCCTATCGGTATGCCCTCCGGCAGGCATATCTGAGACATCACATTGCGCCACACGCTTTCCCGCTCGGCAGGAAAGTAAGTGGACTCGGATAATTTCCAATGCTGCATGACTGTCACCCCGATTGCGTGGTGCGTAAGCGCCCAGAGTATGTAAACAAGCAATATCGATGCCAGAACAGCGCCGGGTAGCCAGGCCTCGCACAGGCCTGGCGTGCCCGTCTTCAGTGCATGGCCGTGACGTCGTCGTCAACGCAAGTGTGCGTGCGGCACCATTCAGGTGCGGGCGCCGCTCCATGCATAAGGCATGAGGACACCGCTTCGGTAAGGCTGGAATCCCACATCATCGCGTGCCGCAATGGTCGTCAATCCCAGGAACAGGGGAATGGAGTAGCCCTGCTCGACCTGCCACTGATCGAATTGCCTGAAACCCTCGATGCGTCTGGTCTCGTCCGGTTCGGCCATCAGGGGATACAGGCGTGGCGGAATGTCGTCGCCCTTCCAGATGGAGAAGCTCATGGCCGGATCCAGCATGTAGCCGGAATAGGTGCCGGGGTCGCCTCCTGCAGGGTTGAAGGGTTTGAGCACCGGGCCGTCGAATTTGCCGTTGCGCTGGTAGTCGTACATCGTCGGGCCGTCCAGTACCGTGAGCGTGGCGTTCAGACCGACCTGCTTCCACATCTGCACGATCACGCGTGCGATGTCGAAGTCGCTCGGAAAGGTGCCGCGCGTGGTGTAGAGCGAAAACGACAGGGGAGTGTCCGGCCCCCAGCCGGACTCCTTCAACAAAGCCCGGGCACGATCCGGGTCGTAGGGAATGGTGAAGTCGGGCACATAACCCGGCATGCCCGGGCCGGCCGGCACGTAGATGGACGTGGCGTGACCGCCGAACAGCGCCTTGGATATGGCGGGTTTGTCGATGGCGTGATGCGCAGCCAGGCGTACGTTGCGATCCTTGAACACGCCCTGGTTGACCAGCTGCAGCAGCACCACGCCAGTGGTGGGGTCCAGATGGGTGCTCACGTTGGGCAGTGCGCCCAGTCTTTCCGCTTCGCGTACCGTCAGGTTGATGGTCACGTCGGCTTGCCCGGTCTGTATGGCAGCGGCGCGCGCCGTCGCATCCTTGGTCATGCGAAAGATCACACGCTTTATCCGGGCCTCGCCCTGCCAGTATCCTGGCACGGCTTCCAGCACGATGCGTGTGTCGCGCTCATACTCCACCAGTCGATAGGGGCCCGATCCGACAGGCGCCTTGACGAAGCCTTCGGCACCGACGCGTGTGTAGTAATCCTTTGGAAGGATATAGGCCGGGATGTCGGCCAGCATGATGGGTGCGGTGGCCATCGGCTTTGCAAAATGCATGACGGCGCGCAGCGGCCCGGCGGTTTCGATCCGGTCCACGCCGCGCCATACGCCGGCCAGCAAGGTGGCCGGCTCGGCTTTGACGCGATCGTGAAAGGTGAATTTGAAATCCTCGGCGGTGAGCTTGTCGCCATTGTGGAAGTACACATCGTCACGAAAGTCCAGGGCGAGTTGCGTACAGCGTTCGTCCAGCCATTCGTGCGACTTGACCACGCTTGCGCCAAAGCCGGTGTCCGGCGCCAGGTTCAGCGGCTGGTCGAACACGCACTTGTAGATGGCCGATACCGTGGGGTGGGCCGAGACGACCGGATCCCAGCTGGGAACGTCCATCGGAAACGCGATGGTGACGGTGCGGCTCTGCGCGGCTGCGGCGGCCCGTGCGCCCAGGCCACCCAGGCACAAGGCCAGCGATCCGGAGGCGATGAATTGGCGGCGGGATGTCATGAGCGTGGCTCCATCGTCGTACCGCTGGCTATGGGCTTGTGGCCCTGTACGGTGACACGGAACCCCGATCTGACCTGCGGAAAGTAATCCCAGACGGCGTGATGCTGGGTGCATCGGTTGTCCCAGAACGCCACCGAATTCGCTTGCCAGCGAAACCGCACCTGGAAGGCCGGATCCATGCAGTGATGGAACAGGTAGGACAGGATCGCCCGGCTTTCCTCGCGATCCATGCCGACGATATGGGTCACATACTGCGCGTTCACGAACAGCGCCTTGCGTCCGGTGACGGGATGGACGATGACCATCGGGTGCGCGGTGACGGGGAATTTCTTGTTCGGGTCGTTGGTGTACTTGCGATAGATCATCTCGCCGTCGTGCACGGCTTCCAGGCCCTCTATGTAGGCTTTCATCTTTTCCGACAGGCTGTCGTAGGCGGCATACATGCTGGCGAACAAGGTGTCCCCGCCAACCGGGGGAACGGTCTGAAGATACAGGATGCTGCCCATCGGGGGTTCGACGTTGCAGCTCAGGTCCGAATGCCAGCTTTCCCCGGCGACCGAGGTCGAATTCTCGTCGGCATGAATGGCAACCACCTCCGGGTAGTCGGCCAGGCCGGATACGCCGGAATGAATGGCCAGTTCGCCGAAGTACAGGCCGAAACGCTGGTGCGCCTCGTGATCCAGATGCTGGTCACGAAAGAAAATGACCTGGTGCTGGGCAATCGCGTCGTGGATCGCCTGCTGTTGGTCCGCTGACAACGGCTGGCTCAGATCCACGCCCGTGATCTCTGCTCCGATGGTCGGTGTGCAGGGCGTGATCCGCATGTCGCCGGGAAGGGTCGAGGCAATGGCAGGGCGGGGGCGCTGCATGGCTTGGTGCGTCATTGAGGCTCTCCTATGGATGGGTGCTGGATGTGCCCGGCGGGTTCATTCCAGTTGGCGCTGTTGAACGTGGCGATCAGAAAATCCACCAGCGCCCGAACATTGACCGGCAAATAACGATGGGTGGGGTAGACGGCGAACACGCCTATGGTGTCGGCGTGATAACCGGGCAGAAGCGGGATGAGATGGCCTTGCGCAAGGTCCTGTGCGACCAGGAAGCTGGGTTGCAGCACGATGCCCATTCCGGACCGCGCCGCCTGGACGCAGGTGTCGCCGTTGTTGGCGCGCATGGCCGGTTGCACACGAACCGACGTCGGGCCGTCGGGCCCGGTGAATGTCCATTCGTCCTTGCCGGAAAAATAGGTGTAGCTGATGATGGCGTGCCTGGCGAGTGCCGCAGGGTGCGTGGGCAGTCCGTTGCGAGCGATGTAGGAAGGCGCGGCGCAGGCGATCAACCGGGTCTGCGCCAGCCGGCGCTGCACCAGTCCCGGGCGGCTCAGGCGCGCGATGCGGATGGCGACATCGAGTCGCGTCTCCACCAGGTCGGTCACTTCATCGGACAGCACGACATCCAGGTGAACGTCGGGGTAGTGCGAGAGAAAATCGGGCCACAGCGGGGCCAGGTGCTGAATGCCGAAGGAGAGCGGCGCACCCACGCGCAACACGCCGCTGGGGGCAAAGCGGGTCTCCGAGAGCATGTCGTCGGCTTCCTGCAGTGCCGACAGTATGTGCTTGCACCGGTCGAAGTAGTTGCGCCCGGCATCGGTCAGGCTCAGGCGGCGAGTGCTGCGATGCAGCAGCCGCGCATGCAGGCGGGACTCCAGCCCGAGTACCGCACGCGAGACCGCCGTGGTCGACATGCCCGTCTGGTCGGCGGCTCGTACGAAACTGCCGGACTCCACGACCGAAACAAAGCACTCCAGTTCTCGCAGCTTGTCCATGATCGTTATGACGCCGCATCAGTCGTTGTCATGATCGGGAAACATGTCGCGGGATATGCGCACATGGACGCCCTGGGTCTGATCCACGACCTGGGTGACGCCGAAGTCGGCCGCAACGCTCATCAGTGAATAAGCGTCGTTGCGCGACAGGCCCTGGTGATCGTGCAGCAAGGTCAGCATGTCCATGGATGCGTTGCGCATGGCGACGTCCAGATCGGGATCGAAGCCATGGACGATCCAGTTCTTCGGGGTCTGAAGCAGCGGCGAGGGGAACTGAAAATCCTTGCGCAACACGATCTGGAACAGCACGTTCAGTGAGGCTTCGATAGCAGTGCCGCTGATCTCGCCATCGCCTTGCGAGATATGCGGGTCGCCGATGGAGAACAATGCGCCGTCTACGGCAACCGGGTAGTACATCGTGGCGCCGGCGCCGATGCGCCAGTTGTCGATGTTGCCCCCGTGACGTCCGGGCGGGATAGTGCTGACCCGACCCTGCACATCGGGCGCCACGCCAGCGGTTCCCAGGTGCGGGCGCACGGGAATGCGCACCCCTTTCAGCGCGGACTGGCGATCACATTCGGGACAGTAGGTGATGCGGCCGGGCGTCAGATATTTCTCCTCCACGTCGTAGGCGTAGAGCGCCTGCGCGGTCGCGCCGGATTCGTTCATCTCGTAGACGGTGACCCGTTCCTTCTCGCCGAACTCCTGGTACAGATGCCCCCAGTTCGCCGCCAGGTTGGAGCCGTAGCGACAGCGCGGCGTCATGCTCAGATACCGGACTTCCAGCATGTCGCCGGGCTTGGCGCCTTCCACGAAGATCGGCCCGGTCATCAGGTGAACACCGGGATTGCGGTCAGACTCCGGAATGGACTGCCACACCTCCTTCAGCGCCTGATCCATCATCAGTTCAGGCGCATCCCCGGCATGGTGGGTGGCCGCCTCGGCCTGGATCAGGTCGCCGCTGCGCACTTTCAGCGCCGGCGCCAGGGCAGCATCGAAGTAGCCCCAGTGCACATTGCCTGGTTTGACCGGCAGCATGTGCAAGGCACCGGGAACGACGTCGGGACGATTTTTCGCATTACGGATGAACGACATGCACCACTCCATTTCTGGCAAGAAAAAAGAATCACAGATCCAGCACGAGCCGGGCATCCAGCGCGCGTGAGCAGCACGGCAGGAACAAGCGGCCCTCGGCGATTTCCTGAGGTGTCAGCACGGCGTCGCGGTGATCGGGCCTGCCCTGCAGCAGTCCGGTCATGCACAGGCCACACAGGCCTTGTTCGCAGGAGACGGGGATGTCCACGCCTGCGGCCTTCAAGGCCTGGGCGGCGCTGGTGCCGGCTGGCACGTTCACGCATTGGCCCGACGATGCGATGACGACTTCGAACGCACGATCCCCGGCGGCTGCCGGCGCATTCGCGCTGAAGCGCTCGAAGTGAATGTGGTGCGGGGGCCATCCCAGATGCAGGGCGCATTCCTGTACCGCGTCGATCATGCCGGGTGGCCCGCACACATACAGGTGGCGTCCCTGGGCGGGCTGACCGATCAGCGTGGCAAGCTCCAGCGGCGTGTCGCGCTCGTCTTCGATGTGCACGTGGGTTCGATGGGGGCAGAGCGTGGCAAGCGTGTCCAGAAAAGCCATCCTGCTGCGCCTGCGCCCCAGGTAGTGCAGATCGAATGACCGACCTGCCTGAGTCAGCGCATATGCCATGCTCAGCAATGGCGTGATGCCGATGCCGCCAGCCAGCAGTATCGGTGGCGCCTCGGCCTGAACCAGGGGGAAGTGGTTGACCGGAGCAGACACCGCGATGACATCGCCTTCGTCGATCGAATCGCAAAAGAATTGCGAACCGCCGCGGCCCTGTGAATCGCGATGCACGGCGATGGCCAGCGCAGCCCCGTCTTCGGGGCCGGGACACAACGAGTATTGCCGCACCCATGCTCCGGCCTTGACGCTGACATGGGCACCCGCCTGGTAGGGTGCCAGGGCATCATCTTCTTGCACGGGAGCCAGTACGAACGAAAAGATGTCGTCGGCTTCGCGGCGTTTGGACAATACCCGCATGTCGAGCCATGTCATGGGATCGACGCACAGCGGATCGGGGCTTAGGGCACTCGGTGTCATGTCATCCTGGCAGCATTCGGACAAGAGAAGAACGTGCTATCGATGCTATGCGCCGGCCCGGATCGCGTCTTGACAGCACGCGCATGAAATATTGCGCGTGCCTACCGGGTGGGCTGAGCGAGGTCGGGTGCGCCGGGCCAGGGGCGGGCAGGGTCGCTGGATGCGACCGCATCCAGCAGGTGGCGCGTGTAGGCGTGTGTCGGAGCGTTGAACACTTGTTGCGTGGGGCCGCTCTCGACCACCTCGCCCTTGTACATGACCAGCACGCGGCTGCACAGATGCGCGACCACGGACAGGTCGTGCGAGATCAGCAGCAGCGAGATCTTGTGCGAGTTGCGCAGATCCAGCAGCAGATTGAGCACCTGTGCCTGCACTGACACGTCCAGGCCGGACACGATCTCGTCGGCGAGCAGCAACTGAGGCACTTCGCACAACGCCCGGCCGATGTTCACACGCTGACGCTGCCCGCCTGACATCTGCGCGGGATAACGAGACAGTGTGTTTGCGGCCAGGCCCACATCGGCCACGAGTTCGTGCGCGCGCCTGTCTCGTTCGACATGCAGGTGCGGCCGCGCTTCCATCGCCTGGGTGACCAGACTGTGTACCGTGCGCCGAGGATTGAGTGCGGAACGCGGGTCCTGGAAGATCATCTGGATCGCACTGATGCGGCGCTGCCAGTCGGAATCGCTATGCGAGAGCGGCGCATTGTTCAAGGTGATCGTGCCTTCGGTGGCAGGTTCCAGTCCCATGATCAGGCGGCCCAGTGTCGACTTGCCGCTGCCGCTCTCGCCCACGATGCCGACGAATTCGCCAGGGGCGATGCTCAGATCCACGGCGCGCACGGCCTGCACCTCGGGGGCGGCGCGAAACCATCGGCGCCGCCCGGGGTAGGTCTTGGACAGACC
>JAEYZR010000218.1 GCA_023427945.1 Pseudomonadota bacterium | reverse complement strand
CACTGCCGTGCTGTTGCGCAAATCGACATCACCCTACGCGGTTGAGCCCGGGGCCTCACAATCGCGGCTGGAACTGTATGTGGGTGGGCGCCAGGCCTTGTCGCGCGACGTGCAGGACGTGCCGCTGATGGCGGGCGATGTGGTGTATATCGGCCCGGCCAAGCGCTTTTTCATTTATGGCGAGGTTGCACGCGCGGGCGCTTATCCGATGGAAGATGGCCTGACCGTCATGCGTGCAGTGTCCTTGGGCGGTGGCTTGTCGCAGCGCGCTTCCGAGCGGCGCATCACGATCGTCCGTAAAGTGCCCGGCACCCAGAACGAAGAAAAACTCAAGGCCAGCCTGAGCGACCCGGTGCTGCCAGGCGATGTCATCCACGTGGATGAGCGATTCTTCTGATGTCCCGATACCTGGGCAGCGCCCGCCCAAGCAAGGAATGCGCGTGAAAGACTTTACTTCTGAAACTAGCCTGTCGGCTGGCCAACTGGCTGCCATGATCTGGTCGCGGCGGTGGATGATCGCCTTGTGCGGTCTGACCCTGATGCTGCTGTCGATAGCGGTCACGCTTGTGCTGCCCAAGACTTACCGTGCCTCCTCCGACGTGTATGTGGACTATCAGAGCAACGACCCCATCAGCACACGACAGTTTTCGCCCATGCTGGACACCAGCTACATGGAAGACCAGATCGCGCTGATCGAAAGCTACGAAGTCTCCAACCGGGTCGTCGATATTCTGGGATTGTCCCAGACGCCCGGTTTCCGCAATCAGACCGTAGACATGAACGAGACGCAACGCCTGCGCGCCTATCGCGAACTGATCAACAGCGTGAACCGGCGCGTCGAAGTGGTCAGCCAGGGCAACAGCCGCGTACTGCAGGTGCGCTACAACGGCACCTCGCCCGATGGCGCGCGCGATGCCGCCAACGCCGTGGTGCAGGCCTACTTCGCCCTGACAGCCGAGATAGGGCAACGTACGGGTCGTGAACGTGTTTCGTTATACGACAGTCAGTTGGCGACCATGCGTCAACAGGCCGACGATGCCCAGCGCAAACTCAATGACTTTGAGCGTGAGCAAGGCCTGATCACGACCAGCAGTGGTGAGAACGTGTCGGTGGCAGACCTCTCCAATGCCTTGTCGAAACTGGTAAACGTACAGGTCGACCGGCAACGCGCACAGGCTCGCTGGGAAAGCATCGCCACGCAGATCAAGGCAGGCGTGGCACCGGCCGATATAGCAGAGATCGCCACACGTGGCGATATCGCCAACATCAAGGGCAAGCTGACCGATGTTGAGCGCATGCTGGCCTCGGCTCGCGGACCTGGCGTGCTGGGCAGCAGCAACCCGCAATTGCGTTCGCTGCAAAGTGAACGTGCGAGTCTGCGCGCGGACCTCGATCGGGGCGCGGACCGCGCGCTGGATGCCATGCGGCAACTGCCGCTCGAACTGGTGCAGCAGGAGAAGCTGATTCAGCAGGAGGTGGATGCCCGCCGTGAGCGCATCCTGAAGGCGCAGGAATACAGCGCCACGCAGGCATCACTTGCTCGTCAGCTTGAAAACGCCCAGCGCAGCTACGAGTCTGCCGCGCAAAAGTATGGCGACCTGCTGATTTCGACCAACGTCTCGCCCAGCAACCTGGTCGTTTTGCGTGCCGCACAGACGCCGGAGACCTACAGCAGGCCCAGCCGAAGGATCAACACCATCGCCGGCTTGCTGGCGGGCCTGTTCGCCGGATTCGGCCTGGCCTTGTTCCTGGAGTTGAGCAACCGGCGTCTGCGCAGCCGTGACGATATCGAGCGCACCCTGGGCCTTGCGGCACTGGGTCCGGTTCAACGCACACCGAAGCTGGAGCGCACAGCATGAGCCTGTTCACCAAGACCGTCCCGGCGGCAAATACAGACAAGCAGTCGGCGGCCGATCTGACCATGCTGCAGCGCACGGCCCTGGGTCTGCAGGCACGAATGCCCGCGGGCAAGCCGTTTTCGCTGTCGATCGTCAGTCCGCGCAGCGGCGAAGGCCGCAGCCATGTTGCGGCATGGTTGGCGGTTGCCTACGCCAGCATGGGACGCAGTTGCATCCTGGTCGATGGAGATTTGCGTCGCCCAGTCCTGCACAAGTGGTTCAGCCTGTCCCAGGATTCAGGCCTGGGCGCGATGCTTGCCGGTCATTCGGACATCGGCTGCGGACAGAGCCTGGACGCGGGCGTCGATCTGCGCGTCGTCACGGCAGTTGAACACGGACCGACCCAACAGGATCCGCTGGCGCTCTGGCAACCCTCGATAGCCGCCCCACTGTTCTCGCGCTGGCTCGCCGAGGCCGATGTGGTGATCGTGGATACCCCTCGCGCGCTCGCGTTCCCCGATGCCCAGGTCATTGCCCCGCAGACTGACGCCTGCGTTCTGGTGGGCAGGCAGGATGTGTCCTATCTGACTGAACTGGCCCAGACACGTGACCTGATGCGCGAGGCACATGCCACGATTCTGGGGTGTGTGCACAACCTTCATCCGCATCCGATGTCGCTGCGCCAGTCACTCGCCTTGCGTGCACCACGCCCGAGCTAGGACGCAGTCGATGTCCACCGCAAAGCCACCTGGCCGCCTGCTGCATCAGTCCGTTCTGTCGCTCGTCGACCAGAGTTTGCTGAGTGCGCTGAACTTTGCCCTGGGCCTGGTTCTGATCCGCCTGGCGACCAAGGAAACCTATGGGCTGTACGCGCAGCTCTACACCGTCGGCCTCTTTTTCATCAGTGTGCTGGAGTCGGTGATCAGCAATCCGCTGACTACCCTGGCACCCTCGCTGGATGGCGAGGCCCGCGCACGGATGATTGCCCATCTGCATCGCTTCCAGCGGCGCTGCGCGCTGGTGCTGTCGATCATTTTCGGAACGGGTGCGGCGATCATCGTGGGGCTGTCCATGCCTCACGCGTCGCCAATACTTGCTGGACTGGCATTCGCTTTTTATCTCTACAGCACATCCTGGCGGGAGTATCGACGCACGGTGCGTTTCATTGAAGGCGCCCCTGTACGTGTCGTGCGGCTCGATGGCCTGTATTGCGTGGCATTGGCCATCGCCGTGGGCGTGCTGATTCCTCTGGACGGCCTGACCGTCCCTGCTGTGCTGACAGCTCTGGCGCTGGCAAACCTGACGGGGGTGGCTGCCGATGGTGCGTTGGCCAGGCAGAAGCTCGCGCACGATCAGGCAGCCTATCGCAGCGCGATTGCCGCCATCTGGTCGACCGGCCGATGGGCGTTGCCCGGTGGCATGGTCGCATGGGTGGCAAGCTATAGTTATCTTTATCTGGCTGCGGCATTTCTTGGCGTGACCGCTGCGGCCGACCTGAATGCCGCAAGACTGCTGCTCATGCCCGTGGCGCTTCTGACTGTAGCCTGGGGAAGGGTTGCACGCCCGGTCATCTCGCGGTGGGCATCCGAGGGACGCGAACGCGAGCTCACGCGCATGGCCTGGGGGTCGTCGCTGGGACTGGAAGTGTTGACCCTGGGTTACGTAGGCGTCCTGCTGCTGGCGTTTCCGCTGCTGCAGCGGTATGTGCTGGGGCCCCAGTACCACGATGTGGGGCCGCTTCTGAGCCTGTGGGGGCTGTATTTCGCGTTTAACGTGGTGCGCTGGGTAAGCACGACCTGGCTGAGCAGCCTGGGCGAGTATCGCTTCCTGTTCTCGCAAAGCCTGATAGCGCTGTTCCTGATGATGGCGGGTGCCGCCCTCTTGATTCCACGACTGGGCGCCGCCGGCGCCGTGTGGGCGCTGATCATCGTCGAAGGGACCAACATGGTCATCGGATGGTGGCGCGTACAGCAACTGCGACGAATGAAGCGAGCCTGAAGACTATGGACATCAGCATCTGCATCTGCACCTATCGCCGCCCCGCCCTGCTCGACAGGCTGCTGCCGCTGCTGGCACAGCAGGCGTTGGGACGGACATGCGAAATCGTCGTGGCCGACAACGATCCGGCGCACAGTGCCGAGGCAGTTTTACTCAAGCATGCCGAAACCCTTGGGCTGCCCTTGAAATGGGTACATGTGCCCCAGCCCAACATCGCGATGGCGCGCAACGCCGTTCTGGGGTTGGCCACTGGCACATTGCTCGCGTTCATCGACGACGACGAGACGCCCTCTGCCCAGTGGTTGCAGGCCTTGATCGACACCAAGGCCGCGACGGGTGCTGACGTGGTGTTTGCGCCAGTGGTGGCCACCTATCTACCCGACACCCCCGCCTGGATGATCGCGGGCCGCTATTTCGAGCGACAGCGCTTCGCAACGGGCGATACGGTGCCGGTGAACGAGGCACGTACCGGCAACGTGCTGCTGGCGCGCAGTCTGCTTGCGCCACTGCCCGGCCCTTTCGATCTCTCGTTCGGCAACACGGGCGGTGAAGACACGCGCCTGTTTCGAACACTGGCCGCCACGGGCGCACGGTTTGTCTGGTGCGACGAGGCCGAAGTGTTCGAGGAAGTTCCGGCTGATCGGGCCACCTTGAAATGGCTGCTGCGTCGCTCCTATCGGGTGGGCCAGACCTACTTGCGCTCCGAGTGGCAGGCGGCTGATGGCGTGAGGGGTGCGCTGGGTATCGTCGCGCTGCTGGCGCGCGCCGTCGTCCAGTTGTTCATTGCCATGGCATTGGGACTGGTGCTGTTGCCCGTGTCGCGAGCGCGCTCCGTGCGTTGGTGGCGAGTGGCGATGGCCCAGATCGGAAAACTCAGTGTCCTGGTCGGACACCGTTACCATGAATACGGCAAACAGTCCGGCTGAGGCCCCCCTGCCCTTCTGGGAGCGCGCCGCCGTCTATACGATGGTGGCGGCAAGTCTTGCGTTCTCGCTTTTGCCTGTGAACTTTTCCTGGGACAACTACGGCACCACGACGGTCTCGGTCGAAGGGTCGCTGATGTTCCAGTTGCAATGGGGATCGCTGTTTCTGGCCAGCGGTATTTTGCTGCTGCGCCGCTTCGACACCATCTGGTTGCGGGTGCGCGAACTCAATCCGTTTCTGATCGCGATGGTGGTGTTCTGCTTTGCCAGCGTGCTGTGGTCTCCTTTGCCAGTGACAGCGCTGAAGAAGTCCATCCAGTTGGCCGGGCTGACCATACTGGCCATCGTCGTGCATGACCGCCTGCCTCACAGAATGGACTGGCGTCGCCTGGTGGGCATCACCATGCTCGTGATCATGGCGCTGTCGTTCGTGGTCAGCGTGCTGGCGCCTCGCATCGGGGTCGACCCCCTGCTGGGCAATGCCTGGCGCGGCATTACCCAGCACAAGAACACGCTGGGCATGGTGGCAGCCATCAGCGTGCTGCTATGGGTGTCGGGCTTTACGCGCATGTACCTGCCCGTCAAGGTACGTGTGGTCGGGCTGCTGTTTTCCCTTTTTATCCTGGTGATGGCCAAAAGCAGTACCGCACTGCTGACCGCCATGATGGGCATGATGATCCTGATCATGTTGCGCAAGCGGGTGCCGCGTGGCGACTTCCTCTATTCCCGCATCGCGCTGGTCGTCTCGGTTGTCGTGGTGCTGGCCCTGCATGCGTTTTACGTGATCATGGGACGTCTGCCCACGTGGGAAGAAATGTTCAGCATCGTCGGTGCGCTGACGGGCAAGAGCAGCGACTTGACTGGCCGCAATGTGATCTGGGTCCTGGTCATCCAGGAGATCACCCACCATCCGATCCTGGGCATAGGCTACGGCTCGTTCTGGGCCGGGCCGGGAAGTCCCTCGGATGTCGTGACGCATCACCTGGAAGGCTGGCACAACATCTTCCAGGCCCACAATGGCTATCTGGATTTGATCAACGAGATCGGCTTTGTCGGACTGGGCCTGTTCATAGGCATGTTGGTGACCTATATGATCACGCTGGGACGCTTGTTGCGCTTTGATCGTGATCGCGCCCTGCTGCACTGGACGTTGCTGCTGTTTTTGCTGATCAGTAATTTTTCTGAATCGGGTTTGCTGCGTGGCGTGGTGGCACAGAACCTGTTGTTCATCTACCTGCTGGTGGACGCCTCCATGAGCCTGGCGCGTTACCGGCGCGATGAAAGACGGCTTTCCTTTTCGGCGGTACCGGCATGATGTGGCCTGACTTGCGTCGTGCGCTGGGCACATGGGCAGCATGTCTGCCGCTGATCGGGTCGAATGCGATCGCCGATACGGGCGCAGTCGCGCGTGCCGCGGGCACACCCGCTGCTCCGCCCACCACGCTGGTCGCTCCCGCCGGCGAGACATCCCTGCTCTTCTATCCCTTCGATATCGACCCCGACTTTGGCGGTGCCCCCGATGTCTCGCCGCGACTGCCCCAGCGCGCACTGGGCGAAGGTGACCGGATCGTGCGTTCGGGGCCGCATTTCGTTCGTGTGGGAACAGGTACCGATGCCGCGCCAAATGGCGAACGCCTGAAGGTCTATGGCATCAACCTGAGCTTTGCCGCCAATTTTCCTGCGCAGGATCAGGCGCCGGTGATCGCACGTCGATTGCGCACCCTGGGTTTCAATGCGGTCAGGCTGCATCACATGGACACCAAGCCCGGCCAGGCTGCCACGCCGGAAAGCATTTTGACCGACGGCCCGTTTCCGAGCTTCAACACGCAGGCCGTGAACCGGCTCAAGAACTTCATTGGCGCCTTGGCCGAAGAAGGCATCTATGTCGATCTGAACCTGCGCGTGGGCTACCCCTTTCGCAGCACGGCAGACCACGTTCCCGCCCTGCCCCCCAGCGGCGAAACCGCGCCCTTGCATATCTTCCATCCCAGGATGCGGGCGCTGCAGGCCCAGTATGCGCGGGAGTTGATCGCTCGCCTGGGCCTGGCCAACAATCCCGTCCTTGCGATGGTGGAGATCAACAACGAATCCTCCTTGCTCTACAGTTATGAGCGAGGCCGGTTGAACGCATCACTGACCCGCCCCTGGCGAGAAGCACTTGGCCTGAAATGGCGCGCCTGGCTGCGCAAACGCGAGCCGCATATCAGCGACGCTTATGCGGACCTGCAGTTCACCGCAGTCATGGCCGTGCGCGGCGAAACCTTTGCCGAGTTCCTGCGCGATATGGACCGGGAATATCTGAACGAACTTAGAGCGGTGGTTCAACGCGCGGCCGGCTGGTCGGTCCCGGTGACCGGGACACAAATGGGCTATGGCGGAGAGGCGTACGTGCAGTCACACGCCGACATGGATTATCTGGACGAGCATTTCTACGTCGATCATTATCTCTTTCCGAACCAGCCGTGGTCACGCACCGATTGGGTGTTTCGCAACAACGACCTCACGCGTGCCGACATGAACAAACTGCGCGTCTCATTCGAGCGCCGCGATCCGAACCGCCCCTGGGCGATGAGCGAATACAACATGGCCTATCCCAACCAGCAGGGTGCGGCCATCCAGCCAGTCGTGGCAGCCACGGCGCTGGCCGGAGATTGGGATGCGCTGTACTTCTTCGATTATGCGGACGGCAAGGTGTGGAACACCGCTGCCGACAGTTTCACCTTGAGCGGGGATCCAGCCAAGCTTGCGTTGACCGGACAATCGGCCGTGCTCTTTCGCACGGGCACGCCCACCTGGGTGCCCTACGACTGGGCGTTCGAGAACGGCAAGTCCAATGACCTGTTCGCGCTGGATACGCCTTTGATGGCAGGCATCATGGGGCGCCAGGACAAAAACAAGACGTACTATGCCGGCCCGCTCACCCTGACTCTGGACGCTTCGGCTCGCGGCTATGCCACCACGCTGGTCAGCGCGTTGGACACGCAGGCGCTGTCGGCGGCGCGGCATTTGTTGATCACCCACGTGGCCGGCACGAGGGGTTCCGAACCGGGCAGTCATCCGCTGCGGCCCAAGGCGCTCACGCAATCTGGCCAGTACACCCGTCTTGCCCCCGACGAATCAAGCGCGCCGGCACCGGCAGGTCCGCGTGATGCCACCGGCCCCATGTGGCTCGAATATGCACCAGCCATCCTGACCTTGCGCACGACGGCGGATCAGCACTGGAGCGTGTACCCGCTGGATACGCGGGGAAAGCGAGGGGATGCGCTAGAGGCCAGCGCCGTCTCCTGGCAGGATGGCGTACTGCAGATTCGGCTGGATGCGGCCCAGGGTCGACTCAGCCCCTGGTATGAAGTCGTCGCAGGCGACCGAGGGGGTGTGAAATGAGTGCCCACCCGATGCCAGGCACATCACGCACGCCCCTCACCCGCTTGGCCGTTCTGTGCGCCCTTGGCGGCATGGGTCTGGCGCATGGCACGCAGTTTCCGGAGGCTATCGAATACAGCTTCCAGGCGCAGACCTATCCCCAATACCAGAGCAATCCCTTCCGTTTCTCACGCGCGGACAGGCCTTCACGCGAGAGTGATGTGGTGCTGGTCAATGGCGTGCGGGCGGCGGCCATCATTCCGCTACTATCGGAACGCACCCGCCTGGACGTGTCGGGGACGGTGAATGACGCCAATTATTCCCACTACCATCAACTGGACCATCAGGCCAAACGCCTGGACGCAACCTTGCGCTGGCATGCGGGTGATCTGTTCAATGGTCGTGTGGACTACATGTATGACGATCGCCTGTACAACTATCTGAATCGCACATTTCCCAATCGGGACATGGTGCAGACCGATGGCTTGAGCGTGCAGGCGGG
The DNA here is from genome assembly GCA_023427945.1 of Pseudomonadota bacterium. GTDB lineage: Bacteria > Pseudomonadota > Gammaproteobacteria > Burkholderiales > Burkholderiaceae_B > Schauerella. The sequence continues at coordinate 1,766 of JAEYZR010000218.1, read as the reverse complement.
CATGCGTATCACCGAGAATCTGGAATTGCCTATCATCACCCTGAGCCAGGCAAAGGTGGATTACGAATTACCGGATAACCGCACGCTGTACAACCGCAATGAAGATGGCTGGCAGGCCGCCTTTGTCTACTCCGGCCAGGGCAACTCCTTCCTGCGTGGCGGCATTCGCCAGGCAAACGTCTATTATCGCGACCGCACGCCATTCTGGACCGATCTGATCGACAACCGCTATCGTGACCGGGAAGTGTTCATCGGCGGACAATGGGACTACAGCGCCAAAACGACTTTCGGCGCACGGGTAGGCTATCTTCAACGGGACTACAGCAAACTGTCGGAACGCGACGAACGGCTGCTGACGCTGGATTTAAAGGCGGGTTGGGACTATTCGGCGAAGACGCGCTTCGATCTGAACATGTGGCGACGCCCCTATGCCAACGACGACAGCCCCACCACGCTTTATTCGACCGTGACCGGTGTGCGCGGCTCGGTACGCTACAAGATGACCGACAAGACCAGACTGTCTCTCAATATGGTGGCCGAGAATCAGAAGGACACTCCGATCGCCGGTGCCGTAGGCAACAGCGCCCGGCTGTATCGCGGCGGCCTACGCATGGAATGGGCCGCGCGGGACAATATGCTGGTCGTGATGGATGCCTATCACGATCGCACGAACGGTCGTGATGAAAGCTCGAGCTATCGCCAGAACGTGGCCCGCCTGGGGGTGGTGTTCTCTTTCGACAACAATGGTCGTGCGGCGCGCCTGCTCTGGAACCCGGAGTGCGAGCCACCCAAATACGTCGAAGCGTCTTATTGCGACAACTGAACGGGCGACGACGGGCGCAAAGCGCCCGTTCCTTCATGCAGGCTTTTTCAGCCAGCCCAGGAACCTCACTCGCCACTGCTGGCCCGGCATCTCGACAAAGCGATACGACAGATCTGAGGCGACGATAGAGACCACGACCAGCACGATGAAACGCACCAGATAGGGTTGCTCACCCAGATACAGGTTGACCAGTCCCAGTACGAGCCAGTGATACAGGTAGAGCGAATAGCTGATTCTGCCGATGTAGACCAGTGGCGCACTGGACAATACGCGCTGCACCCAGCCTGCCCTGAACACGGCGACATACGTCATGGCCATGATCGCCACACCTTGCAGCGAATAACGCACCGTTTCCTGGAAAACGGGATGACGAATCACCAGCGTGAGCAGCAGCAACACCAGCCCCCCGACAAACACGCCAGGCCTGGCCAGCAGCGCTTGCGCCTTGGGGACGCGCTCCAGCAATACCGCAAAAATGGCACCGTACAGAATGGAGTCGTAACGGGTGTCCGTGCCTTTGTAGATGCGGTCGGCCTGCAAGGGGTTCAGCCCGACGATCACGTCGAGATAGATGCGCCAGCACAGGGCGAACACGCATGCCATGACCAGCACGAGCAGAAAACGGCGGGTGTGCGCAGCCAACAGGATGAACAACAGCGGGTAGACGAAGTAATAGTGTTCCTCGACCGCCAGGGACCAGGTGATACCCAGGGGATAGAGTGGCTCACCCACGCCGAAACCCACGAAGATTTCATAGAAGTTTGCGAAATAGAAAAACACGGCTGCCAGCTCCACACCGCGAATGCGGGCGCCGACGACACTCATGGCGACCAGGCAGCAGACCACGTACACCACCAGCGCGGGTGTGAGCCGGAAGAAGCGGCGCACATAAAAGGCGCGTACGTCGATGCGGCCATTACGCTGCCATTCGCCCAGCATGAGG
>JAEYZR010000213.1 GCA_023427945.1 Pseudomonadota bacterium | reverse complement strand
ACCCAACCCCGCGATGCCCTGCGCCTGACAAAAGCCATGCTGCGCGCGCCCCTCAAGGACCTGATCGACCAGACACTCACCGACGAAGCGGAACACTTTGCTCAAAGACTGAAGTCCGACGAAGCACAGGCGGCTTTCACCCGTTTCTTCCAGAAATCGAAGGAAAAAGGCGCTGACCCAGCATGACTCATACAGACTTTCCCGAGCTGTTTGCAGCCAGGGCGGCAAACAGCCACAAAGGCAGCTTTGGCACAGTGGGCGTGATCGGTGGCGGCCCCGGCATGACGGGTGCCGCGCTCCTGGCTGCGCGAGCCGCCCTGCACCTGGGCGCGGGCAAAGTGCTGGTCGGTTTTGCCGAGACACCTGCCCCCCTTGCGTGTGATCCTCATCAGCCCGAACTGATGTGTCGGGATGCCCTGAGCCTCATCGAGGGCCAGTACGGCGTCACCACCTGGATTGCGGGATGTGGTGCCGGCACTCAGGCCTACGCCATCAAGGCACTGTCAACGCTACTGCGCGACCGAAGCGACACCCCACTGGTGCTGGACGCCGACGCCCTGAATCTGCTGGCGGACGGAAAAATCGAGGCCGACTGGGGACCGGCGCCGGTAGTACTGACGCCCCACCCTGCCGAAGCCTCGCGGCTGCTCTCCTGCTCGACGGCGCAAGTCCAGCATGATCGACAGAGTTCGGCGCAAGCGCTGGCCCGGCGTTATGGCGCCTGGATCGTGCTGAAGGGAGCCGGGACGGTCATCTGCTCGCCTGAGGGCAAGCTCCACGTCAACACCTCGGGCAATCCAGGCCTGGCGACCGCCGGTACCGGCGATGTGCTGGCAGGCATGCTCGGAAGCCTTATCGCCCAGGGACTGACGCTGGATCAGGCGATAAAGGGAGGTGTCTGGCTGCATGGCGCGTCGGCGGATGCCTGTGTCGCGGCAGGCATCGGCCCCATCGGATTGACGGCAGGCGAACTGGCGGAAAAAGCGCGCTGGATACGCAACAATGAGCAAAAAAGCAACGGATAGGGGAAAACCCTAAATTTTCCTTGTGTGTGCCTAGGGGTTATCCCTATAATGGATACATCTGATAGTCAAACACACCTGGAGAGCATTATGACCACCGCCGCCCTGAACACCCCCCGCCTGACCGACGCCATCGAACGCGACCTGCTGAATCGCGCTCTGGAAACCCAAAACACCCTGCGCCCCCTGGCTGCCGTGAAGGCTGCCGGCGTCGCTACCGCTCATTTCGTACGCGGCATCTACCAATTCGCTGTTGATGTCAGCAACGCAATGGACGAAGCTCGTGAGCGCAGCGCCCGCTACACCGGCGCTCAGTGGTAAGCCGTTCCAGATAGTGATCGATCACCGCGGCAGGTCTGGCTGACAGACCCGCTTGCGTAGCTGAACATCGCGTCACCCCCTAAAAAGCCTGCATCCGGTGGATGCAGGCTTTTTTATTTCAGGATGACGCCGGGCTGGCATTTCGCTGGACTGCGCCGACGTGCAGGATGGGGCCAGCGCCATGGCACACGATCAGTGCAACACCTTTTCGCCCGGGCGCAGGGTCAAGACGCGCACGCCGTTCCCGGTGACGGCCACGGTATGCTCGAACTGAGCAGACAGTTCCCCGTCGCGCGTGACGACTGTCCAGCCATCGTCCTCGGTTCGGACGGCGGCCCGCCCCTTGTTCACCATTGGCTCGATGGTGAATACCATCCCTTCTCGTAGCACCAGCCCCGTACGCGGTTTACCCCAATGCAACACTTGCGGCTCCTCGTGCATTTCACGACCGATGCCATGACCGCAGTATTCCCTGACGATCGAATAGCCATTCCTGTGGGCATGCCGTTCGATGGCGTGGCCCACGTCGCCCAGCGTAGCGCCGGGACGAACGGCCTGGATGCCTTTGCACATCGCTTCGTAGGCCACCTGTACAAGCCGCCGAGCCGGCTGTGAGACCTCGCCCACCAGATAGGTCTTGCTGGAATCGGCGATGTAGCCGTTCTTCTCCAGCGTGATGTCGAAATTGACGATGTCCCCATCCTGCAGGATGTCCCCGGAGGAAGGGACGCCGTGGCACACCACATGATTGCGCGAGGCGTTGAGCGCGTAGGCGTACCCGTATTGCCCTTTGCTGGCCGGACGCGCGTCGAGTCCATGGACGATGAGGCCATCGACCAGATCGTTGACCTGCATCGTGGACATACCGGCCAGGTTCAGTTGATCGAGGTGGCCGAACACCTGTGCCAACAGGCGGCCCGACTCTGCCATCAAGGCGATTTCTTCTGGACGCTTGGTCATGCCGCACCCATCTTGATAGGTTGCGCCACGACGCCTGCGGCCCGCAGTTCACGCGCAACGATCTCGTTGAAACTCTGCGTCGGACTCATTTCGCAGAGCATGCCGATCCTGATCCAGAAGGCCGCCTGCGCATTGATCGACCGGCACGACACCGCGCTTGCCTTGCGCAGTTGATCATGCAGATCGTCATCGATGTTTACGATACCCATGTGCTTGGCTCTATATAAAACATATACGAATCATATACTCTGCCTGCCTATGGTGCAAGTAAACGGTTGACGCGACCGGAACTGAGAGCTTTGATGTCTGGTGGTTTCTCCCGCGCTGCGCGTAGCGGAAGGATGTCGACCAACGTTCGGTCAGCCATCAGTCGAGCGGGTGATCTTTTCCCAAGCGTGGAATTCGTCAGCCAGCGCCGCTAGTTTTTCGTCTACCAGCGTGAGCGCATCACTGCCCAACAACAGGTGCGCGGGCGGCGTGTCGCTGGCAATCACGGCCAGCATCGCACGGGCGGCTTTTGCAGGATCGCCAAGCTGCTTGCCGCTCTTTTCCTCGCGTGCCTTGCGGATCGGATCAAACAGCGTGTCGTAGTCGGGAATCGAACGCACTGTGCGGGACATCGAACGTCCGGCCCAGTCGGTGCGAAACGAGCCCGGTGCCACGGCGGTAACGTGAATGCCAAACGGCTTTACCTCTTTCCCCAGCACCTCTGAAATGCCTTCAAGCGCGAACTTGCTGCCGCAATAGTAGGCAATGCCCGGCATCGTGATGAAGCCGCCCATCGACGTGATGTTGAGGATGTGTCCGCGTCGGCGCGAGCGCATGAAAGGCAGCACGGCCTTGGTCAGGGCGACTGGCCCGAACACATTGACGTCGAACTGTCGGCGCATTTCGGTCAACGGGGATTCCTCCATGACGCCTTCGTGCCCGTAGCCTGCGTTGTTGACGAGCACGTCGATCGGCCCGACGTTTGCCTCGATGTCGGCAACCACCCCGTCGATGGCATCGAAGTCGGTCACATCCAGCACACGGCCCACCGCGTTCACCGGATCAAGTTTCTCGTAGTCCTGCTTTGCCTGCTCGCCGCGCACGGTGCCTATGACACGGTGGCCCGATGCAAGCGCCTCCTGGGCCAACGCGCGACCGAAACCGCTGCTGACGCCGGTGATGAAAAGAGTTTTTGAAGATCTCATGAGTAGGCTCCACTGACCGTTGATGTAGCTGTACGATAGTCACTCACAGAAGTTGTTTTAAGCGTAAAAACTCTTCTTTTATTGCCTATTTCTATGAAGCTTCAAATCCATCAAGAATGAAAGAGATCGCGACCGCGCCTCAGTCGGCTGAGCAGCAGCGCCTGGTAGCCTTGCTTCGTGCGCTGGCACCTGAAGAGGGATACAACCTGACCGCGTTACGCGATGTGCGTATCCTGCGCTCGGATCGCGCGTTGACACGCACGCCCGTGTTGTACGACCCCGGCATCGTGATCGTTTGCCAGGGACGAAAGCGGGGCTATTTTGGGCGCCAGGTCTATCTGTACGATGAGCAGCACTATCTGGCGGTCGCGGTGCCGGTACCTTTCACGATGGAGACCGACGCCACGCCCGAGCGCCCGCTATTGGCCCTCTACATGCATCTGGACTTTCAGGTGGCAGCCGAATTGATGATCCAGATCGGCCAACATCAACCATCGACACAGGAAGACATACCGCAGAGCATGATGTCCAGTCCGATGGATGCCGCGATTCAGACTTCTGTGTTGCGCTTCCTGGAAGCGATCAGTCGCCCGCTCGATGCTGCGATCCTCGGCCCGGCGCTGGTGCGGGAGTTGTACTTTCGCGTGCTCACCGGAACACAGGGCAAAGCGATCCGAGCGGCTTTGGCGATGCAGGGACAGTTCGGGAAAATCGGCAAGGCATTGCGCTGTATCCACACAGACTACGCACAGCCCGTTGAGCTTCCGCAACTGGCTCGTGAAGCCGGCATGAGCGTGCCGACGTTCCACAGCCATTTCAAGGCCATTACGCGCACTTCGCCGATGCAATACCTGAAATCGACACGCTTGCACCAGGCGCGCCTGTTGATGGTGCGCCAAGGAATGACGGCGGAAACGGCATGTCACGCCGTGGGCTATGCAAGTCCTTCGCAGTTCAGCAGGGAGTTCAGGCGGCTCTTCGGGCTGACGCCAGCGGCCGAAGCAAAGCGGATGCGGGAGAGCTTTGCCATACCGCCGGCATTCGCCAAGTCGGAGTATGTCTCGTCGCATTGAAGTGGTTCGGGTGTCCCGCCTCGGCTTCAGTCCCTCACGCCGGCATGAGTGGTGAAACCTGGCGAAGCCGCCGGTTTCACCAAACCCCGGGTCGTCTGCGAGGATTTCAGTTCCTGGCCTGATCCGGTTTTTTCAAGAGGGCTTTCAGCATGCCCAGCCGCTCCTTGGGACTCATGGCGCGTGCGGCGTCGTCCTCGTCGACCTTCACGTCGGCCAGCCCCATCTCTTCGATGAAGCGTGATTGCTCGCGCACCTGGTCTTCACGCGCCCGTCGACGCTTCTTGCACCAGCTCAGATGCAGACTGCGCTGAGCGCGGGTGATGCCGACATACATCAACCTTCGTTCTTCCTGAATGCGCCCCGCCAGTGACTCGGCGGCCCTCGCCGGATCGCCTTCTTCATCGTCCTTGCCCAGATGAGGCAGCAAACCCTCTTCCACGCCAGCGAGGAACACATGGGGATACTCGAGTCCTTTGGAGGCATGCAGCGTGGACAGTTTGACTGCGTCCGGCTCGTCTTCCTCGCCCCGCTCGAGCATCGTGACCAGCGCGACATGCTGGACGAGTTCGAACAGCGACATGCCATCGTCGGCCGCCTTCCGCTTGAGCCAACTGATCAGCTCCATCACGTTCTGCCAGCGCACCTGCGCAGGCTTCTCGTCCAGTGTGTCGTAGAGATAACGCTCGTACTGGATCGTGCCCAGCAAGTCGTCAAGCAAGACATCGGCAGGTTCTGTCTGTGCGGGCGCGGATGGCGTGGTCTCGGTCGGGAAAAGCTCCTGGCGCACCGCACGCACCGGATCGGCCGCTGTGCGCTCGCGACCAGCACGCCACTGGACGCGCTGGATGAACTCGGTGAACGTTCGCAGGGGTTCCAGTTGCCGGGGCGACAGGATATGTTCGACCTCTTCGTCGAAAACCGCATGGAAAAGCGGTTTTTCATGGCTTGCTGCATAAGTGCCCAGCGCCTGCAGCGTCGCCTGTCCGATGCCTCGGCGCGGCGTGGTGGCCGCCCGGATGAACGCAGGGTCATCGCTGTCATTGGCGATCAGACGCATGTAGGACAGGATGTCGCGGATTTCGGTCTTGTCGAAAAAACTCTGCCCACCCGATATGGTGTAGGGAATTTTCAGTGTGCGCAGCGCCTGCTCGATAACACGAGCCTGATGATTGCCACGATACAGGATCGCGTAATCCTTCCATTGTCCCTGGCGCTCGAACCGCGCAGCCGAGATACGCATGCCCAACGTCTCGGCCTCGGCTTCATCGCCATCCATGGCGGTAACGGTGATGGGTTCGCCCACCCCCAACTCCGACCACAGTTTTTTTTCGAACAACTTCGGATTGCGCGATATGACGCTATTGGCCGCTGCAAGAATGCGTTGTGCAGAGCGATAGTTCTGCTCCAGCTTGATCAGCTTCAGATTCGGATAATCCGTGGTAAGCCGGGCAAGGTTCTCCATCGTCGCCCCACGCCAGGCATAGATGGCCTGATCGTCATCGCCCACTGCCGTGAGCATGGCGCGATCGCCGCACAGCAGTTGCACCAGACGATACTGGCACACGTTGGTATCCTGGTACTCGTCCACCAACAGGTAGCGAACCCGATTCTGCCAGCGGGTTCGCACTTCTTCCTGGGTCTCCAGGATCTGGGCGGGCAGACGGATGAGATCGTCGAAGTCTACGGCCTGGTAGGCCGCAAGCGTCGCAGCATAGCTGCGGTAGATATGCGCGGCCTCCACTTCGCCTGGCGTAGCAGCCTCGTGCGCAGCCTGATCAGGACCGATCAGGCCATTTTTCCAGAGCGAGATAGTTTGCTGCACCGACCGCAGGCGCCCTTTGTCGGTCGTGGCCAGAAGCTCCTGGAAAATGGCCATCACGTCATCGGAATCAAGTATCGAAAACTGTGGCTTGAGTTGCGCATGGCGAGACTCCTCGCGCAGAAAACGCACGCCGAGCGCGTGAAACGTGCTGATGGTGAGACCCTTGGCCAGCTTCTTGTCGACCAGTGTCGACACCCGTTCGGCCATTTCGCGGGCCGCCTTGTTGGTGAACGTCAGTGCCACGACGTTACGTCCCATGTAGCCGCACTCGCGCAGCAGATAGGCAATCTTCTGAGTGATCACGCGTGTCTTGCCGCTTCCTGCGCCTGCAAGCACCAGACAGGGACCATCGAGATAAAGCGTCGCCTCGCGCTGGGCCGGATTCATGCCCGCGGCAATCGCAGTGTCAGATTTCAAGGGGATCTATCTCCAATTGCCAACGTACCCGGGACACTTCGGGGAGCTCGCGCAGCCGTGGTGACCAGACCGATAGAAAATACTGCAGGGCGCGACGTTGCGAACTCTCGAGCAGGAGCTGAGCGCGGTCGATATTGGCCACACGAACGACGCGCAGCGGCACCGGATCGTATAACGCCACCGCCACCGACGTTTCATCGATGACCTTCTGTGCGCACATGCGGGCGGCCTGCAGAAAAGCGATCGCGATGGACAGTTCGCGCGCCTCGGCCGTCAGCAGCGCCTGATAGGCATAGGGCGGAAGTCCGGTCTCTTCACGTTCGCGCAGTGCGTGGTTCGCAAAGCCTGTGTAGTCGTGACGTATCAGGGACTGATAAACGGCCTGGTCGGGATAACCTGTCTGCACCAGCACTTCGCCGCCTGCGGCATGCCGCCCGGCACGCCCACTGACCTGCATCATCTGGGCAAACAATCGCTCGGGTGCCCGGAAGTCGTGGGCAAACAACATGGCATCGGCATTGAGCACGCCTACCAGCCCAAGGCGCGAAAAATCGTGCCCCTTGGCGACCATCTGCGTGCCCACGAGAATGTCCACTTCGCCTGCATGCACGCTGTCGAACAGGGCCTGCGCACTCCCCTTGCGCCGCGTGCTGTCAGCATCGATGCGCAGAATACGCGCCTGCGGAAACAGTTCGGCAAGACGCTCTTCTACCCTCTGCGTGCCGCGCCCCATCGGATGCAGATCCTGATCGCCGCATTCGGGGCATGCACGCGGCACACGAGCGTGATAACCGCAGTGGTGGCAATGCAGGGTGTGGCGTGAGCCCGAACTTCGGTGCAAGACGGTATAGGCCGAACAACGCGGGCAACTGGACACCCAGCCACACGACCCGCACTGCAGCACCGGTGAATAGCCGCGTCGATTCAAAAAAACCAGGGACTGCTGTCCCGCCTGCAGACGCTCGCCAATTGCCGCGATCAGGTGAGGCGATAGCCCCTGCTCCAGTTTGAGCCGCCGGGTGTCAATCAGCCGGATGGCCGGTAGATGATCCGTGCGCGCGCGCGCAGGCAGCGATAGGCGACGATAATGACCTCGCTCGACATTGAGCCAGGTCTCCAGCGAGGGCGTGGCCGAGCCCAGCACCACAGGAATGTTTCGGTCACGGGCGCGCCACACGGCAAGATCACGTGCTGAATACCTCAGGCCGTCCTGCTGCTTGTAGGACGTATCGTGCTCTTCATCCACGATGATGAGGCCGATGTCCGGCATGTCCGCAAAAATGGACATGCGCGTGCCCACCAGCATGCGGGCTTTTGCGTCGAGCACGTCGACCCAGGTCGCCAGGCGCTCGCCATCCGAAAGAGCGCTGTGCATGAGTGCGACACCGTGCGCACCCACCACCGATTCCAGCCGCCTGCGCAGCGAATTCTCGAGCTGCGGTGTGAGGTTGATCTCGGGCACCAACAGCAGCACCTGGCGGCCTTGCGCCAACACATGCTGGGCGACGCGCAAATAAACCTCGGTCTTGCCACTACCGGTCACGCCGTGCAGCAGCACAGGGGCAAACCCCGTGGTGGAGACGATGGCTTGAACGGCAAGCGCCTGTTCCGGATTGAGATCGGGAGCCGCATCGGGTTCGACGGCCTTTTGCACACGACGGCGCCGCTTCCGCAGGCGCGCGACAGGCCCGCCTGCAGACCGTTTGCCGGTATAGGCGGCAGGCTTGCGCAGCGGCGGTGGCAGCGCCGGCATGATGACTTCACCCAGGGGACGCTGATAGTAGCTGGCTGCAAAACGAGCCAGCGCCAACCACGCTTCGCTGGCCGGCGCGAGATCGTCCAGTACCTGCAGCACGGGTTTGACCTGGGCGGCGTCGAATCCCGGAACCTCGGGCGTGCCCACCACCATGCCGACCATCGTTCGCCGGCCAAACACCACCAGCACCCGGTGCCCTACGGCAGTTCCAACCGGCGCCTTGTAATCAAACGGACCGTCAAGCGGCACGTCCAGCGCCACACTGACCCAGACGTGCTGGACGGGCGGGGCCTGGATGTTTGTTGCATCGGGAGAAGAAGAAACGGGCGGTTCGGGGATCAAAACACAGTGATAGTTAAAGTGAATTCTGGATAGTGTGGCTAAAGGATTGAGATCACGCTGTTTGAAAATTCAACCCGGCAGCTTGTGGATAACTTTGGGGAGAAGTACCGGGAAAAGCTGTGCAGACCTTAGACACTTGTCAACAGGCAAGAGAAGGAAATAATTACACCTATTAATTCTCTTATAAATCAGATAGATAGAGGTCACATCCTAAATCCGACACACCACTTCAGGGAAAACCCCGATAGCCCTGGAATTGTGCACAACTCGGGTGCGCCTATTGACATCGTCACGAAACGGCGATTCAGGCCTGGTGATACTGAGGGCTGTAGCGATGAACTTCGTCTACGAGAATGCCCACCGATTCCGGGTCGGTGAAGCGCGAAATACCGTGCCCGAGATTGAAGACATGGCCCCCTGCCCCGACCTTGCCAAAGCTGTCGATGATCTTGCGCACCTGCGAGCGGATCGCTTGCTCACCGCCAAAAAGAACCATAGGGTCGATATTGCCCTGCAGTGCCACCTGATCCTGGACCGAGGCACGCGCCCGCTGGAGATTCACCGTCCAATCCACGCCCAGGGCGTCGGCGCCGCACTGCGCGATTTCGGGCAGCCAGACCCCACCACCTTTGCTGAACACGATGACCGGCACACGCTGGCCCTCGTGCTCACGCTTCAACCCGGCCACGACCTTGCGTGTGTAGGCCAAGGAAAATTCCTGGAACTCACCATCGGAAAGTACACCGCCCCAACTGTCGAAAATCATCACGGCCTGGGCCCCCGCCTCGATCTGCGCGTTGAGATAGAGCGTCGTGGCCTGTGCATTGATCTCCAGCATGTGATGCACGAGATCCGGGCGCTTATAGAGCATGGTCTTGATCAGACGGTAATCGTCCGACCCCTTGCCTTCGACCATATAGCACCCTATGGTCCAGGGACTGCCCGCAAAGCCTATGAGGGGCACACGCCCGGCCAGGTCCCGGCGGATGGTGGCGACGGCATCGAACACATATTGGAGCGAAGACATATCAGGCACTGCCAGGCGTTTGAAGTCTGCCTCTTCACGTACAGGATGGGCAAACCGCGGGCCCTCGCCTATTGCAAAGTCCAGGCCCAGCCCCATTGCATGAGGCACAGTCAGGATGTCGGAAAAAAGTATGGCCGCGTCCAGAGGAAACCGCTCCAGGGGTTGCAGTGTGACCTCGCAGGCATATTCGGGATTCTGCGCAAGCTTCATGAACGATCCCGCACGTGCTCGGGTCACGTTGTATTCGGGCAGATAACGTCCCGCCTGCCGCATCAGCCAGATTGGTGTGTAAGGCACCGGCTCACGGAGCAAAGCGCGCAGGAAAATATCGTTTTTTAGCGTAGTGGCAGACACAGCGATCCCTTGGTGGCATTGATCTCTAAGTTTAACCGCCAGGCGGCGACCTAGCGGCGCACCCGTCGACCTTGACGATAAGTATCGGCATTGATGCCATGCTTGCGCATGAGTGCCCAGAAAGCACGCCTATGCTTGTCGCTCGCCCGTGCAGCCCCTGCCACGTTGCCCGCGTGCCTCATGAGCGCATTGCGCAGATAGGCGCATTCAAACCGATCAACCACGATCTTTTTTGCACGACTGAATGAGACGTCGCTGAAAGAGGCGCAGGCGGTCGCAGCAGATGCGCCGGTCCGGTTTGCCGCCAGCGAGGCTTCAGCCCTGTCGCCAGCGACGATTTCATTCGTGTAGGCATGCGCCGGTTCGGCCAGCGCACTTGCGGTTGCCGGGTCATGTGCATAGCGGTTGCGCGAGGCGCGCTGGAACGCCTTGATACGCCAGGAACAACGCGCACGCACCTCTTCTGTCCCGCCGCCGAGCAGGATGAAATCTTCTGCACCCAGCATGAGC
>JAEYZR010000167.1 GCA_023427945.1 Pseudomonadota bacterium | reverse complement strand
CACCGGTACCAGGTGAATACAGCGTGAACGTGTCTTCCAGCTTCAGGGCACGGTTCAGATTGCTGCTGACGACCTCACACCCCCAACCAGCCGGGCAGCCATAGAAACGACCTTTGCCGGGTTCTTCGCGATCCTGAAATTCGTCTTTGTACTTGGGCAGATCAGAGGCAGATTTCAGCTCGGGGAAGCGTTCGGCGGTGTATTTGGGAATGAACCAGCCTTCACCCCCCATGTAGACGTCGCCTACTCGTTTCACGCGGCCTTCTTTTTCGGCGCGTTCCCAGGGCTCGGCCACGCTGTTCAGCCAGACTTCCGTATTGACATCCAGGTCGCCGCGCGAGAGGGCAGCCAATGCCGGCAAGGTTTCGGTGGGCAGGATCTCGGTCTTGCAGCCATACCCTTTTTCCAGGATGGCACGCTGCACATTGACCAGGACCAGGTTGGACTCCCAGTTCATGCCGCCGAAGTTGACAGTGCGGTCGACTTCGCATTTCGGCGCGTCGGCCGCATGGGCCAGACCACCTGAAGCCGCAAGGGCGATGGCAAGGGAAAGTTTCTTGATGGGGGTGATGCTCATGGGCTGATGCCTCCTTAAGAGTTTCGGCGCGCAACTCTGCAAAATGCAGACCGCCTTGGCGCTTAAAGGGATTGCTGGTTTGGTCTCGGACCGCACAAACAACCTGCTCTAGCTTGTGACGCACTGCAGCATGAACAGTGGTCTGGGTGAAAACACAGGCCGCAAAAAAAGGCTGCGCGGGCGACCGCGCTCGACACTTTCGCGGCTGTGCGTAAATTGCAAGCAACTAAGAGAAGTTACGTGCATTTTAGACATTCTTTTACGCCAGGACAACGCGCCAGCCGTTTATCCCGTTACATTCGTAGCCGTTTTGCGTAGTTCTCCATTCGTTCGCCCTGGGGAAAACCCGTGCACTTCCCAATGGCAATCAAGGTCGCTTTCATGTTTCATTACGATACAAATCGGCGCGTAATTTACGGCAAGACCCGCTTGGACGGATAGATGTAGTCTCGACGCCACGCATAAGACAGATCGTCCGGGTAGTTGAGCTCGTCACGGCGTCCGCTCTGCGCGGGCTGCGCGATGATTTGGTGCAGTGCAAGCCAACTGTGTTCGAAGGCCATTGCGCACCCTGCCAGATAGAGACGATAGGCACGAATGGCCCGGGCGCCACGGTCACCGCTCAGGATGGCCGATGCCCTGGACAGGCTGGCCTCCAGCGTATCGCTCCAGGCCCAGAGCGTGCGGGCATAGTGGGGACGAAGATTCTCCACATCGACCGACTCCAGCCCCCCTTGTGCCGTCGCTTCCAGCACGCGGCTGATGTGGGTGAGTTCCCCTCCGGGAAAAATGTACTTCTCGATGAAGTCGCCCATGCCGTTGCCCAACTGATCGTTGTGCAGGCCTGCGGCAGTAATGCCGTGATTGAGAATCAGCCCTCCCGGACGCAGCAGCCGGTTCAACTTGCCGAAGTAACCTGCCAACTGGCTGCGCCCGACATGCTCGAACATGCCAATAGACGAGATCTTGTCGTAAGGGTCGCTCTCATCGAGTTTGCGGTAATCCATCAACGCCATGCGAACCCGGCCTGTCAGCCCACGCTGCTCGATCAGTTGGTTGACGTAGGCGTGTTGATTGCGCGACAACGTAATTCCGGTTGCATTTACCCCGTAATGTTCGGCAGCCCATAGCAGCAGCCCTCCCCAGCCTGCGCCAACATCGAGCAGGCGTTCGCCTGGTTTGAGCGCGAGCTTGCGGCAGATCAGATCACATTTGGCTTCCTGCGCTTGCGCCAGCGACATTTCGGGTGTCTCATAATAGGCGCAGGAATAAACACGTCTGGGATCCAGCCACAATGCATAGAACTCGTCCGAAAGATCGTAATGAAACTCGATCTGGCGGGCATCGCGCTCCTCGGAATGACGCCAGGCCGAGAGCATGCGGCGCGCAAGTTCTGTCAGCCAGCCTCCCCGTGCCGCTTCCACCGGCGAACCCGGCAAGATAGCGGCAGCGGCGCTCATCACATCACGCATTTCGCCTTCGAATGAAACCTTGCCCTCGACATACGCCTGCCCCAGGATGCCCACCTGGCCGGATGCGACGTGAGCCAGGGCCGAAGAATCGTATATGGTGAAACGAACACGATAATCCGACGGTCCGATTCGCTGCCCGTCCGGTAGAACCAACTGCATCGGCGTCGAAAGGTTTTCAAGCTTGCGTTCAATCACGGATAGCAGTGGATTCACGACTTCTCCATATGCAATGCGGCAGATACGTAAACTTTATCGGAATATTGCACTCAACGGAATTTCAAAACACATGCACCCCTCCTCCAGCTATCGATCCATGCCCGGGTGGCTCTACCTCATGGGCGCCCTGACCGCGCTGGGACCCTTTTCGATCGATATGTACTTGCCGGCCTTTCCCAGCATCGCGGCGAGCCTGGAGGTCACCCGCGGAGAGGTCGAACGCACCCTGGCGGCCTATCTCATAGGACTGGCGCTCGCTCAGGTCTTCTACGGTCCGATGGCGGATCGGTACGGTCGGCGCCCACCTCTGATGGTCGGCCTGGTCCTGTATATCGTCGCCTCCCTGGGCTGCGCACTGTCGCCCTCCATCGAATCGCTAACCTTCTGGCGCTTCATCCAGGCCGTGGGCGGCGCCGCCGGCATCGTGGTGCCGCGCGCTGTCATCCGTGACCACTACGACACGCAGCAATCCGCACGAGCACTGTCCATGCTCATGCTCATCATGGGCCTGGCGCCCATTCTGGCCCCGCTGGCTGGCGGCCAGTTACTCATACTGGCCGGGTGGCGCAGCATGTTCTGGCTCATGCTTCTCATCGCCCTCACCCTCCTGGCCTGCGTGGTGTTCATCATGCGCGAGTCATTGCACCCCGACCGGGTGGTGCCCCTGCAAATGAGCGCCATCATCTCGAACTATGTGGCCCTCCTGAAACACCGCCGTTTCATGTTCCACAGCCTGGCCGGCGGGTTCGGCCAGGCGGGCATGTTCGCCTACATCATTGGATCGCCGCGCATTTTCATCGAAATATATGGCATCGATCCACAGCACTACGGGTTCCTCTTTGGCACCACGGCTTTCGCCCTGATCGCAGGTTCGCAGGTCAGCGCCCGCATGCTGCGCAACAGGACACCCGCCGCGCTGCAACGCGGTGCACAAAATGTGCTGCTTGCTGCCGCACTGGTCGCCCTGGTGATCGCCGTCGCCGGCTACATGACCCTGCCTCTGCTCATGCTGTGCCTGGTAGGCTACATGGCCAGCCAGGGTTTCGTCAGCCCCAGCTCGGCTGCGCTGGCGCTGTCGCAGCAGGGCAACCGCCTGGGCGTGGCATCGGCGCTTCTGGGTACGCTTCAGTTGGCCAGCGGCGCCTTTGCCGGGCTGATCATGAGCGCATGGCAAGCCCAGAGTGCCTTGCCTCTTACCACCGTGCTGGCCAGTTGCGCGGCTTTGTCGTGGCTGGCTGGCCGCATGGCTCGACGCGAGGGTTGATTAATCCTTGATTTTCAAGCTAGAATAGCTGGCTTATCCCTATACAAACACTATTTTTTGCCTTGGGCTCATACAAGTGTGGGGAAAGTGGCGATTGGAATCTTCAGGAATGCGCTTGAAGTCGGTGGCTCAAAGCCAGTGACTTGAAGTCATGTAGCGCAAGCACATGCGAACAGCGTATCCGGGAAAGTGTGCGCAAGCACATGCAGATGGTCCAGCCGCCCTTTTTCAACCAGCCCCTGGCGATTATTTATAAGAGGTGCATCCATGGCACGCGTATGCCAAGTGACCGGCAAAGGCCCGATGGTGGGCAACAACGTTTCACACGCAAACAACAAGACCAAGCGTCGTTTTCTCCCCAACCTGCAATCGCGCCGGTTCTGGGTCGAAGCCGAAAACCGCTGGGTGCGTCTGCGCGTATCCACCGCTGCCCTTCGCACGATCGACAAGAATGGTATCGAATCCGTTCTGGCCGACCTGCGCGCCCGTGGCGAACTGGCCTGAAAGCCGTCGTCTTAGCCCTCAGAACTACTAGGAGCCCGACATTGCCAAAGGTATCCCCGAAAAAATCAAACTCGAGTCGACCGCCGGCACGGGTCACTTCTACACCACCACCAAGAACAAGCGCAACATGCCTGAAAAGATGCTGATCAAGAAATTTGATCCCGTCGCCCGCAAGCATGTGGACTACAAGGAAACCAAGCTCAAGTGAGCTTGCCGAACCACTGGCGACTCGTCGCCAGAATGGTTCTTCCACGCACCACCTGGCATTACTGCCTGCACACCACATTGAAACACCCTGACTGCCGTATGACGGCACTGCCAGGGTGTTTTTTTGCGTCTGTGCAACCTGAATGCGTCACCCATCGGCCGCCAACGGCCTTGCGTTGCACGGGATAAGGCAAACGCACTTGGCCGGACACATCCAGATGACGGCAGCATTCGAGCCTGCCCCACTGAACATATCCAGCCGGCGATTACTCGGACTTGGGCTTGTCCCCCAGGGTGGTGCCCGCCAGCATCTCGCTCAGACGCGCCACGTCGGTATGATCCTGCCCTTTGCCCAGCGCCTGGCCCGCCGATGCCCACATCTCACGGCAAAGCGAAGCAAACGGCGTAGGTGTGGACGTTTCAGTACCCAGCCCCAGCGCAATCGTCAGATCCTTGACCATCAGATCCAGCCCGAAACCAGAATTGAATTTGCGAGACAGCACGAACTGCTTGAATTTCTTCTGCGTGGAGTTGTTCATGCCCGTCGAGGCATTCAACACATCGACCATCAATTCCGATGACAACCCGAAACGCTGACCGATCAGCAATGCTTCGATGCCGATCAGGAATCCACCCGCAGAAACGAGATTGTTCAGCGCCTTCATGGCATGTGCAGAACCCACCTCGCCGGTATGCTGCACGGTCGTCCCCATCGCCTCCAGGACTGGCCGGACATTCTCAAGCACATCCGCCGCCCCGCCGAACATGATGGAAAGTTCGCCCGTACGTGCCCGAGGCACACCACCGGACACGGGTGCATCGACAAGCGTACAACCTGCCTGCAGAGCCTTTTCGGCCAGCACGCGGGTATGCGTAGGCACGCCGGAGCTCATTTCGATGATGACCGTACCATTGCGTACCCCTTCGAGCACGCCATCCTTACCGGCCAGCACCTGCTCGACGATGGCGCTGGTGGGCAGCATCGTGACAATCACATCCGACTGGCGAGCCAGCTCAGCGCATGTCTTGGCCGCCTGTGAGCCGCTTTCCTTGGCGAACTTCTCGGCATGGCCCTCCACGGCGTCGTAGGCGACCACCGCAAAACCGGCTTGACGCAGCCGCAGGGCCATGGGCCAGCCCATGCTGCCCACCCCGATGAAACCGATCACTTGCGACGCCGGGTCGCGCGTCTGAGCTTGACTCATTCTTTCGCCTCCGAGGCGGATTGCTTGAATGCCCCTTCCTCTTCCAGCACCTGGTTGGCCACCTTGAACGCATCCAGTCCGGCGGGAATACCGCAATAGACGGTGGCGTGCAAAAGGATTTCCTTGATTTCTTCTGGCGTGACACCGTTGGTCAACGCGCCTTTAACGTGCAACTTGATTTCAGCAGGACGGTTCAAGGCTGTCAGCATGGCCAGGTTGAGCATGCTGCGTGTCTTGTGCTCAAGACCCTCGCGCCCCCAGGCATAACCCCAGCACCATTCGGTCGTGATGCGCTGGAATGCCATCATGAAATCGTTGGCGCGCGCCAATGATCCGTCGACGTATTCAGCGCCAAGCACATGGCGTCGAATGGACAGGCCTTGATCGAACAAGGCTTGGGTTTCTGATTTTGAATCGGACATGTTGTGTCTCCTGAGCAGGGTTGAGGGTGATTGAACTTGACGACGATTGTGGGCAACTCGAACGCGTCCGTCAATTATATTGTCATGCAATATAATTGACGGACGCGTGATTTCAGACACATGATGCTACGCGCACTCACGCATCGCGATAGAATCCCGCCATGACAAATCCCAGCACCACAGTCTTTGAAAAACCGTCTACCCTGCGCAATCGGGTGGAGGATTACCTGCGCACCGCCATCATGGAAGGCCAGATGCGTGGCGGCGATCGTTTGCGCGAGAACGAACTGTGCGAGCAACTTGGCATCAGCCGCCCGACATTGCGCGAGGCGCTTCGTACCCTTGAAGCCGAGCGACTGATCAAGATCGAACCGCACCGTGGGCCCAGCGTGATGGAAATCACCGAAAAAGCCGCGAAGGATCTGTACGCCCTGCGAAGCCTGCTGGAAGGTTTCGCCGCACACGAGTTTGCGCGTCTGGCGCAGGACGAAGAAATCGAAAAGCTCGGCGTCGCCGTCAAGGCCCTGCACGATCAGGCAGGCGCTCAGGATCGTCGCGGGCTGCTCGTCGCCAAAAAAATGTTTTACGACGTGCTGCTCGATGGGTGCGGAAACGACCTCATCAAGGAAATGCTGCCCGGATTACTCTCGCGCATCAACCTGTTGCGGGCCACCTCGTTCAGCAGTCCACAGCGTTTGCCGCAAAGCCTTGCGGAGATTGATGACATTCTTGCCTGTATCGTCAAGCGCGACGCCGAGGCCACGCGCCAGGCCGCTCAAAAGCACGTGAAAAACGCCGAACGCACGGCTTTGGGCGTGCTGATACGACAAAAAGAAGACACGCAATAACGCATTGCGCACCCATTTGGACGAGGTTCGCGATACGCAAGTCCGCGCACCTCCTATAATCGACTGTTCGGTCGCCCGCCTTTCACG
>JAEYZR010000166.1 GCA_023427945.1 Pseudomonadota bacterium | reverse complement strand
CCGGCCTGTCACGCCGGGGGTCGCGGGTTCGAGCCCCGTCCGCTCCGCCAAAAGCTCTCTCGCTCAGAGTCTTTCAAGAGCTCCGTTTTCGGGGCTTTTTTGTTTTATAAGTGTGAGACCTTGTTGTTTGAAGTTTGGGACAGCAGGACGCCCTGGGGGTATAGCTCAGCTGGGAGAGCGCTTGCATGGCATGCAAGAGGTCAGCGGTTCGATCCCGCTTACCTCCACCAGTAAGGCGAAGATGCAGTAAAAGTGAAGCAGTACAGCAGTTTGTTTGGTCCTGTCCCCTTCGTCTAGAGGCCTAGGACATCACCCTTTCACGGTGAGTACACGGGTTCGAATCCCGTAGGGGACGCCAGTTAATCACTGGTTATCTTGTTCACGAACAAGGTAAGTATCAACGTAGCGATAGTGACATATCGCGATAGCTTGATCGTCGTGCAGTGCACACAATCATGTTATAGTATTACACCGCTGCGGAGCGGTAGTTCAGTTGGTTAGAATACCGGCCTGTCACGCCGGGGGTCGCGGGTTCGAGCCCCGTCCGCTCCGCCAAAAAATTTGAAAGCCCTGTCAGTTTTTCTGACAGGGCTTTTTGCTTTGCAGGCACGTTGCCCGCATAACTTGGGGTCAACCACCCGCTTATCTATCCGAAGGAAACCGCCATGCGCTTGCTACTCGCGATCTTTTTGCCTTTCATGGTCTTCTTCACCATCGGCCGCCCGCTTGCCGGCATCATCTGCCTCATTCTGCAGATCACCCTGATCGGCTGGATTCCCGCCGCCATCTGGGCTGTCTATTCCTTGAGCCAGTACAAGACCGACAAGAAGATCGAGCGCGCGCTCGGCCAGCGCTAAGCCGTGCGCGTCACGCCATACTTACTGATCCAGGGTCGCCCCACCATCCACCCGCATATCGTGCAGCGTGATGTGACTGGCGCGATCCGAGAGCAGAAACAGGATGGATTCCACGATCTCTTCGGGCCTGGCGATCTTGCGCAACGGAATGCCCAGACGGTAATTCGGCAAACTGCCTTCGATCACCGTTTCTGCCGATGAACCCTGGCGCCACATCGCACGCTGCATCTCGGTGTCGGTCGAACCCGGGGAGACGATGTTGCAGCGAATGCCGTATTCGGCCAGTTCCAGTGCCAGGCAGCGCGTCAGCTGCGTCACCGCCGCCTTGGAGGCAGCGTAGGCGCCCATCGATGCGCGTGGCGTACCGGCTGCGTTGGAGCTGACATTCACGATGGCGCCCTGTCGACGCAGCATCATGCCCTGCGCCACGCTGCGGCACACATTGAACGTGCCGGTCACGTTGACCTCGAACGTGCGAGCCCATTGCTCATCGGTGAGGTCGACGATCTTGCCCATCTGCAATATGCCGGCGACACACGCCAGTTTGTCGATGGCGCCCAGGCTGGCCTGGCCGGCGGCAACCGCGGCATTCACGGCCTGTGCCTGGCTCACGTCCACGCACGCCACATGCAACTGAGTGGCAGGCCACTGCGCCACCAGACGCGCCAGCCCGGCTTCGTCCTGATCGAGCGCGATGACGCGCGCACCCTGCTTGAGCAAGGCCTGCGTGAGCGCGGCACCGATGCCGCTTGCCGCACCCGAAACCAGGACACAGGCGTCGGTGAAATCGTGACGCTCTTGCGGTGCGCTAATTACCATGATGGGCTCCCGACGAGGCGGCCGTCTGGGCAGCACCACTTGCCGTGGGGCCACTCAGCGCCTGGACAACCGCATCGGCTGTGAGGCTGACGCCGCATCGGCCTGCCACATACTTCACCGCCATGTCGTGCTCGGCAGCAGAGAAGTCGGCCACACCATCGATGACGAAGAAAGGTTGCACGTCCTGCATGAAGGCTTCAAGTGCCGTCGACATGCAGCCGATATGCGCATAGACCCCGCAGATGATGATCTGGTCGCGACCGGTGGCACGCATGCGCTCGCGCAGATCCGAACGCTGAAAGGCGCTGTAGCGCCATTTCGTCAGCACGGTATCGCCTGCCTTGGGCGAAAGCGCCTGGATCACGGGCTGGCGGTCATGATGCTCGGGGGCCGTCAGGCCGGGTCCCCAGAAATCGTTGAGCAGGGCACGGTCGCCGGCCGGCTGGTCCACGGGCTGGGCCGTGTAATAGACCGGCACACCAGCGTCATCGCAGTGCTTGCGCAGTCGCACGATGGTGTCGATCAACTCCACGACGGGCGATTGCGTGATGTCGTACTTGTCCAGGAAATAGGCCTGCATGTCGTGGATCAGGAAAATGGCACGCTTGGGATCAGGCAACCAGTCGACACGGTTGGTGACCGGTGCCACGGGCATGGCATACGGAGCGATGGTGGGAATGGACATGGGTTCTCCAGAATGAAGACGGTCGAATGCGCGGCTGTAGCCGCTCAAGGCAGGTCGATGGACTGACCCAGCCCCAGCGCACTCAACATGGTTCGAAATTTGGTTTGCGTCTCGGCCGTTTCACGCTCGGGCACCGATCCCGGCACGATACCAGCGCCTGCCGAAAGCGTGGCGTGCCTGGGCCCACACTGGGCGCAGCGCAGCGACACGGCCCATTCGCCATCGCCGGCGGCGTCCATCCAGCCCACGAATCCGGCAAAAAAGCCACGGTCGAAGGGTTCCAGGTCGACGATGGCCTCGAAAGCGGCCTGCCTGGGATAACCGCATACGGCGGGTGTGGGATGCAGGGCGAACGCAAGGTCCAGCGAGGTCATGTCGGGGTCGATCAGTTCGCCTTCGATCAGCGTTGAAAGATGCCATAGCGCGTCGGTCGCCACCAGCGCCGGATGGGCGGGCAGATCGAGGGTGCGGCACAGCGGGCGCAGGACCTTGGCAATCTCGTCGATCACGATGGCGTGTTCCTGCAAGTCCTTGGACGATTGCAGCAATGCCTGCCCGACCGCCCTGTCGTCATCGGGATCCGCACGGCGTGCCGCCGAACCGGCCAGCGGGTTGAGCACGACCCGCGAACCGACGCGACGCACCAGCAGTTCCGGCGTGGCCCCCAGAAAGACCTCCTGGGATGACGCCAGGGGAACGGCGTAGGTGTAGCCGCGTGTGTTCTTGGCCATCAGGCGGGCCATCAGGGCGGGCAGGTCGAGCGCAGCATCCAGCTCCAGGGCGAGCGTGCGCGCCAGGACAACCTTGCTCAGTTCACCACGCTCAAAACATGCCAGCGCCTGGCGCACGGCCGCCTCGTAGACTTCCGTGGCGGGCTGGGGCGACTGCCGGGCGACACGTGCAGCCGAACCGCCCGTGGCCGGCGCGTGAACGGACAAGGAGGACGGATGGGCAGATGTCGGGGCGACCTGGCCCGATGCGGAGCCCGAAGGCGCGCCATGTCGGCAGGCACGTGCAATGGCCAGGCGAGGCGCGGCATCGATGTCGAAAGGAACGGCCCCCACCAGCACGGGTTGCGCAATGCCCTGCGCTTGCGCCCGGGCGAACAACTGGCCGACCGCTGTGGCAATGGCAGCAGCCCGAGGCGGCTCATCGACGGCATCGTGCTGGCCCCCGGGAACGAATGGCTCCGAAGCGCGAGCCACGGCGCCCACGCCGAGCGTCAGGTCGTCGGTGAAATCCGCAGCGATCAGTGCAGCAGTGGGTGAAACAAAAAGGAACTCGGCGCCGGTGTAGTCGCGCAGGACATCATTTGCCTGGGAAGGGGCCTTTGCGGTGCCCGGCTGGGCGGACGCCAGGCTGGCCCTTGCCGTGCCTGACTGGGCGAACGAGGAAGCAGCCCCGGGCGCACCTGCCTGAATGAAGGAAGGGCTGGCCGTGACAGGCAGACCAGGCGCGGCGTTGCGCGGCGGCGAAGCAGAAGAATCGGACGAGAGGACTGACATCGTGAAGTGCACATTGGACAATGCTCTCCACTTTATCATTAGTGATATTTATTATCATTCAACCTGTCGTGACTTCTTTGCGACGCGGGCACTTTTTCCAGGTCAGGCAGGGCGCACTTCGATCACCGCATCCACGGCAAAAGCCCCCTGCCCTTGTGGCATGGCCAGGACTGGGTTCAGGTCGATCGAGGCCAGACGCGGGCCCGCCGCGACGGCCAGCGCGGACAACTGCGCCAGCATGGTGGCCAATGCCTTGATGTCCACGGGCGGACGGCCCCGTGCGCCCAACAGCAACGGGGCTCCCTTGACCGAGCGTATCATCGCTTCTGCGACATCGACACCAAAGGGGCAGCGCCTGAAGGTCACGTCTTTCATGATCTCCACGAAGATGCCGCCCAGGCCGAACATGGCGACAGGCCCGAACACCGGGTCGCGATGGATGCCCAGAATGCACTCGACACCGCCGCTGAGTTGTCGGGCCACCAGCACGCCTTCGATGCGGGCATCGGGCGCTGCGTGTGCGGCACGCGCCATCAGGGTGTCGAAACCGGCACGCACATCAGCCTCGGTCTGCACATCCAGCAATACCCCGCCGATTTCCGATTTGTGCACGATGTCCGGCGACAGGATCTTCATGACGACGGGGTAGCCCAGCGCCTGGGCGGCCGCCACGGCGTCGTCTGCCGTGGTGCAGGTCTGCTCGGGTGCGCAGGCGATACCGGCCTGCGCCAGCAGGCGCTTGGCCTGGGCCTCCGAGGGCGTGGTGTCAGGCAAGGACAGGGCAGGAACGGCGGGCGCAGGCAGGCCGGGCCGCGATGCAAAGGATTGTCCGAACCGGCCCATTGCGGCAATCGCACTCACGGCACGCGAAGGGTCTTCGAAGATGCTGAAGCCGTCAGCCTCGTACTGACGCACTTTTTCGCGATCGGCCATGATGCACATCACGTACAGACGATCTGGAAACTTTGCGCGCACGGCCTTGAGCTGCTCGCGCAGCTTCGGCGCAATCGAGGCGGCCCCGCCGGTATACGTGAAGAAACCCAGCACCGAGCGATACCCGCCGTGCTCGATCATGGCCTCGGTGAAGCGCCCTGCCAGGGTGAAGTCGTTCAGAAACTGTGCGGTGCAGTCCACGGGATTACGCGGCGAGGCGAACGGCAGAATCTCTTTCAGGCGCTGCTGGGTGTGCTGTGGCATCTCCGGCATGGGCAGGCCGTGGCGTTCGGCGGCATCGGAAATGATGACACCCGCCCCGCCGCTGACGGTGATCACGCCCAGGGTGTTGGCTTCGGGAAAGATGCCTCGCGTGGCCAGCGCCGCGATATCCAGCATGTGCTCGGTGGTGATGGCCCGCACGACGCCGAACTCGTTCAGAACGGCGTCGGTGACCGCATCGTCGCCGGCGATGGAAGCGGTATGCGATTGCGCGGCAGCACTACCGACCGTGCTGGTCCCCACCTTCATCATGACGACGGGTTTGTGCGCAGCGCGGGCCGCTGCAAGCGCCGCGATGAAGCCATCCGCCTCGCGTATGCCTTCGGAATACACGGCAATCACATCGGTGTCGGGATCGTCCACCAGCATCTGGATCACATCGCCCAGGCTGATGTCGGCCTCGTTGCCGGTCATCACGCATGACGACAGACCGATTCCGCGCTCACGCGCCAGACAGGTGATGTGCGCACCGTACGCGCCCGACTGGCTGGCGATGCCCACCCGCCCTTTCTCGGGAAAGCCCAGTTCCAGGCCGGACGCAAACGAGCCATAGAAACCGTTGCGTGGATTGATCATGCCCAGCGAGTTCGGCCCCAGCAGGCGCATGCCGTGACGGCGGGCGGTGTCCACCATCGCTTGCTGCATGGCCGCCCCTTCGGGCCCGGCTTCGGCAAAGCCTGCGCTGAAGAGAATGGCAGCAGCACACCCCCGCTCCCCCAATTGTTCGATCACTGCTTGCGCCTTGCTGGCCGCAACGGCCACGATGGCCACATCCGGCGCCTGCGGCAGCGCCTCCACCGACGCATAGGCCGTCAGGCCCTGGACGGTGTCCCGCCCGGGGTTCACAGGCAGGATGACGCCCTGATAGCCCTGACTCAACATGTAGGCGATGGGCCGTCCGCCGATGCGCAGGGGATCGTCCGACGCGCCGACGATGGCAACGCTGGCGGGGTTGAGCAGACGCTTCAGGGTTTCTGTCACAAATATTTACCTATTCTTGAGGGTGTGAGCCTGCACGAAGATGAGATCGCGATAGCAACATGCTGCCACGAAGAGTTCATCAAAATCATTCAACTTATCGAAAGGACCCCTTAACTACACTGGAACGCACGCCCTTGCCCGGTCGGTGGAGGCGTCCTTAATATCGGCCCGCCATCACCTGCCGGAGCCGCCAATGCGCCTGCCACCCCCTCATCCGGGCATCATCGACCTAGGTACCACCGACCTGGGTCCCCAGCGCTGGACCTACGCCGCAATCGAAACGCTTTACCGCATGCCCTTCATGGATCTGATCCACCGGGCCCAGGAAGTCACGCGGATGCATTTCGATGCCAACACGGTTCAACTCTCCACGCTGGTTTCGATCAAGACGGGGGGCTGCCCGGAAGACTGCGGTTACTGCCCTCAGGCCGCCCGCTATCACACCGACGTGCAGGCCGAAGCCATGATGCCGCTGCCGGACGTCGTGGCCGCTGCCCAGGCCGCCAAGGAGAAAGGCGCCACGCGCTTTTGCATGGGTGCCGCCTGGCGCAGCCCGAAACCCCGCCACCTCGCTGCGGTGGCCGAACGCATCGCCGCCGTGAAAGCGCTGGGGCTGGAAACCTGTGCCACCCTGGGCATGCTGGGCGATGGACAGGCCGATGCGCTGAAAGCAGCGGGACTGGATTACTACAATCACAACCTGGACACGTCGCCCGCGTTCTATGGACAGGTCATCACCACACGGGTCTATGAAGATCGACTGGCGACGTTGCAGCGGATACGCGCAGCAGGCATCAAGGTCTGCTGTGGCGGTATCGTGGGCATGGGCGAGAGCGCACAGGACCGGATCGGCCTGCTGGCCCAGCTCGCCAACCTCGATCCCTACCCCGAGTCGGTGCCCATCAACGATCTGGTGAGGATTGCCGGCACGCCGCTGGCCGACACCCCCGCACTGGATCCGCTGGAGTTCGTGCGCACGATTGCGGTGGCGCGCATCACCATGCCGCAGGCTCGCGTGCGGCTCTCGGCTGGCCGCGAGGCCATGTCGGCAAGCACCCAGGCGCTATGTTTTCTGGCGGGCGCCAATTCGATTTTCTATGGCGACAAGCTGCTGACCACTGGCAATCCGCAGTGGGAAGCCGATAACCGGCTGCTGGACCGACTCGGCATGCGCGCCGAGTCCCACCCTGCCAACCCGCCCGCGGGCGTTCACCATGAATGACGGTCTGTTCTATTTGACGATCAGCGTGCTGTGCAGCGTCTCGGTGTCGGTACTGTTCAAGTACGCCCGCCAGTATGGCGTGGACATTCGTCAGGCCATCGCGGCGAACTACCTGGTGGCCCTGCTGCTGTGCGGGTTTGCGCTGAACCCCTCGCTGGCCGTGCTGCAGGCGCCCGGTACACCCTGGGGTCTCTTGCTGCTGCTGGGCGTGCTGCTTCCCACGGTATTCGTCGCCATGTTCAACGCCGTCAGATTCGCCGGGGTGCTGCGCACGGATGCAGCCCAGCGGCTGTCGTTGTTCATCCCCTTGCTGGCTTCCTTTCTGCTGTTCGGCGAAGCCTTCACGACGCACAAGGTCGTGGCCATCGGACTGGCGCTGATCGCGCTGGGATGCCTGCTCAAACGCACAGCGTCCACGGCGCCATCCAGCGCAGGCCCGGGAGCCTGGGTCTGGCCGCTGGCGGTGTGGGCGGGTTATGGCGTGTGCGATGTTCTGTTCAAGCAGGTCGCGCGCACGGGGACGGCGTTTTCCAGCGGGCTGCTGGTGGCCTTCGCGCTGGCACTGATCGTGATGGTGGGCTACCTGCTCGTCAAGCGCGTGACGTGGCGTGGGTCCCACCTGGCGGTCGGGCTGGGCCTGGGCGTGTTGAACTTTGCCAACATCTACACCTACATCCGGGCCCACCAGAGCCTGCCCAACGACCCCGCCATCGTATTTTCGGCCATGAACATCGGGGTCATTTCGCTGGGAGCCGTGGCCGGCGTCGTCCTGTTCCGCGAGCGCATGAGCCCGGTGAACATGCTGGGACTGGCACTGGCCGTGGTGTCAGTCGCGCTGATGATCCCGAGGTGAACGCGACGAGGCCGCATCATCGGCGGCCTTGCCATCGGCGGCCTTGCCATCAACGACTTTGCCATCAACGACTTTGCCATCGGCGGCTTGGTCGTCGGTGGCTTGATCAGCGGCGGCTTGGACACCGGAGGTTTGGTTACCGATGGCTTGGTCATCAGCGGCTTGGTCACCGATGGCTTGGCCACCGAAGGTTTGGTCATCAGCGGCCTGATCATCGACGACTTCGGTTGACGGCGGTTCGGATGCCACCTCGGCCAGAGGCTGTACCGGGCCGTTCTCGCCGGCCCGCTCGCCCATGTGCGCGGCAACCGCCTCGGGCACAGGCTCACTGGGAAACACGACACCATCCTCGGGCACCGATGCCGTATCGGCGTCCTGCGGATGCACCACGCCGTCCATCGAGGTGTCGATGTCCAGATCCACGCGCGGATCCAGTGCAGCGGCGACCGCCGAACTCTGCAGGCTGTCAGGCATGGGCACGAACTGCACCGGTGCCTCGTCCACCTGGTGCGTGCCGCTCACGCGGGTGGGCCGGACCTGCCAGACCAGAATGGCTGCGCACACTGAAATGAAGACGAAGTACATGCCCGGGCCTTGCCAGCTCATGAGCGCGCCGGCAATCAGCGGGCCCAGACAGGCACCCAGCCCGTAGGTGATCAGGAGGACCGCGCTCAGACCGACGCGACGCTCGTGTTCGACGTGGTCGTTGGCGAACGCTGCGCCCAGCGGATAGAGCGTGAACTGCAACACCCCCAGCACAGCGGAGAGCACCAGCATGAGCCAGAACGGCAAGCTGATCCAGCCCCACAGGAAAGCGGCCAGCACCATCAACAACAGCGAGTTGAAACGGATGAGCCCAGCGCGATTGATGCGATCGGACAACCAGCCTATGGGCCATTGCGACAGCAGCCCTGCCGTGACGCCGACCGCCACGAACAGCGCGACATCGGGTGTGCTCAGGCCAAACTTGGCGGCGTACACAGGCGCCAGACCGTAAAACGCGCCCGACAGATTGCCTGCAATGAACAGGACGGTGAGCGAGAGTGGAATGCGCGAGGCGAAGAATTTCAGGTCCAGCGGCGCGGGCAGTGGCGACGGCGGGTGCACGCGGCGTGTGACCGCGATGGGCACCAGGCACATCACCATGCATACGGCCACCAGCACCAGCGGGCGCAGGTCCAGCACCGGAAATGCCGTGAGCGCAAGCTGGCCCAGCACCACCCCCAGACCCGAGGCCAGCATGTAGAAAGCGAAGACCTGGCCGCGCTGTTCATTGACGCTCTGCTCGTTGAGCCAGCTTTCCAGCACCATGAACTGTGTCACCATCGCCAGGCCGGCCACCAGCCGGAAGGCCAGCCAGACAGGCATGTAGTCCACCAGCGACTGCAACAGCACCATCGCTGTCGTGACTGCTGCACAGGCGGTGAACGCACGGATATGTCCGACGCGGATGATCAGCTTGTGACCGAAGCGGGCACCGGACATCAGCCCCAGATAGTAGGCAGCGATCAGCGTGCCGATCCAGAATTCGCTGACGGCCTGTTGAGTCAGCCGCAGGCCCATGTAGGTGTTGAACAGCCCGATGGCCGACATCATCAACAGGGTTGCGAAATACAGGGAGGAAAAAGAGAAGAAAGTGCGCAGCATCGAACAGATTGCCCTACCGGGGCGGCGCACGGACCGGCCGTGGCGCCCCCGACATCAAATAATCAAACCTGCGCGAGCAGCGTGTCTGCGTCGCTGACCTCGAACTTGCCGGGGCCCTCGATGTTCAACTGGGTGACCACACCGTCGTCGATCAAGGCCGAGTAACGCTGCGAACGCACACCCATGCCTCGCGCCACCAGATCGAGTTCCAGGCCCAGCGCACGCGTCCAGGTGCCTGCGCCATCGGCCAGCATGCGCACAGCAGTGCCGGTTTTCTGGTCACGGCCCCATGCGCCCATCACAAAAGCGTCGTTGACCGACACACACCAGATTTCGTCGACACCACGAGCACGCAGCGCGTCGGCCCGAGCCACGAAGCCGGGCAGGTGCTTGGCCGAGCATGTGGGCGTGAAAGCGCCGGGCACGGCAAACAAGGCGATCTTCTTGCCGCGAACCATGTCGGCCACCTGGAAGGCGTTGGGCCCCAGGCTGCAACCTTCGGTTTCGGTTTCGACGAATTCGGTCAAGGTGCCGTCAGGCACGCGGTCACCGATTTTGATGGTCATAGCTTTTGCTCCTGAAAGCAGTACGTGTAAACCTACATCATAGTGCCTGCCCAGCCTCGGTGCTCGCACTCGGCGCCAAAGCCTGCGCAACAGGGTGAAACGCTGCGTGAGCGTTGTTTTGAGCGTAACTGTCGCGAAGTTGCCATAATGACAAAGAAAGCATTTTGGAGACACATCATGGTTATCCGCTTGGCATCGTGCGTTTTGGGCCTGGCCGTTCTGGCACCATCTGCCGCATACGCGCAACTGAGCGACGATCAAGCCAGTTTCGACGTGCTCGTCCATTCGGCGGGCGCCACCAATGGCGGGGCCCAGAACTGCGGCGGGGCCGCGCCGGACATCGCCCAGCACCGGGTGGTGGTCACCCGCAATCTCAAGCAATTTGCGCACGAGTTCGCCTACAAGCTCGATCGTTTCGACGCGAACTTCGAAGCCGGACAGGCCGAAGGGCGTGAAATGATGATCGAAATGCGGCGCACGGGCGTGGATGGCTGCACCGGCGTACTGCAAGGCCTGCAGACCGAACTTGGCGCCTCATACGAAGATTTCAAGGCGACCGTGGCGGAAGTAGCCGACGGCCTGCCTGAAAAATAAACGCGCACACGCGCCGCAGAGCGGCGCCAGCCTTCAGCTGAATGTATTGCTGGTCATGACCGGCGCATCCTGCTGGCGATAGCCGACCATCAGGCCATCGGCGTCCAGTTCCTCCAGCCGCACACGAAATCCCCACAGCCTGGCCAGAAGCTTCATGACCTGGTCGGCATCGTCGCTGGCCAGGCTGCGGCCACGTGTCTTGCGGTGACGCAGCACCAATGCTCGATCGGAGTCCCGATCAAAGCGCACCACCTGGATGTCGGGCACCTGATTGTCGCGGTTGTATTGCGCGGCAAGCAGGCGGCGAACCTCCCGATAACCTTGATCGTCATGAATCGCCGCCACCTCGATCTTGGGATTCGCCTGATGATCGGCAATCGCAAACAAACGGAATTCACGGATCAGGCGCGGTGACAGATATTGCGATATGAAGGACTCGTCCTTGAAATTGCGCATCGCGAAGTCCAGCGTCGACAGCCAGGGGCCGCCCGCGATGTCGGGAAACCAGCGCCTGTCCTCTTCGGTGGGCGCCTCGCATATCCTGCGAATGTCCGACATCATGGCAAAGCCCAGGGCGTAGGGATTGATGCCCCCATACCCGCGCTCGTCGAAACCACGCTGGGCGATCACGCTGGTATGGCTGTGCAGGAACTCCATCATGAAGCCATCGGTGACCTGCCCTTTTTCGTGCAGCCGGTTCAGTATGGTGTAGTGCCAGAACGTCGCCCATCCCTCGTTCATCACCTTGGTCTGGGTCTGCGGATAGAAGTATTGCGCCATCTTGCGCACGATCCGGACCAGTTCCTTTTGCCAGGGCGCCAGTCTGGGCGAATACTTTTCGATGAAATAAAGCAGGTTCTCTTCCGGTTCGGGCGGAAAGCTTGGGCGCCTGGCCGTCCCCCCGGCGGACGCAGCCGGCGTGCCGGGCAAGGTGCGCCAGAGATCGTCGTACTGCATGCGCGCATGCTCTTCACGCTCAGCCTGGCGCTGCGCCTCGTTGGCCATCGACAAGGGCGCCGGACGCTTGTAGCGGTCCACGCCGTGATGCGAGAGCGCATGGCAGTAATCCAGCAACGACTCCACGGCGTCAATCCCGTGGCGTTCTTCGCACGACAGAATGTACTGGCGCGCAAACACCAGGTAGTCCAGCACACCCTGGGCGTCGGTCCACTGGCGAAACAGATAGTTGCCCTTGAAGAACGAATTGTGGCCATAGCAGGCGTGCGCGATGACAAGCGCCTGCATGGTCATCGAATTCTCCTCCATCAGGTAGGAGATGCACGGATTGGAATTGATGACGATTTCGTAGGCCAGACCCTGCATCCCGCGGCGGTACGCCTGCTCGTTACGGATGAATTCCTTGCCATAGGACCAGTGGGGATAGCCTATGGGCAGGCCCGCCGAAGCATAGGCATCGAGCATCTGCTCGGAGGTGATCACCTCGATCTGGTTGGGATACGTATCCAGGCCGAACTCATCGGCCACCTGACTGATGGCCTCCACATAGTCCTGGATCAGTTCGAAGGTCCATTCGGCGCCCGTGGAAAGCGGTGCGCCGCGCGTGGCATCCGCGACATCGGCGATGGCTTTCATGCTGTCTCCTTCTTGAACAGATCATGGAAGACCGGAAAAATCTCGCTGGCCTGGCAGATGCGGCGCATGGCGAAATGCGCCTGGCGTTTCTGTTCGTACTCGCTCCACAGGCTGCTCTTGCGCGCATCGGCCGCATCGGGCACTTCGACGTAGGCGAAGTAGCGCACGTCGGGCAGCAGCCTCTCTGCCAGGAAGCGGGCGCTCCTGCCGGCATCGGCGCCGAACGAATCGCCATCGCTGGCCTGCGCCCCGTACACGTTCCAGTCCGATGGCGGATAACGGGACTGCACGATCTCGGCCATGAGCGCCAAAGCCGAGAGCACGATGGTCCCGCCACTTTTGGGGTCGTGAAAGAAGGTCTGTTCATCGACTTCTTCGGCATCGTCGGTGTGCCGGATGAACACCAGATCGACATGTTCGTACTTGCGCGAAAGAAACAGGTAGAGCAGCGTGAAGAAACGCTTGGCCAGATCCTTCTTCCGTTCATCCATCGAGCCCGACACATCCATCAGGCAGAACATCACGGCACGAGCGACCGGCATGACCACGCTCACACGATTGCGATAACGCAGGTCGAGATCGTCGAGAAACGGCACACGCGCCATGCGCGCCCGGCACTGCGCGATCTCCTGTTCGATGACCTCGATGGCGGCCGCATCCTCCTTGCCCTCCTGCTGCGTGCGCGCCAGACGAGCGAGAAGCTCATCGAGCTCGTTGCGGGCGGCCACGCCAAAGCCCACCCGACGCGCCAGCGACGACTTCAAGGTGCGAGCGATGCTCAGTGTGCTGGGCGAGCCGCTGGTGGTGTAGCCCGCACGCTGCCACTTGCGTTGCGACACCTCGCCCAGGTGGGTGCGTGCCAGATGCGGCAGCGCCATGTCGTCGAAAAACAGGTTGAGGAATTCGGCGCGTGACAGGCTGAAGCTGAACTGATCGACCGACTCACCTTCGCCAGCCTCGTCGCCCGATCCGCCCTGCCCTCCACCCTGCGGCCGGTCGATCGTGTCGCCCCGTGCGAACTCGCGATTACCCGGGTGGACCACCTCGCGATCGCCGCCGGCAGCATGATGAAACACGGGCTCGGATATGTCGCGAGTGGGCAGATCGACCTGACCACCGCTGTCCATGTCGCGGATGGATCGATCACGGATCATGCCATGCACGGCACGCCGGATCTGATCCTTGTAACGCCTGAGAAACCGTTCCCGATTGACGGCACTCTTGTTACGCCCATTGAGACGTCGATCAATCAGTGAATTCATGATTCACTCCGCTCTCAAGAAGACTTCCTCACGCGCAAATACCATTCGCACAACAACCGGACCTGCTTCTCCGTGTAGCCCTTCTCCACCATGCGGTCCACAAAGCTCTGATGCTTGGAGCGGTCCTCGGTGGAGGCCTTGGCGTTGAAGGAAATGACGGGCAGGAGGTCTTCGGTGTTGGAGAACATTTTCTTCTCTATCACCTCGCGCAGCTTTTCGTAGCTCGTCCAGTTCGGATTGCTGCCGCCGTTGTTGGCGCGCGCACGCAGCACGAAATTGACGATCTCGTTGCGAAAGTCCTTGGGGTTGGCGATACCAGCGGGCTTCTCGATTTTCTCCAGATCGTCGTTCAGCGCACTGCGATCGAAACTCTCGCCGGTCTCGGGATCACGAAACTCCTCGTCCTGGATCCAGCAATCGGCAAATGTGACATAACGATCAAAGATGTTCTGTCCGTATTCCGAATACGACTCCAGATAGGCCGTCTGGATTTCCTTGCCGATGAACTCGGCGTAGCGTGGCGACAGATAACCCTTGATGAAATCCAGATAGCGTCGGCGCACATCTTCAGGATAGTCCTCGCGCCCGATCCGCTGCTCCAGGACATACATCAGATGCACGGGATTGGCGGCCACTTCGGTCTGGTCGTAGTTGAAGACACTGGACAGGATCTTGTAGGCAAAGCGCGTGGACACGCCCGTCATGCCTTCATCGGTACCGGCGTAATCCTTGTACTCCTGCAGCGCCCGCGCCTTGGGATCGACATCCTTGAGGCTCTCGCCATCGTAGACGCGCAGCTTGGCATAGATACTGGAATTCTCCGGCTCCTTCAGGCGCGTGAGCACCGAGAACTGCGCCATCATGTCCAGCGTGCCCGGGGCGCAGGGCGCCTGCGCGAGCGAACTGTGGTGCAACAGTTTCTCGTAGATGCGCACCTCTTCGGAAACCTGCAGGCAATAAGGCACTTTCACGATATAGATACGATCGAGAAATGCTTCGTTGTGCTTGTTGTTGCGGAAGGTCTGCCACTCCGACTCGTTCGAATGCGCCAGGATGGTGCCATTGAACGGGATGGCGGAAAAGCCCTCGGTTCCCTTGAAGTTGCCTTCCTGCGTGGCGGTCAGGAGGGGGTGCAGCATCTTGATCGGCGCCTTGAACATCTCGACGAATTCAAGCAGCCCCTGATTGGCCAGGCACAGGCCGCCGGAATAGCTGTAGGCATCGGGATCGTCCTGGGAATGGCGATCGAGCTTGCGGATATCGACCTTGCCCACCAGCGAAGAAATATCCTGGTTGTTCTCATCGCCCGGCTCGGTCTTGGCGATGGCGACCTGACGCAGCACCGAGGGGTGCAGTTTCACCACTCGAAACTGCGAGATATCGCCGTCGAACTCCCTGAGCCTTTTGACGGCCCACGGCGACATGATCCCGCTCAGATAGCGTCGGGCAATGCCATAGTCCTGTTCGAGCATGTCGGCGAAACGCTCGGGATTGAACAGCCCCAGCGGCGACTCGTTCACCGGCGAGCCTTTCAACGCATAGATGGGATAGGCCTCCATCAGCGTTTTCAGGCGTTCGGCGATGGACGACTTGCCCCCTCCGACAGGACCGAGCAGATACAGGATCTGCTTGCGCTCTTCCAGGCCCTGTGCGGCGTGCTTGAAGAAGGCGACGATCTGCGCGATCACGTCTTCCATGCCGTAGAACTCACGGAAGGCGGGATAGCGGCGGATGGTGCGATTGGCGAACAGACGCGACAGACGTGGGTCGTTGCGTGTGTCGATGATATCCGGCTCGCCGATGGCCGCCAGCATGCGTTCAGCAGAACTGGCATAGGTCATGGGGTCACGCTTGGCGAGGCTCAAATACTCCTCGAGAGACAACTCCGATTCCTGCTCTTTTGCGTACTGCGACTTGAAGCCTTCGACAATGCTTTGCATGGCGACCTCCCCAAACACGCGGACAAACCAACAATGACCGGTGTACCTTCATTGTGTGCTTGAGTGCCCACCCTTGCCAGACAATCCAGCGATAAGCATTTTCGATGAGAAGACTATGTTGCATTCGCCACACATCACCGACACACACACGCACCGACATAAGCACACATACTACAGGTTAGTGTGCGCACGTCGAAGACAAGTTCCTTAGGGATTGCACTCAGGTCTCATGCTGGTTTCAGTCCGTTTTCCTCGAACCACTTGAGCATGCGCGCCCACGCCTGCTTCGCAGGCTCTTCGCGATAGCTGGGCCGGTAGTCCGCGTGAAAGGCATGCGGGGCATCGTCATAGACGATGATCTCCGAGGCTTGCGCAGCCTTGGATCCGGTCTTCAATGCCGCCTGCATGGCATGCACGTCGTCCAGCGATATGCCGGCATCCTTGCCGCCATAAGCCCCGATGACCGGCGCATGCAGCTTGCCCACCTGGTCGATGGGAAATGCCGGCTTGAGCGCATCGGTGGTGCCGCGCAACTGACCATACCAGGCCGCGCCCGCGCGCACCTTCTCATTGTGCTGCGCATACAGCCAGGTGATTCGTCCTCCCCAGCAAAAGCCGGTGATCGCAAGTCTGGCGGGATCGCCGCCATTGGCAGCCGCCCATTGCGCCGTAGCATCCAGATCGCCCATGACCTGTGCGTCGGGCACCTTGTCGATGATCTCCGCACGCAGCCTGGCAATTTCGGTGTAGGCCGTGGCATCGCCCTGGCGCGCAAACAGATCAGGCGCTATCGCCTGGTATCCCGCTTGCGCGAGCCTGCGGCACACATCCTTGATATATTCGTGTACGCCGAATATCTCCGGGATGACCAGCACCGTCGCCAGGCCGGTCTTCTGCGCAGGCTGCGCGCGATAGCCGGGAATGGTTTCCGAGCCCACGGGTATGGACACCGGGCCTGCCAGCAGCCCCTCGGCCGGTGTGATGATGGCCGTCTGTGCAATGGCATGGCCGCTGGCCAGCGTAAAGCCCGTGGCGGCCACGGCGGTCGCCAGGAATCCCCGGCGATTGACGTGCAGGGCAGGCAAAAGACTATCGATTTCGGAATCGTGAAGTTTGTTCATGGCGTATCCTAGATAGGTTCTGACCTGCAAGCTCGGTCCGGACCCTGTCTCTATACACATCT
>JAEYZR010000048.1 GCA_023427945.1 Pseudomonadota bacterium | reverse complement strand
CCGCATCGTTGGCGCGCGGCCAGTATGCCGCGGCGGCGGGCGAACCAACCTCCCCCGACGCCTCGATGCGCTCGAGCCCCGCCGCCACGCCGGACACCTCGGCCGACCAGCCGGGCACGCCCGACATGGCAAGCACCAGTCCGACTGACGCGATGCGCGCGCCTGGCCATGATGCCTGGCAAGCTTGCGCCAACGAGAAGGGAGCGAGGTCGAATTTCACGGAAAAATTTTAACGTGCCTGGGTGGTGCCATTATTTCAAATGATTTCGGGGCCTTGCCCCCCGAACGGCGAGCGGTGATGATGTCGGGATGGACTCACCACACACCAAAGTGCTGGTCATCGATGACGACCCCGCACTGCGCCAGCTCCTGGCCGACTACCTCAACAGGCACGGCTACGACACCCTGCTTGCGCCCGACGCGACCGACCTGACCGACCGCATCGTGCGTTACGCACCCGATCTGCTCGTACTGGACCGCATGCTGCCGGGGGGCGACGGCGCCGATGCCTGCCGGCGCTTGCGCGAACAGGGTGAGGATATCCCCGTCATACTACTGACCGCGCGGGATGAAGCGGTAGATCGCATCATCGGTCTGGAAGCGGGTGCGGACGACTATCTGGGCAAGCCCTTCGATCCTCGCGAACTGCTGGCACGCATTGAAGCCGTGCTGCGCCGCAAGCGCGGGCCGTCGGCCCTGACCCGCGACAACCCTGTCGGTTTCGGGCCATTCGTATTCGACCCGGCGCAGCGCCAGTTGCTGCGCGACGGCGAGCCGGTGCGGTTGACTGGTGGCGAAATCAACCTGCTCGAAGCCTTGGTGAAGAACCCGGGGAAACCGCTATCGCGCGAGCGGTTGCTGGTCCTGGCGCGCGACGATGACTCGGGTGAACGTAATGATCGCGCGATTGACATTGCCATCCTGCGCCTGCGCCGCGCCATCGAGGTCGATCCCAAGCAGCCGAGATGGATCCAGACGGTCTGGGGCATCGGTTACCGATTCTCGCCGTGAAATCCTGGCGCAAATGGCTACCTGGCTCGCTACGGGCCCGCATGACCCTGTTGATCCTGGGTACGGTGCTGCTCGCCCACGGTGCCACCGTCGCCACGGCCTCGTATTACCAGTCGCGCTTCATGGAAGATGTCGCGCTCAATTACATCGT
The DNA here is from genome assembly GCA_023427945.1 of Pseudomonadota bacterium. Taxonomy (GTDB): domain Bacteria; phylum Pseudomonadota; class Gammaproteobacteria; order Burkholderiales; family Burkholderiaceae_B; genus Schauerella. Next base: position 9,155 of record JAEYZR010000048.1, on the reverse strand, counting down.
GACCACCATACGGACACTGCGGGCAGCCGTGTCGCAAGTGCCGGGCGAGGATCGGGCAGACTTCGTGAGACAGGCGTCACAGAACCAGTGGCGGCTGTGGTCACGGGTCCTGCCCGCCGAGGCGAAGTTGCAGCGCCCCTGGCGGGCTGCCGGCCCGGAGCATGGCCGCCCGCCGCCCCCGCCGCCTCCCGACGATGTCCGTCGCAGCATGCACGAACTCGTCCAGCGCATGAACCAGCGCCTGAACGACGGTACTCGCGTGGCGCTGTCGCGCGGCCCACGTCCGGAAATGTTCATTTCGCTTGCGCCCAATCCGGGTGCCGAGGACACGCCCTCGCTGCGTGAGTGGCTGGTCATTCCGCTGGACCGGCTCGAGCCCAAGGTATCGGCGCCCATCGTGGCCGTCTGGCTCGCGGGCCTGGGCATCCTGTTGGTACTGGCTGCCGGTTTTTCCTGGCACATTGCCCGTCCCTTGACACGCCTGGCCGAAGCGGCCGACCAGCTTGCCGCGGGGCAACCCCAGCGGGTGTCACCCGCCGGACCCAGCGAAACGCGCGCACTGGGCGAACGCTTCAACGCCATGCTCGATGCACTGGCCGAGGCCGAGTCGGTGCGGCGTACGCTGCTGGCAGGACTGCCTCACGATCTGAAGGGGCCGCTGTCGCGCATGTGGCTGCGCGTCGAAATGGCAGAAGATCCTGGGTTGAAAGAAGGATTGCGACGCGATCTGCAGGACATGCAGCGCATGGTCGATCAATTCATCGGCTTCGTGCGAGGCACCGATCCGGGCGCCTACCGCTTCGAACCGATCCCGTTGCAAGCCTGGCTGCCCGAGCGCGTGACGGCATGGGCAGGTGCGGGCAGTCCGGTATCGCTGGACCTGCTCACCGACGCGCCGCTGACCGTCCAGGGCGATGCGACGGCACTGGCACGCCTGCTGGACAATCTGGTGGGCAATGCACTCAATCACGGTGCGCCGCCCATCGAAGTCACGCTCGATAAAGTGGACGGACAGGCTTGCCTGAAGGTGACCGATCACGGACCCGGCATTGCACCTGAGCGCCAGGAAGAGGCGCTGCGGCCATTTGCCCGCCTGGATCAGGCGCGCACCCGCACCGGAAGCGTGGGCCTGGGGCTGGCGCTGTGCGATGCCATCGCACGCGCCCACAACGGCACGCTGACGCTGGGCAACGCCCCGCACGGCGGGCTGGTGGTGACCGTGAACATGCCTTTGGCACGTGATCAGCTTTACGTCTGAGGTGCGCGAGCAAACTACCGAGCTGGGCAGGTTCGAGCAGACGTGCGCGAGCGGGCTTCCGCCCTGCCGGCTGACATGCTCGAACCGGCGGGACTAGCGAGGATCGTTGCGGGCCTGCCCGAATACGCTTCGATACGCCAGCAGATTGAACACCAGCGCCACCGGAATGGCCACGCCGGTGCCCACCAGCAGCAGACGTAGCGAGTCGTCGGCCGCCGCGGCATCCCACAAGGTCAGGTCATCGAGCACCACATAGGGAAAGAGGCTGAAAGCCAGGGCGGCCAGCATCAGCAAGACCAGCACACCACACAGGACAAAAGGCACGGAACTGAGCATGGCCTGGCGGCCGGGCAGACGCGCCAGCACCATTTCCGCGGTCACGAAGCAGCCGAGCATGCCCAACCAGAGGCAGACGGCAAGGCTCAGGTGTTCCAGGTTGCTCCACTTGTAGAAGATGCCCGCGTTGGCCAGCCCCAGGGTGACTGAAATGGCGACCATGCCTGCTGCCGTCCAGCGCACGGCATGGCGCGCCCACACTGCCGCACGGACCTGCAGGTCGCCACGAACCCGCATGACCAGCCAGGTCGCACCCAGCAGAACATAAGTGGCCAGGGCACACAGCCCCACGAACACAGCGAACCAGCCATAACCCGATACCGTCTGGAAGCCCGTGGCGATGCGCCCCAGAGCCATGCCCTGGCCGACCGCTGTCATGATCGAACCGATGCAGAAACCCATCACCCATCGCGCCTTGTGCTCTTGCGCCGCGCGGATGCGGAACTCGAATGACACCGAGCGCAACAGGGCTCCCAGGACCATGAGCGTGAGCGGGCCATACAGCTTGCCCATCACCTGCCCCCAGGCAAACGGGAAAGCCGCAGCGAACAGGCCCAGCCCGAGCAGCAGCCAGAACTCGTTGGCGTCGCGCCAGGGGCTGAGCAAGCCCATCATGCGACCGCGCTCGTGCGCAGGCGCCCAGCCAACCAGAATGCCCACGCCGATGTCAAAGCCATCCATGACGATGCCCAGGGCGATGATCAGAGCCAGCACCCCCATGAACGCCAGCGGCATCCAGAATGACGGTTCGCCGGGCGCCAGGCCCATCGAGGCGGCGAGCGCGTCGATCATGGCTTTCTCCCCACGCGTCGAACGGGCACCACGCCATAGCGCGCCGCGTGAAACAGCATCACAAAAAACGCAGCGCCCAGCATGGCATACAGCACACCATAGCCGAGCGTCGCCATCACCAGCGACTCCCGAGGCATGACGCCCAGGACTTCCATCTGGGTGACAGCGTTCTGCACCATGTAGGGCGCCAGCCCCAGAAAATCGCCCGACACACGCAACACGCTGGCCAGCGCCCCCATGCACATGGCGCCTGACAGCAACCGCAGGGATCGTCTGGAGAGCACGGCAGGATCGAACATCCGGCGGCGGGTGCGCAGCACCACCGCCCAGGCCGCCACGGCCATGAGGATGCCCAGCAGGATCGTGGCACGCCAGGTCAGAAAGGTAGCGGCGACAGGCGGACGCATTCCCGAGAACCTGTCCAGCGCCATGATTTCGCCCTTCTGGTCACGAGCCAGCATGAAGTCCCCGGCGCCGCGGATGCGCCAGGTGCCGCGATTGGCTTGCTCGTTTGCATCCGGCCAGGCCATCAGCACGAGATCGGGGACGGCGCCGGTCTCCCAATGGCCGGCAATGGCGGCAGCACGAGCGGGCTGGTGCTCCACGATCGACCGGTAGGCGGCCACCGTGAAGGCAAACTGCAACAGGCTGGCAATGGCCGCCACGACCAGCGCACTGCGAAATGCCAGGCGCTCACCCTCTTCGAGCTTGCGGCGCAAAGCCTGGCCCGCTGTCACGCCCATGATGAGAAAGACAGCCGCCAGCGCCGCCGCGCACGCCAGCGTACCAACACGCCACCACAAGGAGTCATTCAGGATGATCGCCGCCCAGTCATACACCTGGAAGCGTCCTTCGAACAGCCGCGCGCCCCGAGGATTCTCCAGCCAGCCCTGCAGCACCAGCAGCCAGAACAGGGCCACGCACTGCCCCACCGCCACCATTGCGACGGCAAACGTGTGCATGGACTCCGACACCCGGCGCTGCCCAAACAGCATGACGCCCAGAAAGCACGACTTGAAGATGAAGACAGAGATGACGGCATAGCCCAGCAAGGGACCCGCCACATTGCCGATGCGCTCCATCAGGCCGGCCCATAGCCCGCCCATCTGGAACAGCAGCGCCAGGCCGGCGCCCATGACCAGCACCAGGGACAGCGCAAAGATGCGCACCCAGAAGCGATAGGCAGCCAGCCACGATACATTTCCTCCACGACCGGCGCGCCACTTGAAGAAAAGCAGCATCCAGGCCAGGCCGACGGAAATGGAAAGAAAGAACGCCAGGAAACCCAGGGTTCCCATGAATTGCGTTCGAGTCCATGCGAGGAGCGTGATGTCCATAATGGAGCGTAGTTTAGTTCGACTTGCCCCATACGCGTGCTTGTCGGGGCAGACGTGGCAAAATGCTCACTTTCCGGCTGTAAATCATCGACATCCCGCATGACCACCCCCACCATGACTCCGGCTCCGGCCAACTTCCTGCGTCACATCATCGACGCCGACCTGCGCGAGAACCGCTATGCCGACAAACGTTGGTCCGGCGCACCTGGTCCGGCCGCCGTACAGCAGACGGGCGGCCTCGATCCCGCCCGCATACGCACGCGTTTCCCGCCAGAGCCCAATGGCTACCTGCACATCGGGCATGCCAAGTCGATCTGCGTGAATTTCGGGCTCGCACGGGATTTCGGCGGTGTCTGCCACCTGCGCTTTGACGACACCAATCCCGAGAAAGAAAACCAGGAATACGTCGACGGCATCATCGATGCCGTCAAGTGGCTGGGATTTTCCTGGGAGGGGGCGGGACGCGACAACCTGTATTTCGCCAGCGACTACTTCGAGGAGATGTATCAGTTCGCCCTCGCGCTGATCCAGGCCGGACACGCCTATGTGGACGAACAAAGCGCCGAAGTCATCCGCGAAATGCGCGGCACGCTCACCGAGCGCGGCCAGAACTCGCCCTGGCGTGACCGTCCCGCCGAGGAGTCGATCGCGCGCCTGGGCGAAATGCGTGCGGGCAAGCACCCGGATGGCAGCATGGTGCTGCGTGCGCGCATCGACATGGGCTCACCCAATATCAACATGCGCGACCCGGTGCTCTATCGTGTGCGCCATGCGCATCACCATCGCACGGGCGACGCCTGGTGCATCTTCCCGATGTATGCCTACGCGCACCCGCTGGAAGATGCCCTGGAAGGCGTCACGCACAGCATCTGCACCCTGGAATTCGAGGATCAGCGCCCGCTCTACGACTGGCTGCTGGCTCGCCTGGCCGAGTTGGGCCTGCTGGCCGAACCCCTGCCCCACCAGTACGAATTCGCGCGCCTGAACCTCAGCTACATCGTCACCAGCAAGCGCAAGCTGCTGCAACTGGTGCAGGAAGGCCATGTCGAAGGCTGGGACGACCCCCGCATGCCTACGCTGGTCGGCATGCGCCGGCGCGGCTACACCCCTGCGGCCATCCGCCTGTTCTGCGACCGCACGGGCATTTCCAAGTCCGACTCCCGTATCGATTACGGCTTGCTGGAGCAGGCGGTACGCGACGATCTCGACCCCATCGCCAACCGCAGCGTCGCCGTGCTCGATCCGGTCAAGCTCGTGCTGACCAACTTCCCGGTCGACGGCGAGGAGGTTTGCACTGCGCCGCGCAACCCGCACGATCCCGAGGGGGGGCAACGCACCTTCACGCTGACCCGCGAACTGTGGATCGAGCGCGATGATTTCCGCGAGGATCCGCCCAAGAAGTATTTCCGGCTTTTCCCAGGCAACATGGTCAGGTTGAAATACGGCTACGTCGTGAAATGCACCGGTTGCGTGAAAGACGAAACCGGGCGTGTGACTGAAGTACATGCCGAGTATCTGCCGGATACCAAGAGCGGGACACCCGGCGCCGACAGCGTCAAGGTGAAAGGCAACATCACCTGGGTGAGTGCCAAGTACGCCCTGTCCGCCACCATCCATCTGTACGACCGGCTGTTTGCCGACCCCAGGCCGGACAGCGGCGACAAGGCGTTTCTGGATCACCTCAACCCGGAGTCGCGGCAAACGGTTCAAGGACTGATCGAACAGGGAACGGAACTGGTCCCGGGCAATACCTGGCAGTTCGAGCGGCTGGGTTATTTCACTGTCGACGCCAAGACGTCCACCTCCGAAAAGCCCGTGCTCAACCGTATCGTGACCTTGCGCGACACGTGGGCGCAGACCAAGTAGACGCCAGACCTCCCCGCGGGCATCCCCAATGCAGCGGGTTTCGGCTCATTACGTGCCAGCGGCTGCATAGCCGCGGGCCGTTCTAGCGGCTGCCGGGTGCGGGCGTGTCCAGTGGCGGAGTGCCTTCATCGGCAGACGGCACCAGACCATCCCGCTGAACATTCCTGCCAGGGGCAGCGCCAGCCTGCGGTTCGGCCTTGGCCTTTTCGGGCGGTGCGGGCGGTGCGGGCGGCGGTCCGTCGTCAGGCAGGCCGCTCACGGCCTTGTCTATGCCTCGTGCAGCAGCATCGATATCCTGGCGTTCCTGTTCACTCAGCTTCTGGCCTTCGGGCGTGGCAACGGGGGCATGAGACTCGCGGGGCTCCTGACGCTCGGGCATGACATTCTCCTGTAGACGTTGTCTTTGTGCAGCCTTGCAAGGCTCATGCCCGTCCACCCTGCCCAGCGAGGCCGTCGCGGGTTATCATCCATGACTCTTTCGCGTTGGCGCGATCGGGGATCATCCACGAACCCGGCCAACGCTTTTGCACTCATGACGACTGACTCTCTCGCCCTAGATTTCAAAAGCGCCACCTTGTACACCGTGCGAGTGGTGCTGCACAGCGCCGACCTGCAAAAGTTGACCGAGGCCCTGGACCGGCGCATGCACGACGCCGGAAGTTTTTTCGAGAACGAGCCCGTCGTCATCGATGCATCCCGGGTGCAGGAGCCGCTGGACTGGCAGGCACTGGTGGACGCCCTGCGCGGTCACAACCTGCCCCCCATCGGCGCCATCGGCAACGAAAACAATGCGGCGGGCGCTCTGGAAGTGGGACTGACCCACGTGGAGCTGTCCACCCCTGCGGCCCGCCCCGCACAAAGCAATGCCGCCGTCACCTCGGAAGCGCTGGACGCTCCCGTGCCCAACCAGCCTGCCGCCGACATGGCGGTCGGCACCGTGGCCACGAGCGGCGAGGAAGCGCCCGCTGCCCCGGACGCAAAACCCTCCCAGGCCTCGGATACCGAGCCCGTCCTGGAACGCGCCGCAACGGCCGCACCTGACAGCAGCGCCCACGTGGCGCGGGCGCCCCAGTCCAGCTCGGCACTGGTGATCACCAAACCCTTGCGCAGCGGACAGCGTGTCTATGCACGCCACAGCGACCTCATCGTGATCGGTATGGTCAGCCAGGGTGCCGAAGTGATCGCCGATGGCAACATTCACGTATATGGGCCCTTGCGCGGCAAGGCGATGGCCGGTGCTCGCGGCGACGCCTCGGCCCGCATCTTCACCACGGAGCTCGATGCCGAGTTGCTTGCCGTTGCCGGGGTGTATCGCGTAGTGGAAGCACGCCTGGACGCCAACCTGCGCAATCGACCCGCGCTGGTCCGTCTGGACGGCGATTCGCTACGCATCGAAAGCCTCAAGCCTTGATGCGCCACGCCCCTGCCTTTTTGTGCCTTGCACCCGTGCACAGGTTCGAAAGAAGGGGGTCAGGCGCCGCTCTACGCACTCATCACAAATGGAAAAAGCCGTATAACAGAATTTGTTTTACGATGGGCGCAATCCATTTCCTGACAATCATTCACGTATTCCAAAGGTTCTAACCCTATGACACGCATCGTTGTGGTGACCTCCGGCAAAGGCGGGGTAGGAAAAACCACCACCAGCGCAAGTTTCTCATCCGGCCTGGCCCTGCGGGGACATAAAACGGCGGTGATCGACTTCGACGTCGGCCTGCGCAATCTCGACCTGATCATGGGTTGCGAGCGTCGCGTGGTGTATGACTTCGTCAACGTCATCCAAGGCGAAGCCACGCTCAAGCAGGCACTGATCAAAGACAAACAATCGGACAACCTCTTCATCCTGCCCGCCTCGCAAACGCGCGACAAGGATGCGCTGACACTTGAAGGTGTCGAGAAGGTCATCGAAGATCTCAAGGAAATGGGCTTCGACTACATCGTCTGCGACTCGCCGGCCGGTATCGAAGCCGGCGCGCTGATGGCCGCCTATTTCGCCGACGATGCACTCGTGGTGACCAATCCTGAAGTGTCGTCGGTGCGCGATTCGGATCGCATACTGGGCATTCTGTCGGCCAAGTCGCGCCGCGCCATCCAAGGCGATGAGCCAGTCAAGGAATTTCTGCTGCTGACGCGCTACAACCCCAAGCGCGTCGAAGATGGCGAAATGCTTTCGCTCACGGATATCGAAGACATTCTGCGCATCAAATTGATCGGCGTGATTCCCGAATCGGAATCCGTTTTGCAGGCATCCAACCAGGGCCTGCCAGCCATTCACCTGGAGAACAGCGACGTGTCTGAAGCATATAAGGACGTAGTTTCGCGCTTCCTTGGCGAAGAGAAGCCGCTGCGTTTTACCGACTATCAGAAACCTGGCCTGCTCAAGCGCCTGTTCGGAGGTAAATGAGCATGTCCTTTCTGTCGTTTTTCATGGGCCAGAAGAAAAATACGGCCAACGTTGCAAAGGAGCGGCTGCAGATCATCCTCGCTCGCGAACGCGGGCGCGACGACTCTCCGGATTTTCTGCCGCAGTTGCAGCAGGAACTGCTCGACGTGATCTCCAAGTACGTCAAGATCAATCGCGATGACGTGAAGGTGCACCTGGAGCGCCAGGACAGCCTGGAAGTTCTCGACATCAAGATCGAGATCCCGCCCAAGGCCAAGGAAGAGGCCGTCCAGCCCTGAGGGCCTGTATGCGTCAATAAAAAGCCTGCAACGGAAACATCCGTTGCAGGCTTTTTTCCATCCTGCTGCCCAGGCAGTGACGATGCTTAACGGCGCTTGCCGACCTGATCGCCGATGACACCGCCAATGGCTGCGCCACCCACTGTGCCCAGCACACCGCCATTGGTCAGCACGGCACCCGCCACGCCACCCACACCGGCACCGGTCACGGTACTTTTCTGGCGGCTAGACATGCCGTCCCAGGAGGAGCAACCCGCTGCGGTGACGGCCAGCAAGGCGACGGCGCACGCTTTGGAAATTCGATTCATGTTCATGGTTCAACTCCTTATTCATTCCGGATGCCTGTCGGCACCTCACCAGTAAAGTGGCGTCAACAAACAACTGATATCCAGCCAGACTTGTACGTGTGATCAGCGTCGCAAATTACGCGCCCGCCGTCTGTGAAGATTGCCCATAAGTTGTGTCAAGCGGTGTGGGGCCAAAGGAGTTGCCCTGAGCAAATGTTGCACAGGTACCGCGCGGCTGTCTATTTGTAACAGCCTCGCGGCACGCCGGCCATTTACTTGAGCGCTTTGTAGCGCAAACGCCTCGGTTTGGCGCCTTCTTCACCCAGGCGACGAACCTTGTCGGCCTCGTACTCCTGATAGTTGCCGTCGAAGAACACCACTTCGGAATTGCCCTCGAATGCCAGGATGTGCGTGGCGATCCGGTCCAGGAACCAGCGATCGTGGCTGATCACCATGACGCAGCCCGGGAATTCGAGCAAGGCGTCTTCCAGCGCACGCAGCGTTTCCACGTCCAGATCGTTGGAGGGTTCGTCAAGCAGCAGGACGTTGCCCCCCGCGATCAGGGTCTTGGCAATGTGCAGGCGGCCGCGTTCTCCA
>JAEYZR010000415.1 GCA_023427945.1 Pseudomonadota bacterium | reverse complement strand
AAAACGCGCAGTGTGCGCGTTTTTTTATGCCTGCCCGTCTTGCAGCAAACGATGCGTTCAGTGTGACTTCATGGCAGTCAGTTCCGGCGTGTTCAGGCGGCGCGCACCGTTGTAGCGTTTGGACCAGTAGGCCATTTTCATGTCTTCGACACGTACGACTCCGCCGGCACTGGGCGAGTGGATGAAGCGGTCGTCGCCGACATAGATGCCAACGTGCGAGTACTTGCGACCCATCGTGTTGAAGAAGACCAGGTCACCGGCCACCAGCTCGGAGATCTCGATTTGCTGGCCTTTGCTTGCGATATCAGCCGCCGAGCGGGGCAAGGTCAGGCCAAGAGAGCGAAACGCCACATAAGAAACGAGGCCGCTGCAATCAAAGCCTTCATCAGGCGAATTACCGCCATAGCGGTAACGAATGCCCAGATGATTCAGCGCCTCACCCACCATCGCCTCGCGCGGCGTGATACCCAGGCTGTTCGAGGGGCGGCGAACCTGCTGCGACAGCAGGCGTCCGATGGGATCGTCATCGACGGCGCGTGCGAGATATGGATTGGTCGTCGTGAAGTTACGTGCTGATGCCGTACTGTTGGATTTGCTAGGGGGGGCTGAGCAGCCGGCCATCACGACGATGGCGAGGGCGGGAAGGAAGTATCCAAGCATGGATCGCGTCGAATGGTTTAGCGCAGAAAGAGCCATGCTTACCTGAAAAATGAAGAGCGAGGATTGCGGTCCTCGAAGATTCCCGAACTAAATCAATTGTTTGGTGCTCGAAATTGGAGTGAATTCTAACGACTCCAATTGCGTCCTGACATACCGGTGTGTAACGTACTCTCAACGTCGGCCAAGTCGCCGCGTGAGGATAACCGAAAAATATTACGGTTGCATGGCGTGTGGCAAGCGGCGAAGATCGTAGGAAATACGGGCTCGTCAGAAGGCCATTCACGTCTTGAGACAGAAAAATAACAGGAGATGACCATGCAAGATACTCGGGATTTCCATTACGAATCCTTACATCAACGGGATATGTTCTGGGCCCGCGAGTCGCAGCGCGTGCACTGGGAGCAGCCCTACACCAGGGTGCTGGACGACAGTCGCCTCCCATTTGCACGCTGGTTCGTGGATGGCACGACCAATCTGTGCCATAACGCCGTGGATCGCTGGTGCGAGGCTGATCCCGATGCGCTTGCACTGGTATGGGTGTCCACCGAGGTCGATGCCGAGCAGAGCTATCGTCGCCACGAACTGCTTGCCCATGTGCAGGTGGTTGCCGCGATGTTGCAGGCGCAGGGCGTCCAGCAGGGTGACCGCGTGCTGATCTACATGCCGATGGTGCCCGAGGCGGTATTCGCCATGCTTGCATGTGCCCGGATCGGCGCAGTGCATTCCGTGGTGTTTGGCGGGTTTGCCTCGGGTAGTCTGGCGCAGCGCATCGACGACGCCCGTCCCAAGGTCATCGTCACGGCCGATGCGGGCTCCAGGGCCGGAAAAGTGGTGGCTTACAAGCCCTTGCTGGATCAGGCGCTCAGCCTGGCGGCGCATCCTCCGGGCAAGGTCATCATGCTGGATCGCGGTCTGGCGCCGGCCGAACGCAAGCCCGGACGCGATCTGGATTTCGCGACCCTGCAGCGCGAACATGCCGGCGCTCAGGTGCCCGTGACCTGGATGCCCTCGCAGGCGCCTTCCTACATTCTCTACACGTCGGGCACGACAGGCCGCCCCAAAGGCGTCCAGCGCGACACTGGTGGCTATAGCGTCGCACTGGCTGCGTCCATGCAGTACCTGTTCGATGGCGCGCCCGGAGAGGTTTTTTTCTGCACCAGTGACATTGGCTGGGTGGTGGGGCATTCCTACATCGTCTATGGCCCGCTGATAGGGGGACAGACCACCATTCTTTACGAGGGCACGCCCGTGCGCCCCGATGCTTCGATTCTGTGGAAGATCGTCGAAAAATACAAAGTGAACACCCTGTTCTCTGCACCCACTGCCATTCGAGTGCTCAAGAAGCAGGACCCGCGCTACATGGCCGGGCACGACCTGTCGTCTTTGCGCGCGATCTATCTGGCGGGCGAACCCCTGGACGAGCCCACGGCGGTCTGGCTGGCGCAAGCGCTGGGTAAGCCGATCATCGACAACTACTGGCAGACTGAATCCGGCTGGCCGATACTTTCCGCGCAGCCTGGCGTGGAAAAGCGCGCCACCAAGTTCGGCAGCCCCTCTTTTCCGGTGTTTGGTTTTGACGTGCGGATCGTCGACGAGGTCACGGGTGCCGACCTGCCTGCAGGAGAGAAAGGTGTCGTCGCCATCGTGCCGCCGCTGCCTCCTGGCGCCATGAGCACGCTTTGGGGGGACGATGATCGTTTCGTGCAGACGTACTTTTCAGCCATCCCCAACCGCCAGATCTATTCCACCTTTGACTGGGGCAGGGTGGACGAGGAGGGCTACCACTTCATCCTGGGGCGTACCGACGACGTGATCAATGTGGCAGGCCACAGGTTGGGAACGCGCGAGATCGAAGAGGCCATCAATACCGATACCACGGTGGCCGAGTGCGCCGTCGTCGGCGTCAGCGACAGCGTGAAAGGACAGGCGGCCGTGGCCTTCGTTGTGCTCAAACGTGGCGACTTGCCCGAAGAAGACGAGTCGCAGCAACTTTCAGGCGCTATCATGCAACGGGTCCAGTCGCAGCTCGGCGCGTTTGCGCGTCCGGCACGTGTGCTGTTTGTGCCGGCCTTGCCCAAGACGCGTTCAGGCAAAGTCGTGCGCAGAGCGATAGTCGCACTGTGCGAAGGTCGGGACCCTGGCGATCTTTCAACGATCGAAGATCCTCAAACCCTACAATTCATTAAGGATGCCCGTTCATGAATTCAAAACCCGTATTGTCCATCGCCGATGTCGATGCCATGTTGGCAGCAGCCAGGGCTCATGCCACGACCAAAGGGTGGGCAGTGACGATTTCCATCGTTGACGATGGTGGACACCTGTTGGGGCTCGCACGTCTGGATGGTGCGGCACCGGTCTCGGCCCACATCGCTCCGGCCAAGGCCCACACCGCCGCCCTGGGGCAGCGTGATTCCGCGGCATACGAGAAGATGATCAATGATGGACGCGTGGCATTTCTGTCGGCGCCGCACATTGCCGGCATGCTCGGCGGTGGCGTGCCCATCACGGTGGAGCGCCACGTGGTGGGCGCGATCGGTGTGTCGGGAGCGAAGCCTGAAGAAGACGTCGAGGTTGCACATGCCGGCATCGCTGCATTGAAGGCATGAGCGCGTTCAACCCAGGGGTACGGCGGCGGGAGTTCCTGGCGTGGGCGATGTATGACTTCGCCAACTCGGGATACACCACCGTCATTCTCACTGCCGTATTCAGCACTTACTTCGTAGGTGTGGTGGCGGCGGGACACGCCTGGGGAACGTTTGCCTGGACATGCGCACTGTCGGTCTCCTATCTGGCCGTCATGTTGTGCATGCCCTGGCTG
>JAEYZR010000378.1 GCA_023427945.1 Pseudomonadota bacterium | reverse complement strand
GCATACAAGTCCTGGCAACGGTGACGGACACATGCAATGAAGCAGCAACCGGAAAATGAGCGACAGGAACAGCGGCACCCACAGCAAAATGATCAGCCGAAGGAACTGATCATTGAACGCAAGGGCGGCGTGCTGTGGTTGACGCTCGATCGGCCCGAGCGCCGTAACGCGCTCAGCCAGACTCTCTACGACGAACTGCTCGACGCGGTTGAATCTGCCGGGCAGGACGACACCGTAGGCGCGGTAGTGCTGACGGGTGCCGGGACGAGTTTTTGTGCCGGGGGGGACGTGGCGCGCATGAACCGTCGATCCGACATGCCGGTTGCCACGCCCGCCGAACGGGTCGCCGCGCTGCGCAGGCGAACCCGCATCGTCCAGTGCCTGCATGGCATGCCCAAGCCGAGCATCGCGATGGTGCGTGGCCATGCCGTGGGTGCGGGCCTGTCGCTCGCGCTGGCGTGCGACCTGCGTTATGGCGACTCCAGTGTGACGCTGCGCACCGGCTTCACCGCCGTGGGCCTGTCCGGCGATTTCGGTGGGCACTATTTCCTGCCGCGCATCGTGGGCCCGGCCAAGGCACGGGAACTCTATCTGCGTGGGTCTGTCGTGTCGGCCGAGGAGGCTGTTGGATTGGGCCTGCTCAATGGCCTGTTCAGCGCCCAACGGCTGCGCGAGGAAGTCGCAAGCATTGCGGACGTTCTCGCCCAAGGCCCCCAGCCGGCCATGGCACACATCAAATCGAACCTGAATGACGGGCTCGCGCTGAGTCTTGACGCGATGCTCGAACGCGAATGCGAGCGCCACGTTCAGTGCGTAGACAGTCCGGATCACAAGGAAGCCGTGCGCGCGTTCGTCGAAAAACGCCCACCTCTATTTCAACGTTCGCTCCCGGCCAGTGTCGGTCGGGACAAAAAGTGACAGCCAGGTACACCAAGGAGCACTATGTCTAAGTTATGTGAAGGCCGCGTGGTCATTGTGACGGGCGCGGGTCGCGGTATAGGACGCGAGTATGCGCTGCATCTGGCTCAAGCCGGTGCGCGTGTGGTGGTCAACGACATGAGCGTGTCGCGCTCGGGCGAGGATACCGACGAAAGCACGGCCCAGGCGGTCGTGCGCGAGATCGAGGCGCTGGGCGGGCAGGCTGTCGCCAACCATGAAAACGTTGCCGATTTTTCGGCGGCCAAGCGCATGATCGATTCGGCTATCGAGAATTTTGGTGCCTTGCATGGTCTGATCAACAACGCCGGGATTCTGCGCGACCGCACGTTGTGCAACATGACCGAGCAGGAATGGGACGCGGTGATCAACGTTCATCTGAAAGGCGCGTTTGCACCCATGCACCACGCGGCGGCACATTGGCGCGAGCGCGTGAAGACGACCGGCGAGCCGGTGGACGCACGCATCATCAATACGTCTTCTTCTTCAGGACTGTACGGCAACATCGGCCAGATCAACTATGGCGCCGCCAAGGCAGGCATTGCTGCCATGACGATCATTGCCGCGCGCGAACTCAAGCGTTATGGCGTGACGGTCAACGGCATCAACCCACATGCGCAGACGCGCATGACAGAAGGCCTGCGCGAACGTTCCCCCGAAGAGATCGAGGCACGCCATCCGCGCTGGATCGCACCGGCGGTGACCTGGCTGGCCAGTGCCGACAGCCACGACGTCACGGGTCGTATCTTCGAGCTCGGTGGCGGCCATCTTGCGGCGATGGAAGGCTGGCGTCGGGGACCTTGCGCCGATCCCATCGACGATGTCACGCTGATCGGCCCGGTGATGCGTGATCTGGCTCGACGCGCGCGTCGCAATGTCGATATGAAAGGCAACGACCTTGACTGAGTCTGGAGCAGGAAATGATTAACAAGTGCGTAGGGTCGCTGGCCGAGGCGGTTGCCGGCATCAAGGACGACAGCGTCATTCTGGTGGGCGGATTTGGCTCGTCGGGACGGCCCGCCGATCTGATGGAAGCGTTGCTCGACGCAGGTGCGCGTGGCCTGACGATCGTGGCCAACAACGCCACGGTAGGCGATGACATCGTGGCCGAGCTGATGGCCGCGGGCAGGATCCGCAAAGTCGTGTGTTCGTTTCCGCGTGGCCTGAAGGGGCGCACGATCTTCGATGAGCTGTATGCGGCGGGCAAGATCGAACTCGATCTGGTGCCGCAGGGCACGCTGGCCGAGCGCATTCGTGCAGGAGCGGCCGGCATCGGCGGCTTCTTCACACGCACTGCGGCGGGTACGCGGTTGGCCCAGGACAAGGAGACACGCGTCATCGATGGCGAAACGTATGTTCTGGAAACACCCATCAAGGGGGATGTCGCATTGCTCAAAGGGCTGCGTGGCGACCGCTGGGGCAATCTGGTCTATCACCGTGGTGCACGCATCAACAATCCCGTGATGGCCGGTGCCGCCAGGCTGGTGATCGCGCAGGTGCGCGAGATCGTGCCGTTGGGCGCGCTTGATCCGGAGAGCATCGTGACGCCCGGAATTTTTGTGGATCGTCTAGTAGAGGTAGCCAATGAACGCAAAGCTTAGCCGCCAGGACATCGCGCGCGTTGCCGCCTATGACATTCCCGATGGTTCCTGCGTGAACCTGGGGATAGGCCTGCCCACGATGATCGCCGATTACGTGCCGGCAGGGCGGGAGTTGATGCTGCAAAGCGAGCAGGGGTTGTTGGGGCTGGGCCCGGCACCTGCACCCGGTGAAGAGGATCCGGATGTCATCAACGCGGGCAAGTTTCCCGTCACGCTTTTGCCGGGTGCCTCCGTTTTCAGTCACAGCGAATCGTTTTTGATGATTCGTGGCGGCCATATCCAGATTGCCTGCCTGGGCGCTTTCCAGGTGGCCGCCAATGGTGATCTGGCCAACTGGACGGTCGATGCACCCGGTCAGATCCCGGGTGTGGGTGGCGCGATGGATCTGGCGGCGGGCGCAGAAAACGTGTGGGTGATGATGGAGCACTGCACCAAGGAAGGCCAGCCACGCATCTTGCAGCAGTGCACTTATCCGTTGACGGCCCCCCATTGTGTGGATCGCATCTATACCGATCTGGCAGTGATCGAGGTCACGGCGCAGGGACTGGTCGTCACGCGGCTCGCAGACGGCTGGACGCTGCCGGCATTGCAGGCGATCACGGGCGCGCCCATCACGCTGGCCTCCGATTGCGTGCCCTATCGCGTTCCCACACCACAAGGAGATTGAATTGCAAACAGCCGTGACTCGTATGCTTGGTATCGAGCATCCCATCGTGCAGGGGGGCATGCAATGGATCGGCCGCGCGGAGCTGGTTGCGGCAGTCTCCAATGCGGGCGCACTGGGTGTGCTGACCGCGCTGACACAGCCGACTCCCGAAGATCTGCGGCGTGAAATCGCGCGGGTGCGGGACATGACTGATCGACCCTTTGGCGTGAACCTGACCTTCCTGCCCACACTCAAGCCCGTGCCCTACGTCGAATACCGGGACGCCATCATTGAATCAGGCGTCAAGATCGTGGAGACAGCAGGCAACAACCCGCAGGCGCACATGGCGGCGTTCAAGGCGGCAGGCGTGCGCGTGCTCCATAAGTGCACCTCGCCCCGCCACGCCCGCAAGGCACAGGACATCGGTGTGGACATTGTCTCCATCGACGGCTTCGAGTGTGCCGGCCACGTCGGCGAGAGCGACATTCCTGGTCTGATCCTGATTCCGGCCACCGTCGCCCAGGTGACGATTCCCGTGATCGCGTCCGGCGGGTTCGGCGATGCCCGGGGATTGGTGGCTGCGCTTGCACTGGGCGCCGAGGGCATCAACATGGGCACTCGTTTCATGTGCACGCAGGAGTCCCCTGCCCACATGGGTATCAAAGAGGCCATCACCCGCTCCAGCGAAACCGACACACGGCTCATTCTGCGCAGCCTGCGCAACACCAGTCGCGTCTGGCGTAACGACCTGTCCGCGCAGGTGGTCGAGCTGGAGAAGTCGGGCGCGGGGATCGAGCAGATCGGTCCGCTGGTGGCAGGCTCCAAAGGTCGTGGTGTGTACGAAAACGGGGATGTCGAAGGAGGCATCTGGACCGTGGGCATGATCCAGGGGCTGATCGATGATGTGCCGACCTGCGCCGAGCTGGTCGGGCGCATCGTCGAGCAGGCTCACACCCTGATATCCAGGCGTCTGATGTCTCTTGTCTGAGACTTGGCATGTTTGTTCTTTTTGCTGGACGAGAACCTCTTATTCAAAGGTAGACAACGATGATCATCGATACTCCTTACGACATGCAGGACTATGTAGGCAAGGTTCTGGGCCTGACCGACTGGGTCGACATCACCCAGGACATGATCGACGACTTTGCCCGCATCACAGGCGACCAGAACTGGATCCATGTCGACGTGGAGCGCGCCCGGCGCGAGCTGCCGGATGGCAAGACCATCGCCCACGGCATGTTGACCTTGTCTTTGATGATAGGCATGGGGAGCGGGATCGTGAAGGTGCGCGAGCGTGGACGGGGCATCAACTATGGGTCGAACAAGGTCCGGTTCACCTCGCCTGTGCCGGTCGGTTCACGCTTGCGCCTGGAGCGCACGCTGCAGGCGTGCGAGCGTATGGAAGACGGCGTGCGGCTGACTTACGGAAACACCATGTATCGCGAAGGACAGGAGCGTCCGGTCATGTTCGCTGAAAGCCTGAATCTGATGTACGTAAAGGGCAAATGATGGCGCAAGACGATCTATCGAGCCAGGCGCCCTACGCTCGCTACGTGCAGCACTTGCGCGCTGGCGAACTGGCCTATCAGTACAGTCCGGTGGCCGGGCGTGCCGTCTTCTTCCCGCGTGTGCGCTGCCCCTACTCGAGCCAGGACTGCCTGCAGTGGCGCATCAGCAAGGGGATGGGCAGCGTGTACAGCACATCGGTCGTTCACCCGCGCAAGGGCGACCCCTACAACGTCGCCCTGATCGATGTGGATGAAGGTTTTCGATTGATGAGCCGTGTCGTGACCGACGACCCGATGCAGGTGACCATCGGTCAGCGAGTGCGCTTTCAGGCGCTTGTCGAAGAGGGGCTGGACGACCCGATTCCTGTGTTCATGCCTGTGGAGTCCGAACAATGAACAACGATTTCCGACCAGGGCGTGCCGTATTGGTGGGTGTTGCCGAGTCCGATCTGGGCAGTGTGGGCGAGGCGTTCTCGGCCCTGGACTTGATGGCGCAAGGTGTGTATCGGGCGCTGGATGACGGTGGATTGTCCGTGACGGATGTCGACGGCATTTTCTGCGCGACTTCGCAAAGCCGCCTGGCGGGCCTGGCCCTGGCTGAATACATGAACCTGCCCGAGGCTTATATCGATTCGACATCGACAGGCGGCTCTTCATTCATGGGGCATCTGGTGCGCGCCGAAGCGGCCATCGCTGCCGGACTGTGCGAAGTGGCAGTGGTGGCCTATGGCAGCACGCAACGGTCGATGGGCCGCAAGAACACCAGCCGTGCCGAGTGGAATCCCTACGAGTCGCCATTCAGGCCGTTTCTGCCCCCGACTGCGTATGCACTGGCGGCCGCACGGCATATGTACGAATTCGGTACCACCCGCGAACAGCTTGCCGAGGTGGCGGTTGCTGCACGGCAGTGGGCGCTGTTGAATCCCGCCGCCTGGGAAAAGAATCCCCTGACGGTCCAGGAGGTGTTGTCCTCGCGCATGGTGAGCTACCCCCTGACGATCCGCGATTGTTGCCTGGTGTCCGACGGTGGCGGCGCCATTGTGTTGACGACACCCGAGCGCGCGCGAGCGTTGCGCCATCATCCGGTGTATCTGCTTGGTTCGGGTCACTGCACCACCCATCAGACGATCTCGAACATGCCGGATCTGGTCAACACGGGGGCCCGGATTTCGGGCGCACAGGCCTATGCACAGGCCGGTCTGACTTCGTCTGATATCGACGTGGTGGGACTGTACGACGCGTTCACGATCAACACGATCCTGTTTCTTGAAGACCTGGGTTTTTGTGCGAAGGGCGATGGCGGCGCCTTTGTCGAGAATGGCCGTATCGCACCAGGCGGTTCGCTGGCCGTGAACACCAATGGTGGCGGCCTGTCCTACTGCCACCCGGGCATGTATGGAATCTTTCTGCTGATCGAAGCGGTCCGGCAGTTACGTGGCCAATGCGGTGCGCGCCAGAAAAAAAATGCGGAGGTTGCGCTGGCGCATGGCAATGGCGGAGTTCTCTCGTCGCAATACACGGTCATTCTGGGCGGCGCGTCGACGGTGTAGATACACCCAGGCGGATGCATGCGACATGCGTATGCGTTTCAACACGCCTTGAACGCGGCCCGCATGCAACTGGCAAAGTGTTTGATGTGTTCATCGCGCGGTGCGAGCTGGGGCAGGAGCATGTAGCTCTTCAGAGGGATGTCGGGCTTGAAAGGGCGTGCGACGACGCCGGGCAACCTCATCGATCTGCTGACGATGGGATTGACCAGGCCCAGGCCGAGTCTTTGGCCCACCATCTTGCATATCGTCTCGGCGAAAGTGGATTCGAAGGCCATGACGCGGTCCACATCCGCAAACGCCGCATCGATGACGAACCGGGTGGGGCTGCCACTGGGCAGCGAGATGAACCGTTCTCCATCCAGATCGATCGGTACGACGAGACGTTTTCGGGTCAGCCTGTGACGGGCAGGCATGATGCAGACAGCGTTCTCCGTGTGTATCACGGAGGCGACCACGCCGGGTTTGTCCGGGTTGGAAGAAACAAAACCAATGTCGCAATGCTGAGTGGCTATCCAGTTGGCAATCGTGGTCGATGCGCTGGTGTTCAGTACGACCCGCACAGAAGGATAGCGTGCGCTGAACATCCGGACCGCATCAGGAAGAATGCTGGTTGAAATCGATGCGGCTGCTGCCACGCGCAGCGTGCCTGAACCAAATTCCCGGATCGACCTGGCAGAATCAGCGATGCTCTCCAGTCCCAGGAA
>JAEYZR010000330.1 GCA_023427945.1 Pseudomonadota bacterium | reverse complement strand
GGCTTCAACAAGTCGCACTCGGCCGCCTACGCGCTGATTGCCTACCAGACTGCCTGGCTCAAAGCCTACCACCCCACCGAGTTCCTGGCTGCCACGCTGTCCTCCGACATGGACGACACGACGAAGGTGCAGACCTTCTGGCGCGATGCCCTCGAAAATGGTGTCGAAGTCCTTCCGCCCGACGTCAATGCGTCCGGCTACCGGTTCGAGCCCGTGGCTGACCGGCATACCGAAAAAGGCCTGCCGCCGCGCACCATGCGCTATGGCCTGGGCGCGGTCAAAGGCACCGGGCAGGCGGCAGTCGAGGACATCGTGCGGGCGCGAGAGCAGGATGGCCCGTTCACCGACCTGTTCGATTTTTGCCGTCGCGTAGGCAAGAACCAGGTCAATCGTCGCACCATCGAGGCACTGATCCGTGCCGGAGCGTTCGACAGTCTGTGCGACAACCGTGCTGCCATGCTGGCGTCTGTTCCCACCGCGATGGAAGGGGCCGAGCAGGCCGCGCGCAGCGCCAATCAGTGCTCGCTGTTCGGCGATGACACCAGTGAACTCGTTGCGCAGGAACTGGCTCGCGTCGCGCCCTGGAATCTGCACACGCGCCTGACCGAAGAAAAAGCCGCACTGGGCTTTTACTTCAGCGGTCACTTGTTCGATGCGTGGCGTGATGAAGTCCGTCGCATTGTTCCTTCACCGCTGGTTCGACTGGAGCCCTCACGCGATCCGCAATGGATGACCGGCGTGCTGGCCAGCACCCGAACCATGATGACCCGGCGCGGCAGAATGATGTTCGCCGTGCTCGACGATGGCACGGCACAGGTGGAAGTGTCCGTGTTTGCCGAACTGATCGAGCAGCACAAGACGCGCTTGCGTGACGACCAACTGGTCATCGTGCAAGGCAAAGTCTCCAATGATGAATATTCCGGCGGCATGCGCATCGTCGCCGAGTCGATCTACGACCTGCAGCTCGCGCGCGAAGCGCGTGCGCGATCATTGCGCATCAGGCTCAATGGCAACGCTCAGGTCGGTACCTTGCGACAAATGCTCAACCCTTTCAGGGCCGAGCCTGAAAACGGCGTGATGGGTACACCGGTCGAGATCATCTATTCGAAAGACAATTTCGAATGCATGCTCAAACTTGGCGAACAGTGGCGTGTCCGCATGGCCGACACGCTGCTGGAGCGCCTTTCGGATTGGGCGCAGCCCGACAACATCGAGGTGCTTTACTGATGCCTGCGTTGCGAATTCTGCATTCCGAAGCTGCGGTGGCTTTTGGTGGTCAGGAACATCGAATATTCAAGGAAATGATCGCCATGCGCGAGCGTGGCCATCACGTCGAACTGGTGTGTCAGCCCCAGGCGCAACTGGTCGCACGCATGCGCGAGCAGGGCTTTACGGTTCACACCGTACCGATGGGAGGCATACTGCGCTTCGTGAAAGGGGTGCTGGCCATTCGCCGGATTCTCAAGGCGGGAAAGTTCGATGTCCTGAATACGCACAGTCGCAAGGACACGCTCGTGGCCGCGCTGGCCGGGCGGCTGGCGGGAACCCCCTTGATCGTGCGCACGCGACACCTGGCCAACAAAGTGGGTTCGATGCTTTCCTACACGTGGCTGCCCCATCGGGTCAGTACGGTCAGCAACCACGTTCGCGACTACCTGATCAGTCGCGGCGTGCCCGCCGCCCGCATCGCCACGATCTATTCTCCCATCGTGTTGCCAGAGCCGATTGCCCAGTCGAGCCTACGCAGCGAGCTTGGTCTGTCCGATGATGACATCGTCGTGATCTGCGTAGCCGTCATGCGCGCAGCGAAAGGGCACAAGCAGCTTATCGAAGCGCTCGAACCCCTCATGCGTACCCGTCCGAACGTGCACCTCGTCGTCGTCGGGGCAGGGTCTCCCGTGTTCGAGCAGACCCGGGACCATGTCGAGCAGTTGGGCCTGACCCAGCGTATCCATCTGCTCGGAACACGACGTGACGTGCCCAACCTGCTGGCTGGCGCGGATCTGTTCGCGCTGCCCACCCGGCAGGAGGCATCGGGCACCGTCTTCGTCGAGGCGGCCGCCAGCGGCCTGCCTACGGTCGCGACCGATGTCGGAGGCGTGTCCGAAATGATGCGTCAGGGCGAAACCGGATTCCTCGTCCAGCTCGACGATCACGCCGCGCTGCAGGACGCGCTGCGTCAATTGATCGACGATCCCACTTTGCGGCAGGCGATGGGTGAGGCGGGCCGCCGCATGGTGTGGGACGAAGGCGTGTTCTCTACGGAAAGACTGGCCGCCAGCACCGAGGCCCACTATTTGAAGTGGCTATCGGAGCGCTCACGATGAAGCGTGCACACAATGTCCCGGTCCTGATGTATCACCACATCACGCCCGCCGCGGGCATGATCTGCACGACTCCCGATCTGTTCGACGACCAACTGGCCGGGCTGGTGCGCGCAGGCTATCGCTCTCTCACCAGTGCACAGTTCGAGCATTTTCTGTCCGGGGGCGACATACCCGAACGTTCCGTGTTGATCACCTTCGACGACGGTTACCTGAACAACTGGGTCTACGCCCAGCCCATTCTCAAGCGTCATGGCATGACGGCATTGATGTTCGTGGTGACCGACTGGATCGGCGAGGGGCCCTGCCGCGCGCAATCGGGCGAGGTCGCCGAGGAGGCGCTGCCGTGGTGTCCTGATCATGCCACGTGCAAAAAAGAAATCGCCGAAGGTCGTCGCGACGCCGTCATGGCCCGCTGGAGCGAACTTGCCGCCATGTCGGCGCAAGGCACTTTCGAAATCCACAGCCACACGCATACGCATACCAGATGGGACCAGGTGGCTGCCGATGCTGCCGAGAAACGCAACAAGATTGCGCAAGAGTTGCTCGATTCCAGCAAAATGCTTGCCACCCGGCTGCCTGAACACGGCAATCACCTCTGCTGGCCTCAAGGCTACTTCGATGCAGACTATCTGGCAGCCGCACACGCCGCAGGCTACATCTATCTGCACACTACCGATCCCTGGGGGCAGAATCGCCCGCATGGCGACCCGGGCCACATTTATCGCTTTGCCATACGCAATCGTGGAGCATCCTGGCTGTTGCGTCGCCTCGCCATCACCGCCCACCCGATCCTTGGCCCCATCTATCACCGCTTCCAGTCCTGGAAGAAAAGGCGGCGACAGTCATGACGCTCTCGGTCATCATCATTGCTCGCAACGAAGCCCGTCACATCGAAGCGTGTCTGGCCTCGGTCGCCTTTGCCGACCAGTGGGTGGTCGTCGACTCTGCCAGTACCGACAATACGGCGGAACTGGCGCGCAATTGGGGAGCACAGGTCGTCACCACTCAGGATTGGCCGGGGTTCGGCCCGCAGAAAAACCGTGCGCTCGACCTCGCCACAGGAGACTGGGTGTTGTCGATTGACGCGGACGAACGCGTCACTCCCGAGCTTGCCGCTGAAATCCAGGCTACCTTGAGCAACCCCGCTTTCAAGGCCTACGAGATTGCCCGGCTGTCGTCGTTCTGTGGCAAACCCATACGCCACAGCGGCTGGTGGCCTGACTATGTGTTACGCTTGTTCGAGCGCGGCTCGGCGCGTTTCACCGATGTTGCCGTGCATGAACGCGTGCAGCCCAGCGGTCCGGTCGGGCGGCTGCGGGCCCATTTCACGCACCAGGCCTACGACAACCTGGACGCCTTGCTGGTCAAGATCAATCGTTACTCCACCGATGCTGCAGCCATGATGCATGCCCGCGGTAAAACCACTTCCATTGCAGGTGCGGTGGGGCATGGTTTCTGGACGTTCATCCGCATCTATCTCATTCGCCGCGGGTTTCTCGACGGCCGCCACGGTTTCGTCCTGGCGGCAGCCGCGGCAGCAGGCAGTTTCTTTCGTTACACCAAACTGTTTTTCCTGCAGAAGTCGAAGTAGGCCCAAACGATGCAAATTCTCTACACCAACTTCCATAAAAGCCCGGGCATCGGTGGGCATTCCATATACATTCTCAGCTTGATCGGCGCGCTGGCCGACCATCACGACATCACCGTGGCCGTGCCGGAAAGCAGCGGCCTTTATCGTCGCGCCCGTGACATTGGCAACGTGTATGTCGCGGCTCAGGAATACCCCAACCGTCCCGCCGCCCAGTGGCGTGCAGCACGCCAATTGCGCGCACTGATGATCGAGCGCGACATTCAGGTCGTCCACGTCAATGGATCCGCCGACCATCGCCTGGTCATGCTCGCCCGCATGGGCATGGGCTCGCGCAAACCGGCCGTCGTGTTCACCAAACACAACGACCAGCCCATCAGTCCCTTCGGTGCCTTGATACGCGCCATGTTTGGCACCGACCACGTCATCGCCGTCTGCGATTTCGTCAGGCGGCGCGTCGATGCCACGCCTTACCGGCGTACAGGCGTCACGACCATCGCCAACGGCATAGACACGGCCTATTACGATCGGACTCGCGTCGCGGTGGATGGCGCTGCTCGAGCACAGACGGACGAGTATCGTCGCGCCTGGACGAGTGTTCCCGTGACACCTGCAATGACCGGCACTTCGCTGCCAGGCGACACGTCTGCCGCCATACCTGCGTCATCGGACGCCTCCCGTTCGATAACCGTCTTTGGCAGTCAGGCAGGCACCGACGACTACAAAGGATGGATGGATCTGGTCCATGCCGTTGCCAGCTTGCCCGAGGAATCACGCCGCCATGTACGTATCGCGCTCGCCGGCGCCTGGCCCAAGGACGCGCAACTCGAAGAAGTTCGCACGGCAGGCATGAAAGATCAGGTTTTTTTTGTTGGTCCTCTCAACGATGTACGACCGTTTCTTGCTGCGCTTGACGTCGGCTTCGTGTTGTCCTGGCGTGTCGAAACGATCTCTTTCGCGTGCCGTGAAATGATGTCCATGGGCGTGCCCGTCATGGTTTCCGATCACGGCGGTCTGCCAGAGAACATCATCTCTGGCGTTGACGGCTGGATTGTTCCCCGGCGCGACATCCCCGCCATCGCGGCACGCGTTCAGCAGATCATGGCCGATCCTGAATCGTTGAAGAAGGTCGGGCATGCGGCGCGAGCCCGTGCTCTAGAGCATTTCGGCATCGAACGCTTCGTCGGTTCGACAGAGGCCGTCTACAAAAACCTGCTATCGGCAAAATAGGAACCCGTTACCGGCAAACGCTCACGAGGGCTGATTCACCTCGAATCAGCAGGTGAATACCGTGATGCCGCTACGTCCGCGCCATGAGCGGCTCATCAGTGGCTGGGCGCCGTCGCTCGCTCCAGATCGGTCAGCCACGTCATGGCATGCTCGCGTGAATCACCGCACATCTCTCGACCGGGCTGCAAGCCACCACACACTGCAGGGCGGCTGGGTAGCCCGAACAGCTCGCATTTCAGTGACGAAAGAAGATGCGCACAGCGCTCTCCCGCAGCTTTACCTGCAGGCATTTTCGGCATGGGCGTCGAAATCGAGGGCGCAATGCAGCAGGCGCCGCATTCAGGACGACAGTCCATGTCAGAGACTCGTCAGGCGCGGTGCGTGGCGCACGTTCGTCATATCCAGCCTCTCGCCCAGTAAAGCGCGATCGCCGCATATTCCTTGATGATGGAGCGACTTGCATCGAGCGCACGTTCATTGGGCATCCAAGGGGAAATCGTCCCATCAGCCGGCAACACGATCTGTTTGGGCACCGCCGCCGGCATGACCTTGATTCCCTGCGTCTTGAATACGGCCATCGCCCTGGGCATATGAACTGCCGAGGTGACCAGCAGAATCGAATGAATGCCATGCTGGCGCAGTTGCTCCGCACTCAGGAACGCGTTTTCATAGGTGCTGCGACTGGCATTCTCCAAAATGAGGGCAGACTCCGGAACCCCCAGCTGACGGATGGCCGCCGCCATACCCCTGGCCTCGCTCACATCACCTTCCAACGCTCCGCCTGACAACAGCACCTTGGGCGCCCGGCGCGCCAGGTAAAGCTCCGCCGCAGTGTCGACCCGGGTGGTCGCAGTCGTCCT
Source organism: Pseudomonadota bacterium (assembly GCA_023427945.1). GTDB lineage: Bacteria > Pseudomonadota > Gammaproteobacteria > Burkholderiales > Burkholderiaceae_B > Schauerella. The sequence goes on along the minus strand of JAEYZR010000330.1, from coordinate 6,197 downwards.
GTCCAACGGCTCGAACCAGTTGGCACGAGCGTTTGCCGTATTGCCACCCAGCACGACGATGGCATCGGCTGTCGGCGCGTCGGTCGGGAGAGGGGGCGGATAGTGGTTCTCCAGCTTACCCCCCAGCCAGAGCGAGGTGATCGGAAGCGACCACGCCAGAAGCCACGTCGCGCCGAACAGGGCAAAGCCTGCGCCAGTCATTCTCCAGCGCAGCAGCCCAAGCACCAGGCCTATTGCCAGAAAAGTCAGGCACAGATTCAGTGGGATGATGAGATTCGTGAGAGACGACGTGGTGGGCATGGCAATCAATAAATAGGTCGACAAGGAGATGACAGCACACTGTGCACACGCTGGACGACGTCCTCGGTGGCAGGCCAGGACATATCGTCCCCCAGACAGATGGCGTGGGCAGACCAGGGGCCTGTGCGCGTGGCAGACGTCACGCCAAACAGCGTGATCTGCTGTGCACCCGCCGCCGCAGCAAGGTGCGACACACCAGAGTCATTACATATCACCAACCGGGCACGCCGCGTCAGTGTCGCAAATGCCCCCAGTGACATCGGGGCAAGGGCCTCGGCCAGCGGCGCATTGGCCTTGGCCTGTTCGGCCTCGGCTGAGGGCACACAATACACCACCCGATGTCCGTCTGCGACCAGGGAACGGGTCAGTTCATCGTAATGAGGCCAGACCTTGACCTTCCCCTTGTGCAGGCCAGTGGCCGTCGGCGCAATCAAAATGAAGGATTGATTGGTCAGGCCGTGTTGCGCCAGCGCCGAATCGGCCTGGGCCTCGTGCTGGGCCGTCAACGGAAGGTCCAGCTTGGGCGGCGGCGATTCGGGCAACGCCGGCTCGCCCCATGCTGCCTGCGCAAGACACGCCAGCCGATACCACGCCTCTACGGCATGCAGCCGCTCGGCGGGCTTGGTGAACGGCCAGGCAAGCATCAGACTTCGCCCGTCGTCGCGCCATCCCGCCGACGGCACGCCAGCCAGGCGAAACACCGCCGCGCTGGACAACGAATCGGGAAGCAAGAGCCCGCGCGCTTTCGCGACGTTCGCCCGACGATGTGACGCGACTGAAGATCTGTCGTCCAGGAACCTGCCCGTCATGGGAACGAACCCGGAGGCAGGAATCCCGGCAAGCAGATCCCTGGCCCAGGGGCGTGCGCAGATGTAGGTCTGCCGCCCGGGCACGCACAGAGCATGTAAAACCGGTAACGACATGCACACGTCCCCGATCCAATTCGGAAGCCTGATATAGAGGGAGTCGGTGGAAGGTGGCATGTCAACTAATGGTCCGTTGCCGCGTTCAGACAGTCCGGCGACGAGAGAGAGAATACCAAACTGGTCCGCACATCAGGGGCACGACGGTACAATTCCCCGCGAGATCACCCTGATAACTGAGCGAGTCCTCATTGAATAGCGCTACAAGAAACGCCGCTGCGACCTCCGATCCAGTTCGAAACGACCTCTGGCGACGCGTATACGCTCGCGTCGGCTCCTACTGGAAAGGGCTGGTTCTCGCCGTCATACTCATGTCGGGTGCCGCCGCCACGCAGCCCACCCTGGCCGTCATGATGAAACCGCTGCTCGATGACGGCTTCGCCGGAGCCAAACCGCATTACGTCTGGCTGATCCCGCTGGCCGTGGTGGGGCTGATCACTTTGCGAGGCATCTGCAACTTCTTCAGTGATTATCTATTGGCGTGGGTGGCCAACAACGTCCTGCTGGGCATGCGTCGCGACATGTTCGAGCGCTTGCTGGGCATGCCGGACAGCGAGTTCAAGCAAGGCGACACCGGCAGACTGCGCAATCGTTTCACTATCGATGCCGGCAACGTGACAGGCGCGGCAACTGATGTCATCACCGTGCTGGTTCGTGAAACCCTGGTGGTCATCGCGCTGATCTGCGTGCTGCTCTACATGTCGTGGCTGCTCACGGTCATCGTCCTGGTCATGCTGCCGGTCACCACCGTGATCGCCAAGTCCTTCACTCGGCGGCTGCGGCGCATCAACCGCGATACCGTCAATATGAACGCTGAACTTACCCGTGTGGTGGGCGAGGGCATCGACGGTCAGCGGGTCATCAAGCTGTTCGATGGCTACGAGTACGAGCGCAAACGCTTCGATTTCGTCAACGGCAAACTGCGTCGCTTCGCCATGCGCACAGCGACCGCCGACGCTGCGCTCACACCGCTGACTCAAATATGTATCGCCATATCCGTTGGCGTCGTCATCGCTGTCGCCCTCGGCCAGGCCAACAACAATGCGCTCACACCAGGTGGTTTTGCAGCCTTCATGGGGGCACTTGCACAGTTGTTCGATCCGATCAAACGCCTCACCAATGTCGCGTCGAAAATGCAACGCATGATGGTGGCCGCAGAAAGCGTGTTCACGCTCATCGACCAGGCGCCGGAAGCGGAGACGGGCAACAGCCGTCTGCCCCAACCCGTGAAGGGACGAGTCGAATTTCGAGGCGTCACGCATCGTTTCATCGACGCCGACAAAGACACGCTCAGCGACGTCAGCTTCACGGTCGAACCCGGCCAGACCGTAGCGCTGGTTGGCCGCTCCGGCAGCGGCAAGACCACCTTGGCCAACATGCTGCCCCGCTTCGTGCTGCCCACTGCTGGCGACATTCTGGTCGATGGCATGAATACGCGCGACGTCGCACTGCTCGACCTCCGATCACACCTCTCGCTAGTCAGCCAGGATGTGGTTCTGTTCGACGACTCCATCGCCGCCAACGTCGGCTATGGCGCCCTGGGTAGTGCGAGTGAAGAGCAGGTGCGTGACGCTCTGGCCTCAGCCAACCTGCTGACCTTCGTGGACAGCCTGCCCGACGGCATGCACACCCTCGTCGGCGAAAACGCCGGTCGCCTCTCGGGTGGTCAGCGCCAACGCCTCGCCATCGCTCGTGCCCTCATCAAGAATGCACCTATCCTGATCCTGGACGAAGCCACCTCAGCCCTGGACAACGAGTCCGAGCGCCAGGTCCAGGCATCGCTGGAAAGACTGATGAAGGGACGAACCACACTCGTGATCGCTCACCGTTTGTCCACGGTGCAAAATGCAGATCGAATCGTGGTGCTCGATGCCGGCCACGTCGTCGAAAACGGAACCCATACAGAGCTGCTTGCCGCCGATGGGCTCTATGCCTCCCTTTATCGCATGCAGTTCCGTGAAGCCTGAGGTGTCCCGACCTGCCAATCAGGCCCTGAAATCGGTCAGTGAGGGCGGCATTCAGGCAGGCTCTTTTGTCCAACGACGAATCGCGATAGCCAGATCCGACCTTTCGCGAAACAGGGGCGGCCGCTAAATCCGACCGTTCCCGGAACCGGGGGGCGTCTCTAGATCCGACCGCTCCCGGAACCGGTGGCGTCTCTGGATCCGACCTTTTCCTTAGCCGGGGCGTCGCTGGATCTGAACCGTCCCGAAACTGTGAAATATCCCTAAGTCCGACCTTTTGTGGAACCGGGGGATGCCCCTGAAGCCAGGGCCGGCCCGGCGGCGGGGAAGGGGCTAAGTCTGTCTCCGACCATAGGCAGGGTTTCTTGGCGATCCATAAAAAGTCTTCTATAGCGGGCCCATGCTTGGGTCGATCCAGAATCACTCTCCCATGGCAGGGCCGATCTTTTAGGATTCGGAAACAGTCTCTGATAGCTGCCCCCGGTTTTTGAAACTACAGGGCCAGCCTAGACACACGGCTCGGCCACCGTTGAGCCCAGAAGTGGTTACACCGTCCAGAATCACTCTGTATCCAGCGCGTCGAGCCCCCCCGGTGCCGACTAGAGCGAAGAGGTTTCGCTGGAGCCATCGAACGCTATTGGCATCGTGTCAGATTCTGGCGCGCGCAGGCCAACCGTCATGTCTTTGGCGCTGCCCGACTTGTGCGATGTGCCTCTCAGACAAGAATCAAATCGTACTGTTCCTGGTTGTACAGAGGCTCAACCTCCAGGCTGATTTGTTTCCCGACGAAGTCACCCAGCATGGCCAGATGCTGGCTTTCCTCTTCAAGAAAGAGATCCACCACATCTTGCGAGGCCAGAATCCGAAACTCTTTCGGATTGAACTGGCGAGCTTCTCTCAGAATTTCCCGCAATATCTCATAGCAAACCGTGCGCGCCGTTCGCACGTGCCCTCTGGATTCACACATAGGACACGGCTCACACAATTGGTGCGCCAGAGAGTCGCGCGTGCGTTTGCGCGTCATTTCCACCAGCCCAAGCTGCGTAAAACCGTTTACCGTCACACGGGTCCGATCTCGCGCCAGCGTCTTCTTCAGCTCGGCCAGCACCGTATCGCGATGCCCTGCGTCTTCCATGTCGATGAAGTCGAGGATCACGATGCCGCCCAGATTGCGCAGCCGGAGCTGGCGTGCAATAGCCTGCGCCGCCTCTAGATTGGTCTTGAAAATAGTGTCGTCAAAGTTGCGTCCTCCGACAAAGCCACCCGTGTTCACGTCAACGGTCGTCAAAGCCTCAGTCTGATCAATCATCAGATAGCCACCAGACTTAAGGTCGACTCGACGTCCGAGCGCACGCGCGATTTCTTCATCGTCGCCAGCGGTATCGAAAAGCGGCCGCTCGCCACTGTAATGAGTAATGTGCCCAACCAGCGACGGCGTATACAGATTCGCCCACTCGGCCAGCTCCGTCGCCACAGTGCGCGAGTCGATGCGGATCGTTCCTGTGCGTGGCCCGGCAATGTCGCGCAGCACTCGTTGCGCCAGATTAAGGTCCCGATGAAGGATAGAGCCGGGCGGAACCACCCGAGTTGCGGCCTGAATGCTCGCCCAGAGCGTGCGCAAGTACGCCAGATCTGCCGCCAGTTCTTCATCCGTTGCGCCCTCGGCCTGGGTACGCACAATCACACCACCACTCTCGTTCTCCGGCATCAATGCTTGCAGGCGTTGTCGGAGCTGCTGGCGTTCTCGCTCGTCATCGATCTTTTGTGAGATACCAATATGTGGATCGTGCGGCAGGTAGACGAGCATGCGTCCTGCGATGCTCAGTTGCGTGGACAGCCTTGCACCTTTCGTTCCGATAGGATCCTTGATGATCTGCACCATCAAGGTCTGCCCCTCGAACAACATTTTTTCAATTGGCGTCGGCGTCAGCCCCTGCGATCTCTCGGCACGATTTTCGCGCAGGTCCGCAACATGGATGAATGCCGCCCGCTCCAGGCCAACCTCGACGAACGCGCTTTGCATGCCCGGCAGAACTCTGACCACCTTGCCCAGGCATACATTCCCGACATGGCCGCGCTGAATGCTGCGTTCGACATGAAGCTCCTGCACCTGTCCCATCTCGATCACCGCGACGCGCGTCTCGAAAGGCGTAACGTTGATCAGGATATCCTCGGTCAGCCTGGCGCCTGCTGATGCATTCGTGTCAGCAATGGAAGACGGCAAAAGGCTCGCCGGCGACGAACGTACCTTCGTACTGGACGCATCGGCGACAGGCGCAGTCGCATCCGTTCGATCCGGTACACGCTGGGGCAACGGCGGTTGATGAGAAGAGGGCATGAGCTGATCCGAAAGAATGCATTGACGGCTTGCGCAGATTTTCCGTCATGATACGGGGTAACGCATCCTCATCATCGCCTCAGCACACATCCTCCACACCACCCGCGCCTCAATCCTGGCCTTCGCCTCCAATTTGTAGCGCCCAATCAAACCAATCCATTCCTCTACCCCTTCTCAAAACGGTACGCGCCTGGTGCTCACGGAACCTCTTCCGACTACCCAAACCAAACGCCCGGCCAGGAACCGAATCAGACCTGAGCCACTCAGCGATCCCCCTCCCGGAGCGCGTTGCTGTTGATACGGCTATCCCAGGCACTTCCGTTCAGGGACTTGTCTACACGAGGCACCTATCTATTCATATAGCTATTCGACTCCTATAGCTATTCAGATAGCGCACCCGTCGAGAGGGGCGCAGCTATCTAAGTAAGAGCAAGAGGCAAAGTAAGTAATAGCAAGGGGCAAAATGCCGGTAAAAATAAGACTAAGGGTTGTGCCCTGGCGATGCGGACTCACCGCATGGCGTCACATCAAGCTTGAGGGTGCATGATTGCCATGTCGTGAATAGGTTGCCGATGCTATTAATAAGAATGGCTTTTCAGGAAGTGATGCCGACCAGGCGAGGCGACCCAGGCGAGGCGACCCAGGCGAGGCGACCCAGGCGAGGCGACCCAG
>JAEYZR010000246.1 GCA_023427945.1 Pseudomonadota bacterium | reverse complement strand
CCCAGTTCGTAGAGGTACGTATCCACGCCTTGACCCACGAGATTCGCGTTCCCCGCGCTGTCGGCGCCTTTGCCGCGGGACGGATCATCAATGCACGCACAGCGCACAGCCAGCTTGTTGGAGGAATGATCTGGGGCATCAGTTCCGCCCTGCATGAGCATAGCGAAATCGACGGGCGAAATGGCAGCTACATCAATGCCAATCTCGCGGACTACCTTTTGCCCGTGAACGCCGACATCATCGACGTTCAAGCCATCATGGTCCCGGAAGAGGACGGCAAGGTGAACCGCGCCGGTGTGAAGGGCGTTGGAGAGATCGGCGTCGTGGGCGTCGCCGCCGCCATCTCCAATGCCGTTTTCCATGCCACCGGACAGCGGTTGCGCGAGCTTCCGATCCGGATCGAGCACATCACGTAACCCGTCAGGGCGGCATGCGCCTTCATGTGGCTGCCGTTGTCTGGGTCAGGACGTTTCGTACCGCAGTGCGTTCGCGAAATGCGTGAAAGCGGACGTCTGCTGCCGGCGACTCGGATAGTAGAGATAATAGCCAGCGAACGGCTCGCACCACTCTTGCAGCACCCGCACCAGGTTGCCGGCAGCCATCTGGCCGCTGACCATGTCTTCCAGGATATAAGCAACGCCGAACCCCTGGACTGCCGCAGCCACCATCAAATCGCCGTCGTTGAAAATCGGACCTCGACCGGGCTTGACGGTGAGCTTTCGCCCATCCTTTTCAAAGTCCCAGGAGGACAACTCGCCGCTGCGATTTCTGAAGCTGATGCAGGAATGCCGGGATAGCTCTGCAGGTCGTTGCGGGGTGCCATTTTGCGAGAGATACGAAGGCGCGGCCACGACAGCGACGCGCATCCGGGGGCCAACCGGCAGCGCCACCATATCGTTCTCAAGCCGTTCGCCCAGCCGGATGCCAGCATCGAATCGACCTGCGATCAGGTCTACGAAGTCGTCTTCGACGCAGATTTCAACCTCTATTCCTGGATGCTGGCGCATCAAGGGAATCAGCGCTGGCCAGAGGATCGTGTCGGCCGCGTGCTTGCCGGCACTTACCCTGATGGTGCCTACGGGTTCGTCGCGCAGGCTGGCAAGCCACTCGATCTCGATCGCTACGTCGTCCAGCGCGGGAGCCAGCGTTGCCAGCAGACGGGCGCCGGCATGCGTAGGTGAGACGCTGCGCGTCGTGCGTGCCAGAAGCCTGATCCCCAGTTCTTCCTCCAGCCGCTTGAGCGTTTGGCTGAGCGCTGACTGGGTAACGCCGATCCGCCTGGCGGCTCGAGTGAAGCTGCCTTCAGCGGCAATGACGCGGAAGATGGCCAGATCCCCCAGAAGGTCGGGGCGCATTCGTAAGTCTCCCTAATAAGCCCTATAACTCATTAGCAGCTTATCACCATTGATTAGCATGGGTACTATGTGATGGTACTTTAAACAAGGAGCTGCCCATGGCAGGAAACTGGCTCATCACTGGCGCAAGCCGTGGCTTAGGTATGGAAATCGCCCGTGCGGCGCTTGCCGCTGGTGAGACCGTCATCGCGACAGCCCGGTCACCGAACGACGTCAGGGAAGCACTCGGATCGAACAGCCGGCTTCACGCCCTGGAACTGGACATCACGGACGAACAGACAGCCATCGCGGTGGCCCAGGAAACCGTCGAGCGGCTTGGCGCGATCGACGTGCTGGTCAACAACGCGGGCCACGCGCAACTCGGCTGGTTCGAGACCATCAGCAGCGCACAGGTGCGACGCCAGTTCGAGGTCAATGTCTTTGGCACGATGAACATAACCCGTGCGGTCGCCCCGCACATGCGCACGCGCCAATCGGGCCTGATTGTCACCCTCTCCTCAATAAACGGACTGCTCGCCAACCCCGGAGGATCGATCTATGCATCATCCAAGTTTGCAATCGAGGGCTGGATCGAGGGGTTCGCGCAAGAGCTGGCGCCTCTCGGCATCAAATCGATGATCGTCGAACCTGGGATGCTGCGCACGGACTTTCTCGACGCCAGGTCAGCCGCGCATGGCGACATCGACATTGCCGATTATGCCGAGGCGATCGATCAATTTCGGTCGTTCATCGCAAGCGCCAATCACAACCAGCCTGGCGACCCCGCATTGCTCGCGCAGCGGATCGTTGCCCTCGCCCTGTCGAACACGCCGCCTGCCCGCTTCGTCTTTGGTCACGACGCCCAGGAATGGGCCATCGAGAAAGTTGATAGACTCAAGACGGAGATCGAGCGGTCGGTCGATATCGCGATGGGCGACTGACCCGGTGGGACGATGGAAATCCGCGTAAGTGGTTGGTGGCGTAATGTCTCGAAGCTCGTTTGATTGGAACGGTTTTCTGGATAATCCATCCAGATCATGCCGGCTGATCTTCCGGTGGATGTTGCCTAGACTGAAGGCCCAGCCAATCCAGCGAGCGAGGTTCCCATGCCAGACCATTCCATCAAAGGTAAAGTCGTACTCATCGCCGGTGGCGCCAAGAATCTCGGCGGACTGATTGCCCGCGATCTGGCTCAGCATGGCGCCAAAGCCATAGCGGTTCACTACAACAGCACGAGCAGCAGCGCTGATGCCGACGCCACCATTGACGCGATCAAGGCTGCGGGCGCTCAGGCGATTGCCATCCAGGCCGATTTGACCACAGCCGGCGCGGTCGAGAAGCTCTTTGCCGACACCATCTCCGCGGTGGGCAAACCGGACATCGCCATCAACACCGTCGGCAAGGTCCTCAAGAAGCCCATGACCGAGATCAGCGAGTCCGAGTACGACGAGATGACGGCGGTGAATTCGAAAACCGCTTTCTTTTTTCTCAAGGAAGCGGGCAAGCACGTCAACGAGAACGGCAAGATCTGCACGCTGGTGACGTCACTGCTCGGTGCTTTCACGCCGTTCTATGCCGCCTATGCCGGTACCAAGGCGCCCGTTGAACACTACACCCGTGCTGCCGCCAAGGAGCTGGGTGCGCGCGGCATCTCGGTGACCGCAGTGGGCCCCGGTCCGATGGACACACCGTTCTTCTATCCGGCCGAAGGTCCCGAGGCGGTGGCCTATCACAAGACAGCCGCAGCGCTCTCTCCATTCAGCAAGACCGGTCTGACTCACATCGAAGACGTGGTGCCCTTCATCCGCCACCTGGTCAGCGACGGCTGGTGGATCACTGGCCAGACGATTCTGATCAACGGCGGCTACACAACGAAGTGAGAACGTCATGCGCACGTTGATCTTCATCGTCGTTGGCCTGGCGCTGGCCGCACTGTCAGTGCGGCTGGCACCTGCCACTCACCGCACGCTGGCCGTCAGCGCCTTTACCGTGGTATGGCTGGGAGTTGCCGCGCTCAACCTGCGCACGGGCCTGTCGCATGGCTACACCCTGGCCGAGGAACTGCCGATTCACGTGGTTCTTTTTGGCTTGCCTGCCCTTGCAGCCTGGGGTGTGTGGTGGTTGCGTCGGTAGACACCCATCTACTGGTTGCAGAGGAATTGGGACTATCCTTCTATCTGCCGTTTACCCATTCGGAGGGCTGGGCACATCAGTGCCGCTGCGTCCTGCTCAACCCTGGACTGGGACAGCCGTGAGTGGGTCACGCGCTGCAATACTACACAGCATCGAACGGAGCAAAACGAAACAGGACAACGATATGGACAAGCTCGACCAGTACCGCGTCTTCGTTCAGGTTGCCGAGATGGGCAGTTTCATCAAAGCGGCGCACGCGCTAGCGTTGCCCCGGGCCTCCGTGTCCGCGGCCGTGCAGCAACTGGAGTTGCAGGCCGGCACCCGACTGCTGCATCGCACGACACGGCGAGTCCACCTGACCAGCGATGGTTCGCAATTGCTCGAACGTGTCCGTCGATTGCTGGCCGAAGCCGAAGATATCGGTCAACTGTTTCGGTCAAGCCAGCACCAGGTCACCGGAAGGCTTACTGTGGATGTTCCCAGCCGCATTGCTCGCCGCCTGATCGCCCCGGCGCTGCCCGGACTGCTGCGGCGCTATCCCAGGCTGCAGCTCACGCTCGGATCGACGGATCGAACCATCGATCTGGTGCAGGAAGGCGTGGATTGCGCAGTGCGCATGGGTTCCTTGCACGACAGCAGCCTGGCAGTCCGCCCGCTCGGGCATATTGCATTGATCAACTGCGCCAGCCCGGCCTACCTGCGTGAACAGGGAGTACCGGAGCAGCCCGCCGAACTTGCGTCCGGTCACTGGGCGGTGGGCTACGCTTCGCCGACAACCGGACGGGAGTTGCCATGGGCGCATCTGTCCTGCGATGGACAGGAGAAGATGGGCGGCATTCCCAGCCGGGTGATCGTCAACAATGCGGAAAACTATATCGCGTGCTGTCGAGCAGGTCTGGGCCTTATCCAGATTCCACGTTTCGACGTAATGCATCTGCTGGACACCGGCGAACTGGTCGAAGTCATGCCTGCATTCCGCGCAGTGCCGATGCCGGTGTCCATCCTGTACCCGCACAGGCGCCAGAGATCGCGCCGGTTAGCCGTGTTCGTGGAGTGGTTCGAGGATCTGATAGGACCGCATCTTGAAACGTGATGCGTGCAATGCGCTCAGGCGCTCAACACCCCATCGCGTATCCATCCTTGCGGTGGTCGGACGCCCCTAAGTAACCCTCTGCCATGCGCATGGCCAACTGCGCACTGCCGAACTCCAGATCGAAACGTGGCGCAACGTCAATCTGATGTCCGAATTCCCTGAGCTGCGCCACTACGGCAGGGTCCATATTCCACTCCACGGCGACGCCGACGTTATCGTCCTTTATGCGCCAGCGTGGTGCGTCGCTGGCCGCCTGCGGATTCTGCCCGAAATCGGCCAGTCGACTCGCCATCTGCACATGGCCCTGCGCCTGCATCGAGCCCCCCATTACACCGAAGCTCATCAACGGTTGGCCGCCCTTGGTCAGGAAGCCAGGAATGATGGTATGAAAGGGCCGCTTACCCGGCGCGACGACATTGGGATGTCCGGCCTGGGTACTGAACCCCCATCCTCGATTATGGAGAGCGATACCTGTATCCGGCACCACGACGCCGGAGCCAAAGCCTTTGAAATTCGATTGGATGAAAGACACCATCATGCCTTGCTTGTCGGCAGCGGTTAAATACACCGTACCGCCACTATGCGGCGTCCCGGCACGCGCCGGGCCGGCGCGATCGGGATCGATCAGCTTTGCCCGCTGCGCCAGATAAGCAGGATCCAGTAATGCCTCGCATCCCACATTCATATGGTCGATATCGCCGACATACGCATACATATCGGCAAACGCCAACTTCATGGCCTCGATCTGCAAGTGCAAGGTCTTGGCGGTATCCCTTCCGGTTGCGGCCAGGTCGAAATTTTCCAGGATGCCCAAGGCCATCAACGCGCCTATGCCCTGACCGTTCGGTCCGATTTCGAACAGTTCGTGGTCGCGATAGCGCATGCCGATGGGTTCAACCCAGTCGGCCCGATGTGCATCGAGATCGGCCATCGTCATGAGCCCGCCCGTATTTCGCGCATGCGCCACGATCGCTTCAGCCAGTTCGCCCCTGTAAAAGGACTCCCCCAGGCTGCCCGCGATACGTTCGAGCGTCCGGGCCTGTCCCGGGCAGCGGAAACGATCACCGACGCGCGGGGCCCGGCCACCCGGAGCGAAAGCATCCATGAATCCCGGCTGATCGCGCAATTTGGGGATCTGCTTGTCCCATTGCCGATGTACCGTGGGCGACACCAGATAACCGTCGCGCGCATAGCGGATCGCCGGTTCGAACAAATCGCCAAACGGCAGCGAACCGAACTTTTCCCAAATGGCCCGCCATCCCGACACCGTGCCCGGTACCGTCACACTGTTCCAGCCGATCGAGTCCATGCTGTCCTGACCCGAAAACCGTTCGGTCTCCCAGGCCGCAGGCGCGCGTCCGGACGCGTTGAGCCCATGCAGCTTTCCGTCGGCCCAGATCAAGGCAAACATGTCGCCACCGATACCGTTCATG
>JAEYZR010000135.1 GCA_023427945.1 Pseudomonadota bacterium | reverse complement strand
ACACCGATGCGGCGTGAATTCGCCGGATGCGGCGCTCGCGCTGGCACGCCTGGCCTGCGACGAACCCGGCCTGAATTTCCGGGGCTTCCAGGCCTACCACGGCAGCGTCCAGCACATGCGCGACCCTGCGGCGCGAGCGCAGGTCTGCCGCAACGTCGCACAGACGATCAAGACATACATGGATCACCTTGCCGCGGCAGGGATCCCCGCAGTCGCCACCGTCAGTGGTGCGGGTACGGGATCGGCACAGTTCGATGCCGCAAGCCATGTGTTCACCGAGTTGCAGGCGGGCAGCTATGCCTTCATGGATGCCGACTACAACACGAACCAGTGGGAATCGGAGCTTCGCTTCGACACCAGCCTGTCGTTGCTGGCAACGGTGATGAGTGTGGCGACGCCTGGACAACTCGTGCTGGATGCCGGACTGAAAGCCATGACCATCGAATCGGGCCTGCCCCGGGTCATGCAACGCCCCGGCCTGACCGTCCGGCAGGTCAACGATGAGCATACCGTGCTGGATATTTCCTCGGACGCCCTCACCCCGCGCCCTGGCCCGGCCTCACCCAGCGCAGGTGGACGTTCTTCGGAAGTACCGGCGTTGGGAGAAAAGGTGCACCTCATGCTCCCTCACGTCGATCCGGCATTCAACCTGCACGACGTCGTGATCGGCGTTCGCAGCGGTCGTGTCCAGACCATCTGGCCCATCGCAGGGCGAGGCCCCGGCCGATAACGTCCGCCAGGGCTGTCCCCTACGGCTCTGGCGTGATCACGTTCGCCTCATTCATCTGCCCCTTCAACAAGGCCGCCGACTTGGCGGACACCACCAGAATCAGCTTCATCGTCGCTCGCGTGGCGCCCACGAACAACTTGCGCACCGCCCTCTCGTCCAGCGTCTCGAAATCGATTTCGGCAAACACCACCGCGGGAGCGGATTGTCCCTTGAAGCGATAGACTGACTCCATCAACACGTCGCCTGCACTGAACACCGGCTGCCCGTTTTCGTCATACTGCCCAGAGAACGACCGCAAGCGGTGCGCGCCCAGACGGCTCTGATTGAGCAACTGCGATTGTCCCCTGCCGTGATAACTCAGCACAGCAACATCGCGCTCACGGAAACCTTCGGCATAACAGCGTTTGATCGCCTCCTTCACGCCCAGATGCAGGGCGGCCGTGTCGTCGTAGACGATCATATCGACATCGGATGACGCAATCGGCGCAGCGGCCTCGATGGCTGAATGGCCCAATAGCAACGGGGAGAGCCAATGGACGACCGACCGGGGGCTGCGGTAGTTGCTTTGTGCCCGCAATCGTACCCAACCGGGCAACTCGGTCTGCGGATGCTGGTAGAGGTTCTGCAGCGGATCCTCCAGCCAGATCAGACGGGCGTCGGGGTGACCATGCCTGAGCACGATGTCACGCCACTCCGGCTTGAAGTCCTGGCCTTCGTCGACAATGACGGTATCGAAAAAATAAGAGGGCGGCACCGGCGCGGCAGCCGCGTCCAGAACCAGTTGATCGAAAGCACCCGGCTGCGAGAAGCGGGTGATCTTGCCGGACATCTGCACCACTCGATCGCACAGCATGTGGAAAGTCGCCACCAGCCCGCCTTCGGGTGAAATAGCGGCAAAGTGATCGGCCAGGGGCCGGTTGTAGCAAACGTACAGAGGTCGCTTGCCCGCTTCGATGGCAGCCCTGTATTCGGCCAGCGCCAACTGCGTCTTGCCCGATCCGGCCGTGCCGGTCACGCGCAGCCGAAACGGCGACATCTCGAGCTGCCGGGCCCAGTGCGCCAGGCCACCCGCCAGCCGCGTGGTGAGCATGCGCGCCTCGCCCTGCAAAGCCACCACATCGGTCTCGAGCTGGATGATGTCGCGCAGAAAACGATGCACCCGCACGGCAATCGGCGCGGCCTGCCCCGGTCCAAGCAGCGCCTGGATCATCGACACCAACCTTTGCTTGTCGGTGCTGTCCACAATACGCTCGGGCGATATGCCGGCGGTGGCTCGATGCCTTACCGCGTGATCGGGACAGAACAGCAAGTACTCGATATCGACACTCTGCCCGCCCAGGCGGTGCGCCAGCTTGGCCCGCAGCCCATCGACGGTGCGCGCCATTTGCGCCTGCACCAGACGACGCGTGGGCGCACTGCCCATGTTCGCAAGCCCATCCGGCGTCTCGGCCAACAGCCCGCTTTTCTGCTCGATGATCAGCAGATCGCCTGACTGGTTGACCACGACAAAATCGATTTCGCCATAAATAGCATGCGCATGTTCGACGTTGGTCCAGTGCACGGCGTGGTAGACCATGTAGTCCTCGGGCAGACCGGCCGCCAGCACGGCCAGCGTCTGTAGCTCGCGCCGCTGCGGGCCGTTGGGCGGCAATGCCTCCCAACCATCGGGAATGACGCGGGACATGTCGGACTCCAGACCAAAAAACAGCAGCTTAGCCGGTTGCGCAGGCGGATGCAGCCTCTGCACGACACAAAGTCATGTCACTTTGCGAGGGCCAGGCTGCGTGGGCTGACGGTACAATCGTCGATTGCCTCTTTCTTGCCTGCCACCCATGACCAAACTGATTTCCGCGCCTGCTCAGGCCGTGCGTGCGCCACTTGCGCCCCTACTGCACACGGTGTGTGCATGAGCCGGGATCGTATCGCGTGCCCCTGCGGCAGCGGGCGCATCTATCCGGCATGCTGCGCGCGCTGGCACATGGGCAGCTTCAAGCTGCGTGCGCCCGATGCGGAAACGCTGATGCGCTCGCGCTTCACCGCCTATGTCATGGATGACCTGACCTACCTGCGCGACACCTGGGCGCCGGAAACACGCCCGGACAAGATAGAACCCAATCCGGCCAACCTGAAGTGGCTGGGCCTGCAGGTCAAAGGTGTCGACAAAATCGACGACACCCACGTCAACGTCACCTTCGTCGCGCGCTATCGCCTGGGCGGGCGCGGCATGCGCATGCAGGAAACAAGCCGGTTCAGACAGGAGCGCGGTCGCTGGTTCTACATCGATGGCGATGTCGAGGAAAGCTGAAGCGCCCAGCGGCACCCTCAGCTGCGTGCGAGCGCCTGGGGCCGGCTCGCATTGTTCACGAAGGCGGCCGGACCGCTCGAGGCCGGTAACGTACGTTGGCCATACTGCCGGGGTGACGCGCCCATCACCCGCTTGAACGCCGTGCTGAACGCACTTTCGGATTCATAGCCGAGCGAGAAGGAAATAACGGACACAGGGTCGCTGGAGTTCTCCAGGCGGTCTCCTGCCAGCAGCATGCGCCAGCGTGTCACATACTCCATTGGTGAGGCACCCACCGTTTCGCGAAATCGCTGAGCGAACGCCGAGCGCGACATACACGCATGTTCGGCCAGTGCCTGCAACGTCCAGCGATACGCCGGGTCGGCATGAATCGCACTGATGGCCGCCCCCAGTTGCCGGTCCGCCACGCCGAACAGCCACCCCGAACCGCCGCCCTCGCTTTCCGTGACATGCAGGCGCAGGGTCTGGATCAGCATCATGTGAGCCAGGTGCTGGGCCACCAGGGCACTGCCTGCCTGGGGCGTGTGCATTTCCTGCATCATCCGTTCCACGGACCATCGAAGCGCGGCCTGTTCAGTCTCGCTGTGGATGTGCACGATGGGCGGCAGCATGCCCATCAATATATCGGCGTGCGCGCCGCTCACGCCGAAGCGGCTGCCGACAAGGAAGAAATCGCCACCACCGTTGATCGTCACGATGGCCCCGGGATGCGGCGGCGGAAAATAGTTGCTGGATGGCTCGGACGGCAGATCCATACAGCTCGCCAGGCGAAACGGACGCCCCCTGGGCAGGACAAAGCAGTCACCTCGTTTCAGATGTGCGGCGTTGGCTACGCCATCGACTGCCAGCCAGCACTCACCTTTCACCACGGCATAACACTTGATGAGTTTGTTCTGACTGGGGAACTGGATCGACCATGCACCACCAGCGTCCACGCCGGAAGAAACATAGCTGCGTGGCTTCAGCAAGGAGAGGACGTCTGAGAGTGGATCCATGCATTTCCTGGACGATTGCGAACGTATGAGGGAGTTATCTCACAGATCGGACAATCCTGAAAACTTAAAGGTTCCCGACAATCTGAAAAGCAGAGACTGACAGACAGGTGGGATGCTGAAAGCGCCCGACGTGATTTCGGGACGATCGCGAAGCAATCACGGCGTTTGAAGCATAGAACGGGCCGAGTGCGCGACCTACATTGCTGGCTGTACACCGCGAACGCGGTCATCCAGAAAGGATCAGTCGCCATGCGCATCTTAGTCACCGGCGCCACGGGTTTCGTCGGCTCCGCACTCATCCAGGAACTCATCAACGCCGGACATCAAGTGGTAGGACTTGCCCGCACTGCCGCAGCCGCCGCAGTGCTGCTCGCAGGTGGCGCCGAAGCCCACCGGGGGAGTCTCGAAGATCCGGACAGTTTGCGCCAAGGCGCAGCCACCGTGGACGGCGTGATCCACACCGGCTTCATCCACGACTTTTCCCGCTTCAAGGCCAACTGCGAGATCGACAGGCAGGCGATCGAGACGCTCGGCACGGCACTTGTCGGCTCCGATCGCCCGTTGATCGTCACGTCAGCCATTGGCATCTTGCCGCCGGGCCGCCTTGCCACTGAAACGACGCGGCCGGCGAGCGGCCCCTCGGCACACCCACGTGCCGCGTCGGAAGAAGCCGCGTGCGCCGTCGCGGATCGCGGCGTACGCGTCTCGGTGGTGCGTCTCGCCCCGTCGGTGCATGGCGATGGCGACCACGGTTTCGTTCCCACGCTGATCGCCTGTGCGCGTGCCAAGGGCACGTCGGCCTTCGTGGAGGACGGCGCGAACCGCTGGCCCGCCGTGCACCGGCTCGATGCCGCCCACCTCTACAGACTCGTGCTGGAAAGCGACCTTCCCGGTGGCGTCTATCACGGCGTCGCCGAACAGGGGGTGCCGTTTCGAGACATCGCAGAAGTGATCGGCCATCGCCTGAACGTGCCGGTCCAGAGCCTGCATGCCCAGGCCGCCGATGCCCATTTCGGCTGGTTTGTGCATTTCGCATCGATGGATATACCGGCGTCGAACCAACTGACGCGCCAAGCGCTGGGATGGGAGCCCGAGCATGCCGGGCTGCTCTCGGACCTCGACCGTCCTGACTACTTTGAAAGCTGAGGCAATGCCTTCCCGAAGACATGGTGTGGAGTTCAGTTTGAAGCGACTTTCGGAAATCAAATCACATGCAAGGCGTCCCGGGATGAGGGGACTGATGGTCATTCTGGCCATGGCCCTGCTCCCCGCTTGCGGCGAGCAACAGACCGGCAGGGCCGCCATCGCACCGCCGACCGTCAGCGTGGCGGCCGCACTGGTCCAGAACGTGCGCCCGATGGGCGAATTCAACGGTCGAATCGAAGCGACCGGCAGCGTCGACCTGCGTCCACGCGTCGCCGGACATATCGAAAGCGTCGAGTATGTCGAGGGGCAGGAGGTCAAGCAAGGCGACATACTTTTCGTCATCGACGACCGCAGCTACCGTGCGCCGCTGTCCCGAGCCACGGCCGAACTGGAACGGGCACGAACCCAGGCCGAACTGGCACGCGGCGAAGCGGCGCGGGCCCAGGTCCTGGCGCAACGACAGGCCATGTCCACCGAAACCCTGGAACAGCGCCGGGCGGCATACGCCCGGGCTGGCGCCGACGTGAAAGCGGCCCAGGCGGCAGTCGAACAGGCGCGCCTGGACATGGAATGGACGCGGGTACGCGCGCCCATCTCCGGGCGCGCCGGACGCGCCCTGGTCACGCCCGGCAATCTGGTGTCCGGTGGCGCCAGCGCCAGCGTGCTCACCACCCTGGTCACGCAGGATCAAGTGCACGTCTATTTCGACACGGACGAAGCCACCTTCCTGCGTTTCGTGGACACGCAACGCGAGGGATCGCTGCCGGTTCGCGTCGGCCTGGTCGGTGAGAACGGCCATCCGCACGAGGGCCGCGTGGACTTTCTCGACAACCGGGTATCGCGCCAGACCGGTACGATCAGCCTGCGGGCCGTGCTGGACAACGCCGGGCGGCGCTTCACGCCGGGATTGTTCGCCCGCGTGCAGATGCCCGTCAGCACGCCCTTCGATGCCGTGCTGATCGATGATCGTGCGGTACTGACCGACCAGGATCGCAAGTATGTCTTCGTCGTCGATTCCAGCGAACGTGCCTTGCGCCAGGACGTGCAGCTCGGCGGCATGGCGCAAGGCTTGCGCATCGTCGAGAGCGGCCTGACGGCCAGTGATCGTGTGGTGGTCGAAGGCGTGCGCCGCATCACGCGTCCCGGCGTGGCCGTCAATGCCCAGACCGTCGCGATGGCGGATCGTGCTGCCTCGCAGGGACAACACACCACGTCGCTGGAGAACCGGCGATGAACATCTCGAAATTCTTCATCGACCGACCGATTTTCGCAGCAGTCCTGTCGATCGTGATCTTCATCTCCGGCCTGATCGCGATTCCCCTGCTGCCTGTGGCCGAATACCCCGATGTCGTGCCGCCGTCGGTCGTCGTGCGCGCCGTCTATCCTGGCGCAAACCCCAAGGTCATCGCAGAGACCGTGGCCACGCCGCTCGAAGAGGCCATCAGCGGTGTCGAAGACATGATCTACATGCGCTCGGTGGCCAGTTCCAACGGCGTTCTCATGACGACAGTGACGTTTCGCCCGGGCACGAACCCGGACGACGCCGCCGTGCGGGTCCAGAACCGCGTGGCGCAGGCCGAGGCACGCCTGCCCGAAGACGTCCGGCGTCAGGGCGTGACGACGGAGAAGCGCTCGCCGGTCTTCCTGATGATCGTCCACCTGGTATCGCCTAAAGGAACCTACGACACGCTGTACCTGCGTAATTACGCACGCCTGCACATTCGGGATTCGCTGGCGCGCATACCTGGGATCGGCAGCGCCGAACTCCAGGGCAGCGGTGACTACGCGATGCGCGCATGGCTGGATCCGAATCGCATCGCGGCGCTGGGACTGAACGCCTCCGACGTGCTGGCCGCCATGCGTGAACAGAACATCCAGGTCTCGGCCGGACAGATCGGTGCCGAGCCGATGCCGGACAGCCACTTCCTGCGGCTCGTCAATGCACAGGGACGCCTGAGCACAGAAAAAGAGTTCGGCGACATCGTGCTGGCCAGCGGCGCGAACGGCGAAATCGTGCGCCTGGCAGACGTGGCCAGGCTTGAACTGGGCGCGAGTGATTTCACCATGCGCGCCCAGCTGGACGGCCAGAACGCCGCCGCCATCGGCATCTTCCAGGCGCCGGGCGCCAATACACTGGAGATCCGCGATGCCGTGATCGCCACCATGCAGGAGATGTCCGCGCACTTCCCCGAGGACATCGCCTTCGAGGCCGTCTATGACACCACGATCTTCGTGCGTGAATCGATTCGCGCCGTCATCACCACGCTGGTCGAAGCCATGCTGCTGGTCGTCCTGGTGATGATCCTGTTCCTGCAGACCTGGCGCGCCTCGATCATTCCCATCCTCGCCGTTCCGGTGTCCATCGTCGGCACGTTTGCCGTGTTGCTCATGCTTGGGTTCACGATCAACACATTGACCTTGTTCGGGCTCGTGCTGGCAATCGGCATCGTGGTGGACGACGCGATCGTGGTGGTGGAAAACGTGGAGCGCCATATCGAGGAAGGCATGGCGCCGCTTGCGGCAGCACACCTGGCGATGCGTGAAGTGTCAGGACCGATCATCGCCATCACGCTGGTGCTGTGCGCGGTGTTCGTGCCGATGGCCTTTCTGACTGGCGTGACAGGCGAGTTCTACAAGCAGTTCGCCGTCACGATTGCCATTTCGGTCGCCATCTCCGGCGTGAACTCACTCACACTTTCTCCCGCACTGGCCGCACGCCTGCTGAAGTCCCACGATGCGCCCAAGGACGCCCCGTCGCGCCTGATCGACCGGTTGTTCAGTTGGGTGTTCCGCCCCTTCAACCGTGCTTTCGGCGCCAGTTCCGAGCGCTACCAGCGATCGGTCTCTCGCATACTGGGCCGACGCGGCGCCGTGTTCCTCGTCTATGCCGTGCTGCTGGTGTGTACGGGTCTGATGTTCAGGGTAGTGCCGGAAGGCTTCATTCCGACTCAGGACAGGCAGACCCTGATTGCCGGGGTGCGATTGCCCGAGGGTGCGTCCATCGAACGCACCGACGCGATGCTCAAGGACCTTGCCGAACTGGGCCAGAACACCGAAGGCGTTGCCCATTTCATCACCTTCCCGGGGCGCAACATCACGCTGGCAACCACGACACCGAACATCGGCGGCGCGTTCTTTCCCCTGGAACCGTTCCAGCAGCGCTCGCGCAGTTCCAGCGAGATCAATGCCGAACTCAATCGCAAGTTCGCCAGCCTGCCACAGGGATTCACCTTTTCCATCATGCCGCCCCCTATCCTCGGACTCGGATCGGCCGCTGGCTACTCGTTGT
>JAEYZR010000095.1 GCA_023427945.1 Pseudomonadota bacterium | reverse complement strand
CGAGTCAGGTACATTCGACCACTCTGCCACCTCTCCTGGTGCCTTTACCTGCTGCAATTCACACTGCAGTCCCTGAAAACCCGATTGATCTTTCAATCCATCGAACCTTCAGTTTGACGGCACGCTGTGGTCGGTAGCGGGCCATCCAAGTCTTCGTGTTTAGCGAAGCACGCTACTTTACCAGAAATTTTTCCTGTCGGGAAATTTCAATGTTGCCTGCGGCTTGATCCTGGCCATCCATCCGCCTACCCGTCCAATCCACCCATGTTCACTACCGAATGGTCTGCGCCCAGACCGGCTGAACAGCTACACTTCAAGCCAGAGTCCATCCTTGGGAGAAGTCATGCTTAAAGGCAAAGTAGCAGTCGTCACAGGTTCGACCAGCGGTATCGGTCTGGGCATCGCAACCGCGTTTGCGGCCCAGGGTGCCTCGGTCGTGCTCAATGGATTTGGCGAAGCACAGGCTATTGAACAAACCCGTCAATCGCTGGCTGACACTCACGGTGTAGAAGTGCTCTATGACGCAGCAGATCTTTCCAGCGGTCCGGCGGTGCGCGAGCTGGTCGAGCGCACGGTGCGCGAACTGGGCCGCATCGACATCATCGTCAACAATGCCGGCATCCAGCACACCGCCGCCATCGAGGACTTCCCGACCGAAAAGTGGGATGCCGTCATTGCGCTCAACCTCTCGGCCGTGTTTCACGGTACGGCAGCAGCACTGCCCCATATGAAGAAGCAGGGCTGGGGGCGCATCATCAATATCGCTTCGGCACACGGCCTGGTGGCGTCGGCCAACAAATCGGCCTACGTGGCCGCCAAGCACGGTGTGGTGGGGCTGACCAAGGTTACGGCACTGGAAACGGCAGGGCAGGGGATCACGGCCAATGCGATTTGCCCGGGTTGGGTGCGTACCGGCCTGGTGGAAAAGCAGATCTCGGCGCTGGCAGAGAAGAATGGAATGAGTCAGGACGATGCTGCCCGTGATCTTCTTTCGGAAAAACAACCTTCACTGCAATTCGTGACGCCGGAACAATTGGGCGGGACCGCCGTGTTCCTGGCCTCGGATGCTGCGGCACAGATTACCGGGACTACCTTGTCGGTCGACGGCGGCTGGACCGCGCGTTAATTTCTGGAAAACTAGATCATGTTGTTGCTGCTCTCTCCTGCAAAAAAACTGGATTACGATTCGGCGCTGCCCGAACGTTCGCATACCCAGCCGTTGTTCGTGGATGACGCCAAAAAGCTCATCAAGGTGTTGAAGACCAAAACCGCCGCAGAAGTCGGCGAGCTGATGTCCATCAGCGAGGCGCTGGCGGAATTGAACGTTCAACGCTATGCCCAGTGGAAGCCTGTGTTCGACATGGATCATGCCCGCCAGGCGGTCCTGGCATTCAACGGCGATGTATACGAAGGGCTGGATGCACAAAGCCTGTCGGCCAAGCAGCTCGATTGGGCGCAGGAACACGTCGCCATCCTGAGTGGTTTGTATGGTGTGTTGCGTCCGCTCGATCTGATGCGGCCCTATCGTCTTGAAATGGGTACACGTCTTCAGACGCCGGCAGGCAACAACCTGTACGACTTCTGGGGCGCACGCATTGCGCAGTATCTGAACGAGCGTCTGGCCGACGAGAAGCAACCGATCATCGTGAATCTGGCGTCGGATGAATACTTCAAGTCAGTGGATCGCAAGACACTGCAGGCGCGCGTCGTGCAATGCGTCTTCCAGGAATACAAGGCCGGCACCTACAAGATCGTCAGTTTTTATGCCAAGCGTGCGCGTGGCCTGATGGCGCGCTACGCCATTGAACACAAGGTGGCCTCGCCCAAAGGCTTGACCGGCTTCGATGTCGAGGGCTATTCGTTTGCGCCCGATGCATCCACCGAAGACAAGCTGGTGTTCCGGCGTCGCCAGGACTAAGCAATACAGGCCTGATCGTGGGGCCAGGCTATGCGACGAATGCGGCATAGCCTGCGCACCCTGATGTCTACTTGATCGAATCCCGCACAGCCGTCCCCTCTATCAGTTCGCCGGCTTCGGGCGCCGAGGCGCTCACGGGCGGAGGCGCCGGCACGGTGGCTTCGTTCAGTCCGGCCATTTCAGTGCGCACCATCTGCGCAGCCTTCACCATTTGCTTGATCGGATACGACAGCGACGCCAGATCGCCTTCGTTCTCGATGGAGGCCGGCAGCGGGGCCCAACGTGCGCCCTTCATATCCAGCATGGCGGCCACGGCGTCCAGCGTTCGCTGGATGTTGGGCGGCGTGGCGGACAACCCTGCAAGCAGCGGTACGGTTGCCGTGATCTGGGACGCCAGCACGTGGTTCTGGATGAGCAGGTTGTTCATTTCCGGTACGTTCACCTGATGTGACTCCGGCTCGCTCATCATGCGATAGAACGCCTCGGCAAAGTTGCTGAAGGCGATATGGACGTTACGCCGGGAAAGGCGCCAGGCCACGTCTGCATCGTTGAGCGCCGCGCTG
Source organism: Pseudomonadota bacterium (assembly GCA_023427945.1). Classification (GTDB taxonomy): domain Bacteria; phylum Pseudomonadota; class Gammaproteobacteria; order Burkholderiales; family Burkholderiaceae_B; genus Schauerella. The sequence goes on along the minus strand of JAEYZR010000095.1, from coordinate 3,445 downwards.
TCCACCGGCGCGAGCGATGGATCGGCTTTGGCTGCCGACTGCTGTTGCATGATTGCGGCGTAGCGCAATCCAGATTGCAGATACTCCAGGTTGGCCTTGATGGCGGCACGCGCCAGCGGGCGGGTATAGCGGTACTCCCACCATGGCAGGAAGTAGCTACACACCAATGCCAATCCGCAGCCTATGGCGGTATCCAAGGCACGCTCGCCAATCACTGACAAAGACACGGTGCCAGGGGAGACGAAGTGAAACACCAGCACAACGAACAAGGTGTTGAACGTCGCACTCAGCATGTAGTTGATCTGCAATAGGCTGTTGCCCATCACGCAGGCGGCGATCAGCGCAATAAACAATACTTCGGGCGAGTCGGTCAGCTGGAACAAGCCCAGCGCCAGGGCACACCCGATCAGCGTGCCGCCCAGGCGCCAGCCATTGCGCTGGCGCGTCAGCGCGAACCCGGGCTTCATGATGATGACGATGGTCAGCATCACCCAGTAGTTGTGGGCCGAGAAGGCAGGTGTGAGCCAGGCCCCTGTCAGTGTCATGGCCGCCGCCGCTGCCAGCGCCACCCGCAGGGCGTAGCGGCAGTGAGGGGAATCCAGGCGCAGGTTGCTGGTGATCAAGCCAGGCCGGAACGTCTGGCGCGACAGAAAGCGCGAGAGCGACTTGTCCAGGCGAACGCTCTGCGTGGGAACGGCTGTCGGCGATGCTGCACTGTGTTCCACCAGCCGGTCGACGATGCGGGCCGAAGTCCTCAGCCGGCGCAGCACCTGGATCACCAGGGCCAGGACCTCCGGATCGGTGCGTCCGAATCCTTCCTTGCGTAATTGCTCTAATTCATACTCGATGGCGCGCAATTCGGCCTTGGTGCTGCTGCGATGCGTGACGGGCCGGCTCAAGGCGATGCCCAATGCCACGCGATTCAGGTCCAGCGAGATCTTGTTCAGCGCGTCGCGCATGAACAGCAGGCTGTCGTTGCCTGCCAGGGCCCGGCGCAACGTGGCGTAATCGGTATGCGTGGCCACCAGCGTATCGAGCAAGGTCAACATGTCCACGAACATGTTCCAGATCATGACCCGGTGCCGGTCGCCCCAGCCTTTGCCGCGGGGCAGGGCACGCAACACCATGTCGCGCGCGCCTTGATGCTTTTCCGTCATTACCGACTGGCGGGCGATCAGCAGCCGATAGCATTCTTCAAGATCGGTGGTTTCGTCGTAGAAGCTGGCTCGGGCCGCGACATAGTCCGCCGTGGCGTGCAGGGCCAGCGACATCGCCTGGCGCTCCTCGCGCAGCCACAGCAGGCGGCTGAAGGCATTGCTGAAGGCAAGGTAGAACAGGCTGCCGCCCAGGGTGAAGGCCGCATGGGACAGCACCTGTTCGGGTGCCAGCGGATCGTGCATGGTGAGGGTCATCAGCAGCAGTCCCGCAAAGCCGATCAGCCCGCCACGCTTGCCGAACACCGTGAACATCGAGAACGCAAAGCACTGCACGACGACCGCCACCCAGAGTGCCAGGGGGTGCGTGGAAGCCAGTCCGGTAATGCATACGGTCAGCACGCCCAGAGCCGCGCCGCCCAGCATCTCGTTGGTCCGGTGGCGCTGGGGGCCGCCCGGTTGGTCGATGATGGCCAGGCATTGCGCGCCAAAGGTGGCTATCAGTCCCTCTACGTAATAGCCGAAAATGCCACCCAGCACGATGACGGGCAGCAACATGCCCACACCTTGGCGAACGCCGCCAAAAAAGTAGTGGCTATAGAAAAAATTTCGCAGGCTGGACAGCCGAAGTTCCATCAACGCCACCTTGTTGTCAGTCGGTCGCCCCGAGGGTGAGGGCGAAATCTTGCATTCCTGCAGGGTGTCACACGTGGTTTGGGTCGACGCGCCTCTGGGTAAAAGGGGTACAAGTGTGGGCCGCAGGCGACACAGTATAGAGAACTGTGCGGTCTGTTTGCCCCCTTTGCAACAACAGGTTAAAGTGCATGCCTCGGCGCTGGGGTGCAAAACCGCGCACAGTGTCGACAGGTCTGCTCTTGCCCGATCACCTTCTGGCTTCTGGCGACCCGTAAACCCTGCTGTTGGCCGCGCCACAAGCGTGTGTTGCCAAAGCTTCCGTTTCGACCTCCGGTGCTCCCAAGGGGCACTTGCACTGCGTTTCGATGAATGCGTGCCGGGTCGGCAAGGTGTCCAGGTGGCGTGGCTCCGTGAGCCGCAAAGCGCTGGGTCATGTTGTCAGCCAAGGTGCAAGTTCTGTCTCAGGCCGTACCGGCCGACGACTGTCGATAACTCAGGGCCGGTAATGAAAGGAATGACATGAGTGAAATGAATGGTGCCGACCTCGTCGTGCGCTGCCTGGCCGACGAAGGCGTGGAACACGTTTTCGGCTACCCCGGTGGTGCGGTCCTCTATATCTACGACGCAATCTTCAAGCAAGACAAATTCCAGCATATTCTGGTGCGCCACGAACAGGCGGCCATCCATGCTGCGGATGCCTATTCCCGTTCGTCCAAGAAAGTCGGCGTGGCCATCGTCACCAGCGGGCCAGGTGTCACCAATGCCGTGACTGGCATTGCGACCGCCTATATGGACTCCATCCCCATGGTGATCATCAGCGGGCAAGTGCCTACTGCTGCCATCGGCGAGGATGCTTTCCAGGAGTGCGACACGGTGGGCATCACCCGGCCGTGCGTCAAGCACAACTTCCTGGTGCGCGATGTCAAGGATCTGGCCGACACGATGCGGCGTGCCTTCCACATCGCCCGTACCGGCAGGCCCGGCCCGGTGCTGGTCGACATCCCCAAGGACATCACGCTCGCACCCGCCAAGTACGTCCCTGCCAAAGGCGACATTCACATGCGCTCGTATGCGCCGGTGAACAAGGGCCATCAAGGACAGATCAAGAAAGCTGTCCAGATGCTGCTGTCAGCCGAGCGCCCCATGATTTATTCGGGTGGCGGCGTGATCCTGGCCAATGCATCGGATGAACTGCGCGAATTCGTGCAGCTCACAGGTGCGCCTTGTACCAACACCCTGATGGGCTTGGGCGCATTGAACGCCAGCAGCAACCAGTTCCTGGGCATGCCCGGCATGCACGGCACGTACGAAGCCAACATGGCCATGCAGCACTGCGACGTGCTGGTGGCGGTCGGCGCCCGTTTCGACGACCGCGTGATCGGCAATCCCAAGCATTTTGCGCAGAATTCGCGCAGGATCATTCACATCGACATCGATCCCTCATCCATCTCCAAGCGCGTGCGCGTGGATGTGCCGATCGTCGGTGGCGTTCGCGATGTGCTGATCGATCTGATCGCCCAGTACAAACTCGCGGCAGCCGAGTCGCGCGCGCCGTCCCTGACCAAATGGTGGGAACAGGTTCAGGCCTGGCGCGGCAAGGAATGCCTCAAGTACCCGACCTCGGATTCGGTCATCAAGCCGCAATATGTGGTCGA
>JAEYZR010000082.1 GCA_023427945.1 Pseudomonadota bacterium | reverse complement strand
CCACCGCACCCACCGCATTGCCCAGGTTGAACGCACCGATGTTCACCGCAGAGGCCAGCGTGGGCGCTTCGCCGGCCGCCGTCATCACGCGCGTCTGCAACGGCGCGACGACGGCAAAGCTGGTGATGCCCCACAGAAAGATCAGCACGGCCGCCGAACCGCGCCACTGCATGCCGATGGCAAACAGCAGGAGCAGCACGACCGTGCTGGCCAGCGTCGCGATCAGCGTGCCATCGATGGAGCGGTCGGCGTAGTGGCCGCCCAGCCAGTTCCCCGCGGTCAAACCCAGGCCGTAGAGCACCAGCATGGCGGCCACGAACGCGGGCGATGCCTGGGTGCGTTCAAGCAGGATCGGCGCGATGTAGGTGAACACCGTGAACATGGCGCTGGAGGCGATGACGGTCATGGCCAGCGCCTTGATCACCGGGGCACGGGTGAGCACGCGCAGTTCGGCGCGCACGTTGCCGCGGGGGTTGCCTTCAATGTAGGGCAGCGCCAGGCGCAGGGACACCATTGCCAGCACGCCCAGTGCCGTGATCGCCCAGAACACCGAACGCCAGCCGAACTGTTCGGCCGCCCAGGCCGACATCGGCACACCGCCCACCGTGGCGATCGTCAGCCCCATGAACATGGCCGCCACTGCGCCCGCACGCTTGTCCGGCGCCACCAGGGTCGAGGCCACGATCGCACCGACCCCGAAAAACGCCCCGTGCGTGAACGAGGTCAGCACCCGTGCCAGGAACAGCCAGGTATAGGAGTCGGCCGCCGCCGACAGCGCGTTGCCCAGCGTAAAAATACCCATCAGGGCAATCAGCAGCGTGCGTCGCGGGACGCGCCCGGTCGTCAGCGTCATGAGCGGCGACCACATCAGCACGCCGAAGGCGTAGGCACTGACCAGCAGGCCTGCGCTGGGTATGGAGACGCCGAGGTCGTGGGCGATGATCGGAAGAATGCCCATAGGCGAGAACTCGGTGACGCCGATTCCGAATGCCCCGATTGCCAGTGCCACGATGGCAGAGTTGATCTTCATGTCTTTTGTCCTTTTGAACTCTATGCAAAGATAGACCCTTGTCCAGGCGAGCGGTAGTAGGACTGAAAGAACGGAAGCTTTGCGCTGGAATCACAGATGGGGTGAGAGATGCTGGACCGAGCAAGCGAGATGCAGGCCTTCGAGGCAGTGGTGCGGGCTGGCAGCCTGTCGGCGGGTGGACGGATGCTGGGGCTGACTCCCTCGGCCATCAGCCGCATCATTTCGCGCATCGAACAACGCCTGGGCGTGCGCCTGCTGATCCGCACCACGCGCACCCTGAGTCTGACGCTGGAAGGCAACGCCTACCTGCTGGCGGCACGCCGGATACTGGCCGATATCGACGAATCGGAAAGCGCCATCTCCGATCAGGCCGCGCCTCGCGGACGCCTGCGGATCAGCGTGGGCCCGGCGTACAGCCGCCTGCGCATCGCGCCCCTGCTACCCGAGTTCCTGGCGCGTTACCCTGACATTCTGGTCGATATCGCCGTGACCGATGTCATTCAGGACGTACTGGGCGGGCAGACGGATGTGGGCATCCGTGTGGGCCCCCTGCCCGATAGCCCGCTGACCGCCCGGCGGCTGGGCAAGATCGGCAACATCGTGATCGCCTCGCCGGACTATCTGGCGCGTGCCGGCGTGCCGCAAGTGCCGGCCGATCTCGCCCGCCACAACTGCCTGCATTTCAATTTCCGGCGCGCCGTGCCGGGATGGCCGTTTCGCGAGGACGGGCGGGATTTCGTGCTGCGACCCGCAGGCAACGTGGAAATGGACAACGCCGAGGCGTTGCGGCTGCTGGCCATCGAAGGGGTGGGCATCACACGCCTGGGGGATTTTCACGTCGAGGCGGATCTGGCGGCCGGCCGCCTGGTGCCGCTGCTGCAGGCATACAACCCGGGCGACTCCGCGGAGGTCCATGCGGTGTTCGTGGGCGGTGCCAGCACACCGAGACGTGTGCGGGTATTCATCGATTTTCTGGTGCAGCGGCTGGTGGGCGCGTGATGGCGCGCCGTGCAGTGGATTGAACCTTGGCTGCGCCGTCAGGGGGCAGGCGCAATCGCCGATGCCTGATTCAGCGACGCGACGAAGGTTCGCGTGCGGGGGTCGGAAGGACTCTGGAACAACTGGGCCGAAGGGCCGGACTCGACCACCTGGCCGCCGCTAAGGAACACCACATTACTGGCCACCGAAGCCGCCAGACGCAGGTCGTGCGTGGCCATCAGCATCGTCATGCCTTCGCGGGCGAGTTGCTGCAACACTTCCACGACCTCGCCGGCCAGGCCGGGATCCAGTGCCGAGGTGGGCTCATCGCACAACAGCACACGAGGCGCAGGCGCCAAGGCGCGAGCAATGGCCACGCGCTGCTGCTGCCCGCCTGACAACATGCCGGGCCAGGCATCGGCCTTGGCCAGCATGTCGACCTTGCGCAGCAGTTCCTCGGCCCGTGCATGCGCCCGATCACGCGACCACTTCTGCACCGTCAGCAGGCCTTCCATCACGTTGGCAATGACCGTCTGGTGCGGAAACAGCTGAAAATTCTGGAACACCATGCCGGTCTGCAGGCGGATGCGCTGCACGGTGTCGCGGGCCAGACGCCTGCCGGTGAAGTGCACGGTTTCGTCGCCGAGTTGCAGCGTGCCCGAGTCCGGCACTTCCAGCAGGTTCACGCAGCGCAACAGCGTGCTCTTGCCGCTGCCCGAGGGTCCGATCAGTGCGGTGACGCTGCCCTCGGGCAGGCTGACATCCACATGATCGAGCACGTGCAGTTCACCAAAATGCTTGTCGATCTGTTCAAGCCGGATCATCGGTTGCCCTCGCCGAAAACGGCATGTTTGCCAAAGCGCTTTTCCATGCGCTGCTGCGCCCAGGACAACACCGTGCTGATGATCAGATAGATGAACGCCGCTTCCAGATAGAGGATGAGCGGTTCATAGGTCACGGCCGCGATGCGCTGCGCGGCCTGGAAAATTTCCGGCACGGTCAGGACGGCGGCAAGCGAGGTGTCCTTGACCAGAGAGATCACCGAATTGGCCAGAGGCGGCACGGCCACGCGCGTGGCCTGCGGCAGAATGGTGCGACGCACGGCCTGCGCCCGCGTCATGCTCAGCGAGTAGGCGGCCTCCCACTGGCCTTTGGATATCGACTCGATGGCCCCGCGTATGACTTCGGAGTTGTAGGCACCGACATTCAGCGTGAAACCGATGAGTGCCGCCGGCAAGGGATCCAGCACGATGCCCACGCTGGGCAACCCGTAGAAGATCACGAACAGTTGCACCAACAGGGGCGTGCCGCGTATGAGCCACACGTAGAAACGCACCACGGCCACCAGCGGCGCGGGCCCGAACAACCGCATCAGCGCAACGATGAACGCCAGCACCAGCCCCAGCGAGAACGACATGATGGTCAGCGGAATCGTGAACACCAGCCCCGCGTAAAGCAGGGGCCAGAACGAATCCAGGACGAGCTGAAACCAGGATGGCACGGTGTGATCGACGCAGGCTTACTGGGCCGAAACGTCCACCCCGAAATACTTCTCGGAAATGGTCTTGAAGGTGCCGTCCGCCTTGATGTCGGCCAGCGCCTTGTTGACGGCAGCCACCAGCGCGTCATCGCCCTTGCGCAGCAGCACGCCGGACACGCTGAACTCTGCCGTCTTGTCCAAGGCAACGATCTTCACCGGTGCCTGGGGACGCTGTTTCTTGAAATCCAGGAACGACAGATTGTCGTTGACGGTCGCCTCGACGCGCTTGGACACCAGCAGTTCGATGGCTTCGTTGAAGCCCTGCACGGCCACGACTTCGGCGCCATTGCTCTGGGCGAGCTTGCCGAAATTGCTGGTCAGCGTGTTGGCCGACTTCTTGCCCTTCAGGTCGGCGAAGGACTGGATGGTCGTGTTGTCCTCGCGCACGATCAGCGCGGCTGCCGAGGCGATGTAGGGATCAGAGAACGCGTACTTGGCGCGGCGCGCATCGGTGATGCCCACCTGGTTGATCACGGCGTCGTAGCGCTTGGCATCCAGCCCGGCGATCAGGCCGTCCCACTTGCCTTCCACGAACTGGGCCTTCACGCCCAGCTTCTGCGCGATGGCGCGTCCGATCTCGACGTCGAAACCGGTCAATGTGTTGGATTTGTCATGAAAACTGAAGGGCGCGTACGTGCCCTCGGTGCCGATCTTGATGACTCCGGCCGACTTGATGTCAGCCAGATTGGACTGCGCAAAAACGGCAGTCACTGCAGTGAACTGCAGCAGACCGGCTACGAGAAGTTGGCGAAGGGAGATCATGGCGTTCACTCAATATAGAGATCAGGGGCGGCCTAGACTACCAAGCCACCTAATTCCAGACAAAGCACATTAATCGCTAATCACATTACGGCAAGTAATAAAGGGACACCGGGATTATCCCGCCCGGCGCCATAACGCATTGCGGCAGTGGCCGTTTATCCGCCAGACGTTTACTCCTACATTCGATTGCATGTCGTCACCTGGCGGCATGAATCTATTGCACTTCTGGAGAGGACTCATGCGCATTACCGTTGTCGGATATGGAAATATTGGTTCAGGCATCGCCCAGCAGCTTACCGCGGCCGGGCATGACGTGGTGATCACCGGGCGCGACATGGCACGCGCCGCCGCCCTGGCAGAATCAGCCGATGCACTGAGCCTTCCTCTGGAGTCAGCCGCAGCCGATGCCGAGGTCATCGTGCTGGCCGTTCCCTACGATGCAGCCAGCGACGTGCTCAAGGCAATGGGTGATCTGTCGGAGAAAACCATACTGGACGTCACCAATCCGCTGACCGCAGACTACGGCGGCCTGACGATCGGACACACCACGTCTGCGGCGGAATCCATTGCCCAGGCCACCCCGGCCGCCCACGTGGTCAAGGGCTTCAACACGCTGTTCGCCCAGGTCATCGCCAAGGGCGGCACCTTCGGAGAACAGGCGCCGCCCACGTTCTACGCCGGTGACAACGACGCAGCCAAATCCCTGGTGCGCCGCCTCATCGAAAGCATCGGTTTCGCTCCCATCGATGCCGGCCCCCTGCGCAATGCACGCTATCTCGAACCGCTGGCCGGCCTGAACATCTACTTCGGCTACGGCGCAGGACAAGGCACCCAGATTGCCCCCATGTGGCTCAGCCGCGCCTGATCTCACCACGCTTGCCTGCCCGCGCCCTGCGGCGCAGCGCACGCCCAGGAGCTTCCAATGATCTATCACGCAGCATCGGACCGCTACGAGGCGATGACCTACCGTAGCGCCGGAAAGAGCGGCCTCAAACTACCCAGTCTTTCCCTGGGGCTATGGCACAACTTCGGCGACACCACCGATTACGAACGCCAGCGCAGCGTGCTGCGTACCGCCTTTGACCTGGGGATCACGCACTTCGACCTGGCCAACAATTACGGTCCGCCCCCCGGTTCGGCCGAGCAACAGTTTGGACGCATGATGCGCGAGGACTTCGCACCCTACCGCGACGAACTGTTCATCTCGACCAAGGCAGGCTGGTCCATGTGGCCCGGGCCCTACGGCAGCGGCGGCGGATCGCGCAAACATATTCTCGCCAGCCTGGACCAAAGCCTGCAGCGCATGGGGCTGGCCTATGTCGACATGCTTTACTCGCACCGTTTCGATGCCAATACCCCGCTGGAAGAAACCGCCGATGCGCTGGCCAGTGCCGTCAAGCAAGGCAAGGCGCTCTATGTAGGCGTGTCCTCCTACTCGGCGGGCAAGACACGCGAGATGGCGGCGCTGCTGGCTTCGCACGGCGTGCCCCTGCGCCTGCAACAGCCTTCCTACAACATGCTGAATCGATGGATCGAGCCCGAGCTGCTGCCCTGTCTGCACGAGTTGGGCGTGGGATGTATCGCCTTCACGCCGCTTGCCCAGGGGCTGTTGACCAACAAGTACCTGTCCGGCATTCCCACTGACGCGCGGATCAACCGGCCAGGCGGGGGATCGCTGCCGCTTGAACACCTGAGCGAAAACAACCTCGCCCGGGTGCGCGGACTGGGCGATATCGCCCGTGAGCGGGGCCAGACGCTGGCGCAGATGGCCCTGGCGTGGGTGCTGCGCCACCCGGCCATGACCTCGGCGCTGATCGGTGCGAGCCGCCCCGAGCAGATCCGCGAGAACGTCGCGGCGCTGTCGTCCACGTCGTTTTCAGACGAAGAAATCGAAGCGATCGACGCCCTGGCCGTGGACGCCAACATCAACCTTTGGGAAAAGCCCTCCACCGATCAGGCGGTATGAGCGGCGAAGCGCGTTCGGTTTCAGACAACTAAATGGACACCGCTGTGCAAGACGGCACGGCGGGCCTGCCCTACGATCGGATGACACACCCAACGGCGGTCCATCCGACACCAGCATGAGATCGAGGAGACAAAGTCAGGCGTACTGCGGCAGCCCGGCGACCTGGGCAGCCGGCCTCTTCAACCCTCTTGGGGATAACGACATGATCGGTAAATTGACTCGCGGCGTGGTGTGTTCGCTGACAGGCATTCTGGTTCAACCCGCCTACGCACAAAGCACGGTGACCCTCTACGGTCTGCTCGATGCGGGCATTTCGTACGTCAACAATCAGGCAGGCAGCAGCAAGGTCTTTTTCGGCGACGGCATCAATTTCGGTAATCGGTTCGGCTTTCGTGGCCGTGAAGATCTTGGTGGCGGCAATGCCGCCATCTTCAACCTGGAGAATGGCTTCAGCCTGGGTTCGGGCGAGTTCCGTCAGGGCGGGCGCATGTTCGGTCGACAGGCCTGGATGGGTCTGGCCACCCCCTACGGCACGGTCACCGGCGGACGCCAGTACGATTTCGTACGCGACTACATCCAGCAGTTCAACATCGGCGGCTACGCCAGTGTGTATGCCGGCCACCAGGGTGACTTCGACCGGATTTCCGGCAAGCAGATCGACTACTCGATCAAGTACGCGAGCCCCAATTTTTCGGGCTTCAGCTTCGGCGCCATGTATGGTTTTGGCCAGCAGCGCTTTGACTCCTCGCGCGGCAGTGCGTGGAGCGTCGGGGCAGGATACAAGGATGGCCCGGTAAGCGTAGGCGCTGTCTACACGCGCCTGGACGATGTGGCGATCCACCCTTATCTGACCAGCGGCCTGTTCTCGTTTCTGGGGCGCGAAACCGCCGAGCTGGATGCCTCCAGGCCCACCGGGGTCAACGACCGTTTCCCCATCACGAGCCGCGGCGTGCAACTGGACAAACAGACCATCGCCGGCATAGGCGCGAGCTACCGCTTCGCCAACCAGTTCGCCGTGCTTGCCAATGCCACCGCCACCACCTTCGATGATGGCGAGCGCTCCTCTACCCAGCAGGTCTACGAAGTCGGGGTATCCATTCCTCTGGCAAGCGGCACGACCGGCCTGCTCGCCTACCAGTTCTCCAAGCTTGAAGGCACGAAGTGGCATCAGCCCACGGCAGGCGTGCGCTACGACCTGTCCAAACGCACCTGGCTGTATGCATCGGCGTCCTATCTGAAAGCGACCAATGGCACGCACGCCTCGCAAGGTGCGGGCTTTTACTTGATTCCTGCCGATGGCAGCACCCAGGTCACCGGGCGCGTCGCCATGGTTCACACATTCTGACTCAACCCCCAGGAGTAACGATGATGGATATTTCGGAGACACTCGCCACCCGCTCGCTGCACAACAGCTTCGGTGTCGAAATCATGGACGTGGACCTTGCTTCGGCCGATGCGGCCACGCTGGCCAACGTCGTTGCGACGTTCAATCTGCACGGTGCGCTGCTGCTTCGCAACCAGACTCTGCCACCGGCCATGCTGGTGAAGTTCGCCAGTCAGTTCGGCGAGCCGGAAGGACACACGCTCAAGGAATACACCCTGCCGGACTTCCCGCAGATCTACCAGTTGTCCAATCGCAAGGTGGACGGTCGCCCCATCGGCAGCCACAACGATGGCGTGGGCTGGCACACCGACTATTCCTATAAGGAAAAGCCGGTCATGTGCACCATGCTGTATGCCTTGCAGGTGCCGCCGGTGGGCGCAGACACCTTGCTGGCCGACATGTGCGCCGCCTTCGACTCGCTACCCGAGGAAGAGCGCGAGCGGCTCTCCCCGATGGTGGTGCATCACAGCTATCAGCATTTCATGCGCACCCGTACCTACAACCGGCGCGAACTGACCGAGGAGCAGAAACGCGACAACCCCGATGTCTTCCATCCGCTGATCCGTACCCACCCCGCCAACGGACGCAAGGCGCTGTGGCCCAGCACGGGTACGGTCAAAGGCATCGTCGACATGGACCCCGAAACTTCGGTGGCCATGATCGAAAAACTGGTGGAGTACGCGACCCAGCCGCAGTTCGTCTATCGCCACAAATGGCAGGTGGGCGACATCCTGGTCTGGGACAACCGCTGTGCGCTGCACACCGGCACCTTGTTCGACGACACCCAGTACGTGCGCGAAATGCACAGGCTGTGGGTCAAGGGCGATCGTCCTTTCTGAAACGTCATCTTTCCGGGAGTTGGGCATGATCCATCGTCGTGATTTCATCAAAGCGGTTCCCTTGGGTGCCTTGCTGGCCAGCGCGCATCTGGATCGCGTCATGGCTGCGCCGGGACCTGACATGAACATCGCGATTCCCACCGATGTGCTGTCCTGGGACCCGGGTGCCTCGGTCGCACCCAATGCCGTGCCGCTGTTCAAATGCATCTTCGACCAGCCGCTGGAGTACACGCACGACGCGCAACTCAGTAACGGTATCGTCACCGAGTATCGCTGGCTCGACGACACCGGACTGACGCTGGATCTCACGCTCAGGGAGGGGGTGACGTTTCACAACGGCGACCCGCTCACCTCAGCCGACTTCGCCTTCACCTTCATGACCCGTCTGCGCGAGAACCCCAAGCTGCAGGCCGGATTCATATGGAACCTGGTCGAGGCGATCGACACGCCCTCGCCCACCCGGGCGGTCATGCACTTCTCCCGACCGATGGTCACGGCGCCGCAGTTCCTGGCCTATTCCGGTGCGTTCGTACTGCCCAAACGGTACATCGAACAGGTCGGAATGGACGGGTTCCTGCAAAAACCGATAGGGTCCGGGCCTTATCGGCTGGTCAGCCACGAACGCGACAACCTCATCGTGCTGGAAGCTTTCGAAAACTATTGGCGCGGGCCGGCATCGGTCAAGCGCGTGACCTTCCAGATCGTGAAGGATGCCACGTCGCGCGCTGCCGCAGCACAATCTGGACGGCTGGCCGTGGCCAGCGGGCTGCCGGTGCGCGAAGCCGTGCGCCTTGGCAAACTGCCCGGGCTTCAGGCCAGCCTGACACCGACGGTGGACACCTACCTCATCCACATGGCCAACCAGGGCGCCCTGACCGAGCACAAGGTGCGTCTGGCGATGCATCACGCCATCGACAAGCAGGCGCTGTCCAAGGCCTTTTTCAACGAGGTGGCCAAGCCGCTGTCCACCGCCGCGCCACCCGAAACGCCGGCGTTCGACCCGCAATACCAGTTCGCCTACTCGGCTGAACGGGCGCTGGAGCTGTTGACCCAGGCCGGCTATTCCGCCTCCAACCCGGTGCGATTTCCCTTCTACGCCACCAGCGGCATCTATGCCAACGATTTCGACATGGCGCGCGCCATCACACAGATGTGGAAACGTGTGGGCATAGAGGCCGATCTGCAAGTCATCGAACCGGCCCAGTACTACCCCCGCGTGCAGGCCGGGAAGATGGATGGCCCCGCGCTCTGGTTCTGGACCAACGCCACGGGCGACCCCGAGCTGTCTGCCGGCTACTACCTGGATCCGAAAAAAATATTCTCGGTCTGGCGCAGCCCCGACGTGTCTGAAAAGCTCGACCCTTTGCTGGTCGAACTGGACACTGAAAAACGCATCCAGGGATACAAGGCATTCCATATCTGGGCGGTGGAACAGGGCTATTCGCTGCCGCTGCTGCAAGGTATCTCCTCCGTCGTGAGTGCGCCCAAACGGGTGCATTACACGCCTTTTCGCAACGGCTGGCTCATCCCCTACGCCTGGCGGGCCGCCTGACGACAGGCGTCGGCGCGATGCACGATTAGGCCAGGATACGTGCGCATGCCGCCAAGAAGTGCCGGGGGGATGTGTCTACCATCATTCATACGCAACTCGTTCAGGATGGGCCGAACGAGCGCAACATTTACGGTGAAGCACGATGACGAAGCACGCATTTCCTTCTGACGGGTTCTTTCGAGATCTGGACTCATCGATACTGACGGTGGAAGAAGCCGAAACCCTTCCGCCCGTCTGCTATACCGGCGAAGATTTTTACGAATTCGAGAAAGAAGCGCTGTTCAACCATGAATGGCTGTGTGTGGGACGAGCCTCCTGGATTCCAGATAGCGGGGACTACTTCACCACCTCCATCGTCAACGAACCGCTGCTCATTGCACGCAACCGCCAGGGCGAGATCAAGGCCATGTCGGCCGTGTGCCAGCACCGCGCGATGCTGGTGGCCGAAGGGCGTGGCAATGCCCGTGCCTTTCTCTGTCCCTACCATCATTGGTCGTATTCGCTGGACGGCGCGCTGATCGGCGCACCCGCCATGGAAAAGACGGTGGGGTTCGACAAGTCGAAGTTCTGCCTGCCCACGCTGCAGGTCGAGCTCTGGCAGGGATTCATCTTCGTCAATTTCGATCTTGCGGCGCCGCCCCTGGCGCCGCGTCTGGTGCATCTGACATGCGCGCTGGCCAACTATGACCTCGAACAGGCGGAAGGTCCGCGTCCAGGAGCGGCGACCCGCTATCCGTGGAACTGGAAAGTCATGTTCGAGAACAACAACGATGGCTATCACGCCAACCGCCTGCACGCCGGGCCGCTGCACGATTTCGTGCCGAGTGCGCTGGCGACGTTTCCCGAGACCCCGCCGGATGCTGCCGGGTATCTGCGCCACAACGGCACCACCCATCCCGACGCCAGCTTCAATGCCATGCAGAAGGCCGTTCTGCCGATCTTTCCCAACCTGAATGATGAAGATCGCAACCGCATGACCTTCGCCAATCTGCCGCCCACACTGTCGCTGGTCATGACCAGCGACATGGTGATCTACATGATCCTGCGTGCCGACTCCGCCGGTAATCACGAGATGGACCAGGGCCTGCTGCTGGCTCCCGGCGCCATGAAAGAGCCGCTGTTCCAACAACGCATGGCCATGAACATGAACGCCTCGATGGAAATCATCGAACAGGACCTTCATGTGGACGCGGCCGTGCAGGTCGGGTTGCGCTCGCGATATGCCGTGCGCGGCCGGTATTCCTGGCAGGAGCAGGCACAGCGCGACTTCAATCGCTGGCTGGTGCCTCGTTATCAGGCCGGATGGCAGCGCATGAACGCCGATGCGGGCATGCCGGCACACGCGCAGGCCTCGGGCGCCGGCGGCAATACCGGTGCGTCGGGCCGCACGATACCGATCCACGCCATCAAGAAGGAGTAAGCCGCATCATGGCCTCAGCACCCGAGATGGCCGCTGCGGCGGCTCCCCCCGCAGACAGGGCACGCCGGTTGCCACGTGCGCCATCGGTACGGCACACCCTGCTGCCGCTGCTGATCAGAGTGGGTGCGCGCATACCGATGTTGCTGGCCATCGCCATCATCGTATTCGTCACCTTGCGTGTCATTCCGGTGGACCCGCTGGGCATGCTCCTGCCGCCCAACGCCAGCGCCGACGATGCGGCCATCATGGCTCAGGCGCTGGGGCTGGATCGCCCCCTGCACGTGCAGTTCGGCGTCTGGCTGTCCAATGTCCTGCAGGGCGACTGGGGCCGCTCGATCCAGTCCGGCCTGCCGGTGAGCACACTCATTCTGAACGCCTTGCCCACCACGCTTCAGTTGATCGTTCTGGCGCTGATCAGTGGCGTGGCCACCGGCGTGGCAGGCGCCATGTTCGCCTTCCACCACCGGGGCACCGCGGTCGAAACCGCTGCCGACGCCGCCAACAGTCTCACCCTTGCCATACCCGAGTTCCTGTGGGCGATTCTGTTGATCCTGGTGCTGGGCATCGGAACCGGCTGGCTGCCTTTCCTGGGCCCCATCGACTCGGGCATGACGGTGCCGCGCGTCACTGGATTTCTGCTGATCGACTGTGTGCTGGCTGGCGACTTCGCGGCACTGGCCAGTGCCAGTCT